>NZ_CP049888.1:0-323776 GCF_011304355.1 Weissella coleopterorum | reverse complement strand
GCAAAGAAGAAACCAGAGAAGATTTGCTTGTAAGTTGTGCTTTGTTGGAAGATGTTATTGTGGTTCTTAGCAACTTCGTAGATTCCAAGAATCAATCCGAAGGCAGCCATTCCCATTGCTTGGGCCAAGAACATGTGCATTCCATCAGTTCCATGCGTATATTGTGGAAGAATTCCGTACAATGAGTACCCAACTTGAGCAATCAACAAAACTCCAACCGCTTTCATCAATAATTGCATGTTTCCTGCGGACTTCTTTTCTTGGTAAGTAGTCATGTAAGCTCCCACCAAGATTACAACAACGGCAATAAATCCGTAAACCTTTGATGAGACAGGACCCCAGTTACCAAGCATGATAACACCCCAAACAACGTTCGCAGTGATTTGGAAAGCCGTTGAAATTGGCATTGCCTTCGCTGAGCCCAAGACATTACCGTCTTGATCCTTCATTCCAAAAGCCATAATTGTCAAAACATTTCCAAAAGCCCACGCAGCTCCTGAGAAGAAGGCCAACCAGAAGTTAGCACCCTGCAACATAGGCATTTGCATTACTAATGAAAGTACAATCGCCACGATAAACGTTCCCCAAGTGGCTCCAAAGATTCCTTGCACCGGCTTACCACCAAAGTAAGAAACCAAAGTTGGATACGCACTCCAACCGATAATCGCTAATAGCGAGAAAAACAATCCTAACATATTCATTTTTTCATCATCCTATTCTGATTTATTAAATTGTAAAAAGTTCAAAATTAAAGAAGCCACACCCTAAATGAGTTCAAGATCCCTGCAAAATTGGGATAATCAATTCATCGATGCCCGCTTCTTAATCTAAAAAATATTAATATATATATTACTTAATTGCTTCACCAGCAAAATCAACGTTTGATTCCAAAACAATATTTGAGAATGGCGTGATTTCACCTGTGCGAACCGTCGCGATATTGTTATCATCACGACTCATAGCTTTAAGCTCGTCATGTGAGATGAAGACAACTTCAACATCATCATCTAACAATGCTTGAATAGCAGCAAATTGTTCTGGGTTTTCAGTCTTGATTTCTTCAGCTAAGTAAGCCTTTTGAATCTTCATTTCTGAAAGTGTTGCAGCTAAAACATCAATAAACAAAGGAAGTCCACGAACAACTGAAAGGTCAATCTTTCGACCGTCATCCTTAACTGGAAGTCCTGAATCACCAATAGTTAACCATTGAGTGTGTCCAATTTCTGAAATTGCATTTGATAATTTTGTATTTAAAAGATTTGTCTTACGCATAATTTATCTCCTATGTTGAGTCAAAAATTACTTGTGAGCATCCAAAACAGCCAAAACTTCAGCTTCAGTTGGGATACTTGGTTGTGCTCCGGCACGTGAAACCGTCAAAGATGACGCAGCTGAACCGTAACGCATTGCCTCAGCTAAGTTATCCAAGTTTGCGTTCAAACGTGTAGCAGTTGCTCCGATAAATGTATCTCCGGCTGCAGTAGTATCAACGGCCTTAACCTTAAAGGCAGGGACAATTCCCTCAGTTCCGTTATCACGCATGAAGAATGATCCTTCTGATCCAATGGTGATAATTACAGTATCAATTCCACGTTCAAAGTAGTAAGCCGCATTGTGCAACATTGAATGTTCATCAGTTACTTCAATCCCAGTCAACAAGAATGTCTCGTGTTCATTAGGTGCAATGATATCCGTCAATTCCAATAATTCAGCTGGTAAACCACCCACTTCAGGCATTGGAGCGGGGTTTAAAATTGTCTTAACACCATTTTCATGCGCGATTTTGAATCCTTCAATAACTGTTTCCATTGGAGTTTCCAATTGAGCAATCACGAAATCTGATTCAGCAATGGCTGCTTCATGCGCACGGACATCAGCTGCCGTCATATCTGCATTAGCTCCACCGTAAATATGAATGATATTATCACCAGTTTCAGCAGAAACCGTGATATATGCTTGTCCAGTTTCTTCAGTTTCAGAAACCATAACATGTTCAGTATTTAAGTTGGCAACATTCATGCTCTTGGCGGTGTCAAATTCCTTACCCACCTTAGTAATCATGTTAGTTTTAACTCCTGAGCGCGCTACAGCGACGGCTTGGTTCAAACCTTTTCCACCCATTGCTTCAACTTGATGGTTTGGAGTGTGAAGTGTTTCTCCACTAGTTCCAAAACGGGGTACTGAAACAACTTTGTCAATGTTAGTTGATCCTAAAACAGTAATAATCTTTGCCATTAAATTATCCTTCATTTCTTTATTTTTTTGATGACCACCTGCACGCGCCCGAGCCGATTAAATTAGATTAAATCGACAGCAATGTGAAGCGACTTTCAATAACCATAGTATAATATATCATTTTTCTTTTGTAAACGTTTTCTGAATGTTTTTTTCAAATGTTGCATTCAATGTATGTTAAACGTTTTATCAAATTTAGTTAAACGTTTTATTTGGAATCGTTTGCTGTATGTTTTTTAATATACTTTATATATACATTATCATATTAATGGTTTATACAAGCAATTTTGATTATTTTTATATTTTTTTTGAAAATTTAATCAAATTAGGTAATCATGAAAATCACTTACATTAACACAAACTTTTCTGAATTAAAACGACGATAATTTTGAAATAAAGCCAGCCTTATAACTTTTGTATTGTATTTCACATTTTTTAAATTTATATAAAAAAAGAGACCGTCAACGACGATCTACTTACGTTATATATTTAAATTAATTAGCGCCAAAGTCCAAAGATCAATAACAATACAGCTGCAAAGGCAAAATTTACCAACATAAAGACCTTAAGGAAGGTCCAAGAAAATTTTGGATCCAACTGTCGGAAAACCCGATAACCAATCAAGTTGGCCATTGAAGCAAAAATTGATCCATATCCCCCAATATTTGACCCAATAAATAAATCATAAGCATGATCAGTAAAAGTTGAAATCAAAATGGTTGAGGGAAGATTAGAAATGAATTGACTTAAGAAGAACGTTCCAAACATAACATGAGTCTTCGTATCAAACAACGTTTCAATCATATGTTTAACCCCATCTAAGTGGGCGAGATTATTCGTTGCAATAAAGAAGAAGATAAACGTAGCCAAAAGTCCAAAATCAACTAATTTGAACATTTTAGGATTATATAGAAAAAACGCAATCAAAATGAGTGGAACCACGACATTGAACGGTGTCCAACCAAAAATGGTAATAATCAAAATAATTCCAGTGAATGTTAAAAAACCTAGCCGTCCCCGGTGAATTTTCTCTGGTTTTGGTAAATCGATTTGTAAGGGTGTACTACGCACAAAACGCGTAATTATGAACATTAAGGCTAAGGTTGCTAACGTTAGTGACGCCGACCATTCAAAGAATTGAATCACATTGATCTTATAATGAACAAACATGTATAAATTCTGCGATTTACCAAAAGGAAACAGAATCGCACCAGAATTGGCCGCCATAATAACTAACGTTGAACCAACGACTTTTAACCGAGTCGTCAATTGATCCGCTAGTCTTAAATAGATTGGTAGGATTGTTAAGATCGCGATGTCATTGGATAATAACATGGCCCCAAAAAAAGATAAGATGGTAACACTCGTCATTAACGTTCGTGCGTGATGACTGCGGTTCACTAACCAAACCGCGACAGTATGTAGAATTCCAGCTTTCTCTAAAAAGCCGACCCAAATCATCATGGTCATTAAACTAAAAACAGTATGCCAATTGA
This sequence comes from Weissella coleopterorum, assembly GCF_011304355.1. Taxonomy (NCBI): domain Bacteria; kingdom Bacillati; phylum Bacillota; class Bacilli; order Lactobacillales; family Lactobacillaceae; genus Weissella; species Weissella coleopterorum. The sequence continues at coordinate 320,045 of NZ_CP049888.1, read as the reverse complement.
CCGCCCCAATATCGGGACGAACCAGAAAAGATGTAATCACAGCTAACATCATACTAGCCGTAAACATTACATCCTCTTTCAAGTATGTAAAGATACGATTAATCATTAAGATGCTTCTCTTTCTCCATCACTGTGCCATATGCGTTTGCTAATCGAATTATTTGGTACGCTTTTGCAGCCATTAATGCTGTTAGTCCTGTTGCAAGAATCATTACAGGAATACTAGCCACTGCGATACTTTCCGTTGTAATTGAACGGTCCGCATGCGTTTGATGTGTCATACCACAATCTCCTTAACTTATAAAACTCAACCTTTCTATTATCTGAAATTTACTATTATTTATCAAACGCTAAACTGTAACATTTCCAACTTGGAATTATAACTAATCTTTTTTTTATGAACTATATTTTTTGTAAACCGCTTTAAAAGGCCCATGTCATCATCAAATGCGAACATTTTAAGTCTAAAACCATTTTAAAGTTAATATTTCGTTGTAATAATCTTTACAAATATCTTTGACGTTTTATTTTTTACATGTTAATCGTTTTAAACATTGATCTTAAAACAAAAAGGGATCGCACCTTTGAGCACCATCCCTTTTGTTTATTTATTTATTTGTTTAAAAATTCATCATAATCTGAAACCAACAGCATTTCACTTTCAATGTCTTCAGTCACTTGACTCATCCGAGGCATCTTTTCATAAAAGCGATTATCCGTACTATCGTCATTTGTAGATGAAACTTCAAATAACATCACTTTTCCTAACCCAGGCTTAGCTTGCCATTGATGATAAATTCGTGGCGTAAGTGTAATACTTTGCCCTGGTAGAAGTTCAATGATACTACCCGCAGTAAATGTTTTTAGAACTCCATCCATTACCACATGAACCTGATGCGTTTGATCTAACGCTTCTTGTGGTGTGGCATTATATAGTTTGATTTGAAGCACACCTCCACCACGGTTAATAATATCCTCCGTTTTCTCCCAATGAAAATGCAGCGGTAAAATTTGACCGTCCTCAACTAGTAGCATTTTTTCAGCATAAGGTTTGGGATATTTGTCTGGCTGATTAAAATTTCCATTCCGCATCGTCAGAGCGGTTAACCCGTAATTGAAAAAGTCGCCCTTATCAAAATCTGTTACATCCCAACCCAATCGATTGTCAATAATTTCATCAATTTGATGATTCTGGGATAAATTTTTGAAAATCATTTTATCCCAATCAGCAAACGGTGGCAATGGGACCTGCAAATTCTGTGCGAATTGCTTGGCCTCTATAATTATAGTTGCAATTTCAGAACGTTTCATCAGCTGCCTCCTCTAATAACTTTCGTAGCTGTTCAATCCTTGCCGCTTCTTGAGCTGGACTAATCACTTTAATTGAGCCGGGATTATTGGTAAATGCTTCCCCAAAGCCGGCTTCAGATTTCTTTTTGGGAACCATGTGGACATGTAAATGTGAAACTAGATCACCATAAATACCATAATTAATTTTATCGGCCCAAAAAACATCCATTAGAACCTGCGCAACTATACTGACGTCTTTAAAAAAGGCATTTCTTTGCCCATCTGTCAGTTCAAACATTTCATCAACATGCCAATTTAAAGCGACAATCACCCGCCCAGCATAGGTTTGATCATGATTTAAATAAACAGTTGAGACTGATAATGAGGTAATGGCTGTCATTTTACTATCTTGCTCTGCATTGTGCTCACAATAAAAACATCCCACTCGCATTGGCATCTCAGTCATCGGCTATTCCTCATATTGATCCATGGTTGCCAAAGCATGACTGTTAGCTTCATCATAACGTCCATCATCGTGAGTAACATCCGCGTCAATCATAATATGAATAACATCTCCACGCGTTTGATTTCTTAAGGCAAAGGCCTTATCAATCTGCGACAAGGGAAAAATATTGGTAACAGTTCGCTCTGTATTAATCAAACCATTGACCACCATATCACGCCCTTCGCGGAACAACCGATGGTTATCAACGTCGCGCTTCGGTTCGGTCGTGAAAATATCGACCCGCCGGCGATGCATCTTAAAGAAGTCCATGGGCTTGGTCGTCTTACCGATTCCACCATACATCACAATGCGACCATTTTGAGCTGTCGCATCCAAAGCATCAATGACAGCATCACCCTCCAATAGAGCGGGGATGACAACATCAAAGCCATCTGGGAAATCTTTACCCACAATATCCATTGTTGGCGTATCTTTATTTGGAATCTGATAAGTTTTTGTAGCTCCAAATTCACGTGCAATGGCCAACTTATCTTCAAAGAGATCAGTTACAACCAGGTTCTTTGGGCTGTATAGTTTGGCAAACTGGGTTAGTTGCAGTCCACTGACCCCCTGCCCGGTAATTAACACATTCTTCGCTTGACTAATTTCACCACGTTCCATTCCAGTCAGAATTGTTGGAGTAATCTCAACCAATGATCCATGCATCAATTCAAAATCGTCGGGAAGTTTGACTGCTGAAAACGGATCAACTGTAACATATTCGGCAAACGCACCCCAAACATATCGCAAGGCAACTTGATCCCCCACTTCAAAACCAACGACATGCTTACCAACTTCATCAATCACTCCGGCCACTTCATGGCCTAATCGCATCGGATAAGTTAAAAATTCAGGTGAACGGACACCACGATAAACCTCCAAATCACTACCACAAATTCCAACCCACTTCACAGCAACCCGAATTTGATAATCATCAGCATGCGGAATTTCGGCATATTTAATATCAATCTTACCGATCTCTTCCATCACCGCCACTTGTTGTGTCCCTGCCGCTTGTTCATCAACCCACTTCATATCTGGAACTACCATTTTACGTACCATTATTTTATTCCTCCATTATTATCTTGTTCCTTCAAAAACATCGTCATTAATCCTGCCAAAATCAAAGAAACCGCTAAAAAGACTACCCCTGACATCTGGGTTCCCGTGATATCATTTAAAGCCCCTACCGTGTAAGGACCAACGAAACCACCTAAATTACCTAAAGCATTAATAATCCCTAACCCTACCGCTGCAATTCGCGGATCGAGTTGTGTTGAAATGGCCCAATATGGGCCCGACCATGCATAGACACCCAACGTCCCAAAAATAATAAAAATAAACGCAATCAAGGGTGTCGCCTGAAAAATACTAACTGCGATCAACGATAACCCTGCTAATACGGTCGCTCCCACCAGAAAAATCTTTCTTTTTTGCAATTTATCCGATATTTTAGCTGTGACCACTAATGAAACTGCCCCTAATAAATACGGAATAGCCGTTAATAATCCAACCTGTATATCCGATGCATTCTGAATTAAGGATGCGATGATTTTAGGCAAGAAAAAGGTTATCCCATAGAGACCCACCACATAAAAGACATTCATTAAGGTTACAATCCAAACTTTCCGATTTTTAAACGCGGCCTTAAAGGATGATTCAATAACCCCATGACTGGTACTATTTTTTAATTTATCCGCATCTAAGGCTTGAACTAAACTCTGCCGCTCTTTTATCGTTAACCACTTAGCTTGGCTCGGATCATCATCTAAATATTTAAATGTAATCAACCCTAAGACAATAGCTGGTAACCCCACGATGACAAAAAGCCACCGCCAACCGGCTAGTCCAATAAAGTTATGAACATAATCAATAATCGTCATTGCTACCGGGGCACCAATAGCATTAGCTAATGGGGGCGCGACCATAAACATCGCCACTGCTGCGGCTCGATGCACACTAACAAACCAATAAGTCGTAATCAAGGTCATTCCCGGAAAGAGAGCTGCCTCAAAAACTCCCAACAGAAAGCGTAAAATCACTAACATGGTTGCCGAATGTACGAACCCGGTAGCAACCGTCACAGCTCCCCATAACAATAGAATGATCCCAATCCATTTTCTAGCTCCGACTTTCTCCAATAACATATTCCCCGGCACACCAAATAGAAAATAACCAATGAAGAAAATTCCAGCAACAAAGCCATAAAAAGTACTAGTTAAGCCCAGTTCGGCATCCATACCTCCAAGGGATGCGTATGTTATACTACTGCGATCTAAAAAGGCAACAAAATAGATAATGAACAAAAAAGGTAATAATCGATATCTAACTTTACGTTCAATTCCAGGATCTAAATTATCCATAACACTCCTCCAATTACTTGATATAAACTGATTTACAAGATAAAATTATAGGGTAATGTTAGCGCTTTCATTTGTTGCTTTTAGACTGTTTTTTTGCTTTTTTTGGAGAATAGCTATGAATATTTACTGTTCAGCCATCAAAAAATATAAAAATAAAATGGTGATTCCTATCCACAAACATAAGTTCCATCAAATTCTATTTGTCAAAAGTGGTCTCCACGAATTTATGATTGATGGGACAACCTATCATGCGAATAAAAATACTTTGCTTGGTATCCCTAAAAATTGTGAACACACCTACACTTGTTTAGAGAAAGGGAATATTCTTGATTTCAAGTTAAACATTGCCAGCTCAGACACGGTGATGTTTAATACTTTTTTCATGGAAAAAATTAATGACGGACTCGATTTAACGCTCCTCAATCAAATTTATGAAAATCTGTTAAACAATCGCTACCATGCCGACCAAGAAATCATTTTCATCAAGTCAATTGATTTACTTTTAACCTTGATCAAACAAAAAAACACCAATATTCCGGTGCTTCCGCTAGATATTGAAGTCAATAATGATATCTCAACAAATATTATTAATTATTTTGAAACCCATTTTTTAGATAATCCCAGCATGTCCGAAATTGCGCAACATTTTAATATTTCAGTGCACGAAATTGATAAAATTTTTTTACAAGATTTTGGCCTATCTCCAAAATCCTTACTACAAAATATTCGATTAGAATATGCTCGCGAACAGCTTCACCAAGCTACTTCAATTTCCTACATTGCAAATAGCATCGATATGACTCTCTCGCACTTTTCTCGGACCTTTAAAGCCAAGTATGGTCTCTCACCGAAACAGTATCAACAAAATTACTTGGCCAATCGCAATATTCAAATCACATTTAACACTGAGTTTGACATTTCATCCGAGCCCAAAGTCGTAAAAAAATAGTTCTGTATCTTCATCTTCGCTATTTTTCAGATTTCATCAAGTTCGGGTATTAATCTCAACTGTTGGCTGGTTTTAGAAAATACTTTTTAAGGAGCATCTTCAATGAGAAAAATAGTCTTTTACGGCGCCGTTAGTTTAGACGGTTATCTAGCCGACCCCGCAGACGGATTAGAATGGTTATTTCAAACTGATTTAAAGGGACAATCTACCTATGAAGCCTTTGAAGTCAAGGTTGATACATTTGTTATGGGGCGTAAAACGTACCAAGAAACTCAAAAACATCTAAAAAATGCGGAATTATATCCAGGAAAAGATAAAATCGTTTTTTCACATCAGGTTCTATCTGACGCCGCAGATACGACTTTTGTATCAGGTGATCCTATCAAGATCTTTCACGAATTACAACGAACCAATGGCGGCTTGATTTGGATTATTGGTGGTGGATCAATCGTCAAACCCCTCTTAGAACAGGAGATGCTTGATGAAATTTGGTTACAAATTGCTCCTGTCTTACTCGGTGCAGGCAAGCGTCTATTTGAACCCGGTGATTATGCTCAACGTTTTGCATTATTAGGTACCCAAACGATGGGAGAATTAACAGAATTACATCTGAAGAAAAAGTAACTAATCACACACTCGGCTAACCTTAGCATGCACTCTGTAAGAACCTTGAAGCCTAAAATGAACTTTTAGCTCCCAGAATATTATTTACAGACTTGGCATAAATTTAAAAAGCATCTCTAATGAGATGCTTTTTAAAGCGCGCACTTATAATTTAATGACCAGCCCCAAAGGTATTCACTAAGACCACGCCCACTACGATTAGTGCAGTTCCGATCATCGTTGGACAATTAATCGTATTGTGAAAGATGAAAACCGAGATTAGTGTTACTAGGACAATCCCAGCCCCACTCCAAATCGCATAGACGACATTAACCGGTAAAGTTTTAACCACGATTGATAAACTATAAAAAGCGGTCCCATAAGCCATCAAGGTAATGATCGTTGGATATAATTTGGTAAATCCATCTGTAAACTTTAAAAAAATAGTTCCTGCCAATTCGGCACCAATTGCCAGAATTAATAATAAATATTGCATGTTTCATCCCCTCTGATTTTTGATTTTAACGGTTTTAAATCAAAAAGCCCTCACCAAAGGGGCTCCCAAGCAATATAAAAAAATACGTATGGTTCCATTCCACTTCGACCTCAGAGCTAGCGTAGGTTTTAAAAATTCCATTTTCTGTTGTTCCAATCAAGTTCATAAACACTTCGGGTCTATGATGGATCGACATAAATTAAATTAACTATACTGTTTAATAATATATAACGCCCTATCGAGTTAATTCATAACTTTCTTTAATAATATTTTTAAGCTCAGTCAATGTTAATTCTGTGTTATTAATGGCAATTGTCGACCAATATTTTTTATTCATATGATAGCCTGGCTCGACCCCCTTTAACATGCGTAAACTCTCACTATGTTCAGGTAAAAGCTTCACGTTCATTAGCAGTTCTTCATCTTTGACATAGACCATCGCCAAAATCTTATCATTTTTTTGATGCTTTAAAACGGACCATTTAATAGTGGAGTTCACACCTGGTTTATTAAATGGATAAGATAAATATGCATCTGTCTCAACTTCAATTAGCTTGATCAATTGTTTTTCATTCATTAAAAATACCTCTATCGCGAACTAGTCGTCTTATCTCGATTATTTGCCTATTTATGTATTATCGCCGCCGAACACTAATTGCTAATCTAGTCAATTGTTCATGTCTTATTATGATCTATTTAGATTTAAACGATTGCTAGTTTCTCCACCATCGAATGTTTAAATATTTCATATCTGAATTGTTAACCTAGGTATATTGTAAATTAAAATTCCACGTAACTGTTGAATTTTCAAAAAAATTTTGTCCAAAGTTTGGAAATCAACATAAGAAAAGAGCTCCATCCACATGTGAAGCTCTTTAATTCCGACCTTGAAGTGGCAAGCCATTCCTCGTCAGCTAAGACCCACCAAAAAAGTAAACCGCGCTTAATTTGATCTACATGCGTCCCAACTTATTACTGCTATTCGCCAGAAAAACATCCATATTCGATAATCGAACGATTTCAAAGACGAGATAAAGAATTAATCCAATCAACAAGTAGGTACAAAAAACTTGGTTAACGCCTTGACGAAAGCCATGATAACCAGACCAAACCAAGAAATTGGTCATCAACAATATCAACCAATGCTTCAAATTAGGATGGACGCCAACTAAAATAATCGCAAAAACTCCGGCTATATTGAAATATGTTTCATGTTGGGCGGGTAAAAACAACCAACATAACATGGGTGATGCGACTAACAGATATAGTAGAGCTTCATTTTGTTGACTCAATTTCGGAATTAGATAGATCATCAGATAAAGGCCTAAGAAGATGAGCGCCAAGACAGCGATTCCAGCTAATTGCATCTCAACTTTTTGGGCATGATTTAAATTCGGGAACCAAACCCATGATCCACCATCAATTAATTTAAGAATTCCAAAATCACGTTTACTCAAACCACCACTTCGCGTCATAATGTTACCAAACATCGCCATGAAGGGGTGTTCACCTAAAATAATGGCAGGCAAGGCGCAAATCGCCATTCCAATTACCGTCATGAGCGGGCTTAAACGAGCCCATAAACTCATTTTCTTAAAATCACGTAGATAAAAGAATGCAAGAAACGGGGTAACATAAATGCCCATTGCTTTAAATGAAACTGCGACGCCCACCCAAAACCAACTTAACCAGTGTTTTTGTTTAAAAACAGCGACAATAGCTAAGATACTAAATAAAAAGAAAGAGCTGTCCGGTAAATTGGTCTTAAATATATCACCCAAGAAGACGGGGCTGAACAAAACTAAAGTATATGCCAAAACATCATTCCAAACTTTATCCCCAATAATGACACGCATGAGGACAGCCATCGCCCATGCTGATAAAAAGGTGAAGATCCCCGCTAGGATTTTAATACACCAAACCGTTGGTAACGCTGAATAAACGCCCAATTTGCATAAAACAACAATGGTAAAGTACCAAATGGGACCATAATTACCATTAATGTCATGATTTATATTTAAAATCCCATGGAAGCCATGACCGTTCAAATATTCCCACCATGGAATCTGGAAAGCATTCAAATCTGAATGTGGTGATAATGGATACAAATTTCTCTGTGCAAACATGACGATTAACCATAAAAATGTAACAATTCCAAAAATCATTTTCTTATTAATTCGCATTTGTTTTCTAAATGTCTATAATTTAAACATAATTTTAGACATTTCCCCCTTTATATTTCAAGTTAGAAATAAAATTACCAATATTAATTCGCTGACTCAATCATCGTTTTATTCAACGATTTACCGGGTCGAATTCATTACTTTTGAACACATTGTATTCTACATGATTCAATCTTGTTATACTAGACGTATTATGATTAATAAAACCAAAATATATCTTTCTAAAAATTATTTCATTTTAATAATATTTATTTTAGCAATTTTCCTTCGTGTTTTTCACTTTGGGACCATTCCAGGCGGACTAACCACCGATGAAGCAATGACTGGATATAATGCTTGGACACTAGCTAACTTTCAAACCGATATGTGGGGGCATCACTATCCGTTTTATTTGAAAGCTTGGGGGAGTGGTATGAATGCCCTTTATGAATATTTAATGTTGCCCATTCTTAAAATATGGACTTTAAATATTTATTCTGAACGAGCCGTTTCATTAATAACCAGTCTGATCTTGCTCCCCATTTTCTACTTATTTTTAAAAAAAATCTGGAACCAAAAAGTAGCAACAACTGGTTTGCTTTTGTTGGCGATCAATCCTTGGGCCATCATGATTGCCCGTCAAGGTTTGGAATCAAATATTCTACCTTGTATCTTATTGATCGCTTTCACCTGTTTTGTCTACCAACACTACTATTGGGCAGCCGCTTTTTTCGCCTTGTCAATCTATGCGTATTCAAGTGTCCTTCTCGCCCTTCCCTTAATCTTAGGGGTATTATATCTTTGGTCTCTTTACCAGCAACAAATGACCTGGTTTCAGGCTTTTAAATCAGCCGGAATCTTTCTACTAATTGCTTTACCAATGATCCTATGGTTTGCCGTTAACTCATTTAATATGTCCGCTTTTGATTTAGGTTTCTTTTCCGTTGAAAGATTCACGATGATCCGTAAAACATTAGGCGGGAATCCAGCACAAAATTGGTTATTACTGGGGACCCAATTTGATGGTCTTTGGCAAAATGCAACCCCAATTTCAGCCATCACCTACATCGTTAATTTGTTTTTTGCTTTTATCGGCCTGCTGATGGCTGTGAAAATGCGACAATGGGTACTGGGCGCTTGGGGGAGTGGTATTATTGCATTAACTTTTTCAGTACAAGGAAATATTAATCGTTATAATTTAGCTTGGTTGGCTATTCTAGCTCTGACAGCACTGGGTTTAAGCAAGACTTGGCAATGGCTTAGCCAACACTCTAATTGGCTATTTCAATGGCTGAAAATATTAATAATCGTAATCCTCACGCTGCCGAATCTCTTATTTCTCAAACAATATTTCACAACATTTAATAACACCCCTGCCATTCAAAAAGTCTATAATCAAGGCTTTGAGGCAGCCCTACACAAAGCAAAGCAGCAGCATGGACCTATTAATATTATTCAACCAGGCAATCAACGATACTCCCTGGTCTTATTCTATGACCGACCGACCCCAAAAGAATTTATCAGCACAGTAAAATTCGCCCCCGAGAAACATGAATTTTTACATATTACTCAATTTACAAACTACACTTTCACTAAACAGCCGATTATAAATCAACAGACTACGGTTATTACTCCTAATTACGCTCATCTAAAGTTATCAAACGAACATTACACCTCAAATAAATTTGGTATTTATACCGTTTATCAGCCAAAATAATCATCATATGATTTCATAAATTAACCGCGATTTGTTTCCAATAATGTATCAATGCATCATTTTGAACACCTTAGGATTAAATCTTTACAATTTTTCAATTAGCTCTGATGGTCTACTCTAACAAGAAAATAATATCACTATATTAATTCAGGATAATTTTATCCAGCAAAAAACCGTTACACAAGCAGCAGCTTATATAACGGTTTTTAGTTTACCTTTTGCAAGGTAATCAAGCCTAAATGAAATTACTTAACAGTAACTTCGGCTCCAGTTTCTTCCAACTTAGCCTTCAATTCGTTAGCTTCGTCTTCTGAAAGACCTTCCTTGATAACTGAAGGTGCGTTGTCTACAAGACCCTTAGCATCCTTCAATCCCAAACCAGTAATTTCACGAACAGCCTTGATTACTTGAACCTTAGCGTTACCTGCTGAAGTCAATTCAACATCGAATTCAGTTTGAGCAGCGGCGTCACCACCAGCAGCACCAGCAGCGGCAACAGGGGCAGCAGCTGAAACACCAAATTCTTCTTCGATAGCTGAAACCAAGTCAGCCAAGTCCATGATCGTTGCTTCCTTCAATGAAGCGATGATTGAATCCTTATCAAAAGCCATGATAATAATCTCCTTTAATTTTAGCCATAATGGCAAATTTATTGTAATTGTATACAGAAATGGTTAAATAGGTTTTTAACCATACCTTGAAAGCCTTATGCTTCTGCCTTCGCGTCTGACACAGCCTTAACGGCATAAGCGACGTTACGAACAGGTGCTTGCAATGTTGACAACAACATTGAAAGCAATCCATCGCGGTCTGGCAAAGCGGCATACTTGTTAATGTCTTCGACACTAGCAATGTTTCCGTCAACCACACCACCCTTGATTTCAAGGGCTTCGATTTCATCAGCATACTTCTTCAAGATCCGGGCTGGAGCGATTGCATCTTCGTTTGAAAATGCAACAGCTGAAGGACCGGCAAACAAGTCGTTCAAGGCTGACAAGTCAGCAGCTTCGGCGGCACGCGTCAAAACTTTGTTCTTGATAACCTTCAACTCAACGCCTTCCTCACGTAATGACTTACGTAAGTTATTAGATTGTTCAACTGTCAATCCACGGACGTCAACCACAACAGAAGTCGTTGCATCTTTAAACTTTGATGCAATTTCTTCTACTTTTTGGGCTTTAACAGCAATTGTTGCTTCACTCATGATATTTGATTCCTCCTATATTAGATTTGATTCTAACTAAGAACCCCCAACACATAGTGCCGGGGGTTCAAATTTGCTTTCGCTCATTTTCACTTCCTCGGCAGGTTATTAAGGCCATAGGCCACCGGCGTCTTAGGTAGAATCGATTTAATTCATTAGACAATATACCAGATAACTCTGGGAAGTGTCAATAAACGTCTACAACTTTTTAATTACAATGAAGTAACATCTAAGTTAATAGCAGGTCCAAATGTAGAAGCGATTGATACGTGTTGTACATAAGTTCCCTTAACAGCAGATGGGCGCGCTTTGATAACAACGTCAGAAATTGACTTGATATTTCCAGCAAGCTTATCAGCATCAAATGAAACCTTACCAACAGGAACTGCAACGTTTCCGTCACGATCAGTCCGGTAAGTAACCTTTCCAGCTTTAGACTCTTCAACGGCCTTAGCCACTTCAAAGGTAACTGTTCCAGTCTTAGGGTTAGGCATCAATCCCTTAGGTCCAAGCACACGTCCAACACGTCCAACTTGAGCCATCATATCAGGTGTAGCAATGGCAACGTCAAAGTCCAACCATCCATCAGCAATGCGCTTAACTAAGTCAGCACCACCAACGACGTCGGCTCCAGCAGCCTCAGCTTCTTTTGCCTTGTCTCCTTGAGCGAAGACAACAACTGTTTGATCCTTACCAGTTCCGTTAGGCAAAACTACTGCCCCACGCAATTGTTGGTCAGCTTGACGTGTATCCACATTCAAGTTGAATGAGATTTCAACAGTTGAATCAAACTTGGCGAAGTCAATTTCCTTCACCAATGCAGCAGCTTCATCCAAGTTGTATAACTTTTCAGCTTCAACTTTTTCTGCGGCTGCTAAATACTTTTTTCCATACTTCTTAGCCATGGTAGCTATTCCTCCTTGCAGATGCGGTCAAACGGTCGTCTAAGACCTCCCGCTTGATCATGCTTAGTTTCCTATGCGATCCGTCTGAAACGCCAATCGTAATCCTTGTGAGATAAAAAATTATCCTTCAACAACGAATCCCATTGAGCGTGCAGTACCTTCGATCATGCGAACAGCTGCATCAACGTCAGCCGCGTTTAGATCTTGCATCTTAGTCTCAGCGATTTCCTTGACTTGCGCCGCAGTAACCGTTGCTACCTTCTTAGTGTTAGGTTCTCCTGAACCCTTAGCAACACCAGCGGCCTTCTTCAAAAGAACGGCAGCAGGTGGTGTCTTTGTGATGAATGTGAATGAACGATCTTCATACACTGTGATCACAACAGGAATCAAAAGACCCCCTTGATCCGCTGTACGAGCATTAAACTCTTTGGCGAACCCCATGATATTAACACCAGCTTGTCCCAACGCAGGACCAACTGGAGGAGCAGGTGTAGCCTTACCGGCTGGAATCTGCAACTTAACAATACTTGAAACTTTCTTAGCCACGATTGTATCCTCCTTCGTGCTTGTGGTATAAAATGGCGAGTTTCGATTTCCGCCTCCCACATATCCGTGTCACCACGCATACAATGAATATAATAACAAACAATATTAATAAAGACAAGAACATCTCACTATAATGAAACTGTCATGCTACACAAGCTGGAGATTTTAAATTTTTTTAATAATATGTACTATCCATTTCTGTATATTTCTTTGGTTTTTGTTCTTACGCACAAAAAGTAACAATGCGTTATTATTTATAATTTTCGAAATAATATTTTTATTATTATGTTGATAATACCAGTTGATTTTACGATTTTTTCTAGTAAAATAAAATAACGTAACGTTACATTAAGAGTTAGAAAGGTTTGTGCATGTCTAAGGAGAATTTAGAATATATATCAAAAGAATTTATGAAGCGTCACATCTCAATTGCCGATATTGCATACGAAGTTTTCAAGAGTCAAATTGATTATGTAGAGAACCTTAAAATTTCCGATGCTAATATAGCTGTTTCAAAAGTATTATCTAAAACAGAAGTTCAAAATGCCCTTATGGTAGCTATCAATTTAGATAATTTAGCTAATAAAAATATGTTGGATGGTCCGCTTCAAGAAGCTGTTCACTCTGACAAAGGAACATTTGGAATCGATGAGGTGATCGCACTAAGTACATCTGGACTTTATGGTTCAATTGCCACAACTAATTATGGATATCTAGATAAAATTAAACCAGGTATCATCGGTAGGCTAAATGATTTACAACGCGAAACAGGTTTCGTGACTACATTCTTAGATGACATGGTTGCTGCTATCATTTCAAGCGCTGAAGGTAAAATTGCGCATAACACTGAAGAATCAGATACAGTGTACGTTGAAATGATGGTCAAAAGATAGCCTCTAAAAACTAAGAACATCAATTGTAATTTGCAAATAAAAAAATAATTAAAACATGGAGAAAATATTATGTTATCTGAAAATGAAGTTATGCAAGAGTTATTTAAATTAGAAAAAGCCTACGTAAATATGGAAAAAGTACCCGGAGCTCGCTCAATCTATCTAGCTCACTCTTGGTGGACTGACACACAAATTGATGCGACTTTAGCAACCTACGAATCATTATTAAAAAACCCTACAATCGCCCACATTCACGTTCCATTAATGCACCAATACAAAGGCATGGCTTTTACAGAAGACGGAGATTTTAAACCTGACTTCGAATGGGCAACGATGACTTATAAGGCAGATATTCGAGCAATTGATAATTCAGATTTGATTGTAGCAACATATCCTGCTGATGCACCTGATATGGGCGAAGCCGTCGAAATTGGTTATGCTATCGGAACAAATAAACCCGTTGTCATGGGATATTATGGAGACATTAATAAAAATCCCGTGAACTTGATGGTGAGTTTTGGTGCCGATGCATATGTATATAACCCCGAAGAATTTGCATCATTTGACTTTTTGGATATTGAATCAAAAGCATTTGAAGGTAAAATCATATAATCATTAGATTATCAAAGCAATAGCTTAGGCTGTTGCTTTTTATTTTAGAAACGAACCTGATTCTAATTATATATGTCAATCACCTTACTAAATTAGATTTATTTTTTAATAACTTGCTCATGTCGGTTACTTTGTTGGCTTTTTATTCGTTCTCTATAATCATCAATCTTCAACTATATTACATTTTTCAAAAAAAACGCTTTAACAATTAAGTTAAAGCGAATATGCCAAACAGCAAACATTTCCTTTATAAACACAATACTCTGTGATCTTAAAATAATCAGTCTTAATAAGATCACCACATATTAATACTTAACTGGTTCTACTTCAGCAAATGAAACTTGCGTCGGTGTTTCGCGACCAAAGAAGGTAACCAAAACTGTTACTTCAGCCTTATCGGCATCAATTTCAGTAATGGGACCTTCTTGATCGGCCATCGGTCCAGCAATAATTCTAACGTAATCACCCACTCCAGCATCTAACTTCAATTCCTCACGGGTTACTTCCGCTTCAGCATCTAATGGATTACCATCATCATCATAACGATGCAAGAAGGTTGCTGCTTCATCTGCGGTTAGTGAAACTGGCTTAGCCCCACCACCACGTGAACCAAGAAATCCCGTAACGTTTGGCGTATTTCGGACGACATACCAAGCTTCATTGGTCATAACCATCTTAACCAAAACATACCCAGGATATTCATTTTCCATATGGGTTTTAATTGCCCCATCAGCATCACGAACAGGCATTCCGTCTTTATCACGGTCCACCACTTCTTGTTCTGGTACGATCACACGATAGATATAGTCAATCATGTTCATTGTTTCAATTCGAGATTCCAAACTAGATTTAACTTTATTTTCATACCCTGAATACGTTTGCAAGACGTACCATTCCGCTTCAACTGATTCAACCATTAGTGCCTCCATTTTTTCCAAATTAAAAACCCCCTGTATCAGAGGGTCGGTTTATATCTCAATTAATATCTTAATTATAAGCTGTTTTAATTACTTGGACAAGAGTAAAATTCCTTGTTCTAAGAGCCAGTCGACTCCACCAAAAAATAGGGCGAAGAAAATCGATGTCCATAAAACAATTCCCGTGTCACGCATATTTTCGCCAAAGGTTGGCCAAGTTACACGCCGCATTTCTGATGCAACTGATCCTAAAAACTTCATTTCTAAATCTCCTCTTCCAAAATAATTTTAATCTAAGCTTACATTGTTTCCCGATGTAAAGTATGATGTCCACAAAATGAGCAATACTTTTTTACTTCAAGGCGTTCCATGCGTTCTGGCTTTTTTGTAACCATATAATTACGCGAAGCACAGACGCTACATGCTAAAGCTACCTTTTTAACTCCCATGTCGTTTCCCCACTTATTCCATAGTGAAGTAATTATAACATAATTATTCAAAAACAATAGTAATTTAGGTTACCAAGGCTTTAAAATCTGCGGTGCTTCAGACCATGTACGGCATTTTGGTTAGAGTTACCCCTCATTAATCTGCTCGTCTTAACTTTTTTCGAATTCGCATCAAATTAGTGCGGACCTGCGTAACCGTTTGATTTAAGATCAATGCGATTTCGGTCCCTTTATAGCCCGCAACTGACAGCAACAACAAATTTTGTTGAGCAATCGTCAGTTGCTTTGTACTCCACTGGATATTCAATAATCTTTCGATTAGCTGTAAATGGTGTCCACCACCCAGTGGCAATATTTCTTCCACTGTTTGGTTTTCTAATGGAACGATCATTTGATGATAATTGATGGATTGCTGTTTCAAGCGATAAATGCGACGCCAACAAGCCGTTTGAAAATATTTTGTAAAAGCACGATAATCTGTTGGTTGAAGTGCTTTTGCTGTTTTCATGAGTAAAATACTGACTTCTTGTCGCCAATCTGCTTCAGTCAGTTCTTTAGGACGTTGGCGAAACTGTTTCCAAATTAACGGTCGATATAATTGATATAATTCAGCGAAAACAGAACCATCATTGGCTTTCAATCGTAGATATTGCTCATAGGTTATTCCAATCTGACTCATCCAAACCACCTCCGGACCTAAGTATCGCAAATTTTCTCCTTGATGGGGATTAAATGTTGAAAAGCACCCAAGTCAAAGCTAATCTTCTGAATATTGAAATGGTAGTTATGACGGCTCAGCAAAATCATGATCCTATTTTTCAATCGTCTTGAACAATTAACTACCAGTAGTCAATGAATTCCCTTTTGATATAAACCACTAAAAAACAACAATTAAAATTTATAACGATGTATATCAATAGCATATCGAATTTAATTTATAAAAAAATCGTCATCTCCTTGATGACGACTGAATTTAATTTAATACTTAAAATGGATGCCGTGAATTAAACCCACTATAAATCAAAAGGCTGGCTGCCACAGAGGCGTTAAGTGATTGTACATGTCCAACCATTGGGATCGTCAACATCTCATCCACTGATTTTTTCAATAGTGGTGCAATCCCCTTACCTTCGTTTCCAATAATCAAGGCCACAGCTCCTCGGGCATCCCACTTTCGATAATCTTTGCCATCCATGTCAGTTCCAAAGATCCACAAACCACGTTCCTTTAGTTGTTCCACTGTTTGAACCAAATTAGTTACACGGGCCACGGGCACATGCTCAATCGCTCCAGTGGATGTTTTTGCCACCGTAGCTGTTAATTGAACGGCACGACGCTTGGGAATAATAATTCCATGTACTCCAGCTGCATCAGCCGTTCGCAAAATAGAACCAAGGTTATGTGGATCCTCAATTGAATCTAAAATCAAAAAAAATGGTTGTTCACCTTTAGCTTCAGCTTTTTGGAATAAATCATCAATTGTGGCGTAAGCATAGGCGGCAATTGATAAGACAATTCCCTGATGATTTTGTCCGTCCACTAATTCATCTAATTTTGACTTAGGTGCATCTTGGATCACCAAGCCACGTTTTTTAGCTAGCGCAACGATCTCTTGATGAAGTGTTTCAGCAACACCAGTTTGTAGCCACACTTTATTAATTTCAGTGGTTCCTTTTAGGGCTTCTACAGAGGCATGGTGTCCATAAACAAATTCAACTGCTGTATCAACCACTGACGGCTCTTCATCATGGTGTTTAATTTGCTTTGGCTTAAATTTTCGATCTGATTTTGGATTGACCTGTTTTTTATTTTTTCGTGGTTTTATCTGCTTATTTCTTGGTTCCATAGTATCTGGTCTGCCCGCTTTCTACTTGATTAATGACCCACGTAACAACTTCATCCAGTCTTGTAAATTGCTGACTGGCATGTAAATAGCCGATGAGCGCTTCAAAGCCTGTTGAAATTCGATAAGTGACGACATCGGTATTTTTTGCTTTAGTATGGGAATTAGCATTCCGTCCGCGTTTAAAAAACGTTAATTCCGTTTCAGTTAAAAAATTATCAGCTTCCATTAACTCAAATAATGCCGCATGCGCTTTAGCTGACACAAATGCTTTGGCCTGTCTCTGTAATCGTCCTGGTTTCGTAATGCCTTTAGCTAAAAGGTGCTGTCGGATATAGGTTTCATAAACCGCATCCCCTAGATATGCTAAATCCAATCCGTTTAATTGCTGATAATTAATATTTTCATCCATATAGTTAATCGCCTATTCTTATTTTCAAATCTTACTCTACATTGAGTAATTTCTATGTTTCACATGAAACATACGTCACCTTCATCGGATTTATTCATCTAACACTTTAACATTACTCGGCTATAACCCGCAAATTATCTCCGATGCCAGCGAATCCCTTGTGGTGTGTCTTCTAAAATAATTCCTTGTTGCGTTAATTCATTTCTAATTTGATCTGCTCGAACATAATCTTTATTCTGACGAGCTAACTCACGCGCATTAATCAGTTCATCAACTGCTTGATCTAATTGATCATTTTTAGCTAAATTATCCACCCCAAAGACCATCATTAAGTCACTTATCGACTTTAAAATAAATTCAATTGTCTGTGCTTTAACTTCAGGTTCAGTCCCATAGACATTTGCTAACTCGGCTAAATCAAAAATCGCCGCCAAACCATTTTGAGCATTAAAATCATCATCCATCGCCAAAACGAAACGTTCAATAATCGCGTTCACTTTTTGTTCGATCAACATGTCGGCGCCCGTTTGACTACTGTTCAAACGGAAGGCTAAATTTTGATAGGCTGTCTTAATCCGTTGTAAATTACGCGTAGCAAGCTCAAGATTTTTTTGCGAATATGCAATAGGTCGTCGATATTGGGTGGTAGCCATCATAAACCGAAGAATCATCGGATCATCAAGCTCTGCTAATAATTCGTGAACAGTGGTAAAGTTCCCCATCGACTTGGACATTTTTTCATGTTCATCTCCGACGGTCACAAATCCATTATGGAGCCACTGATTGACAAATTTTTCACCTGTTTTGGCTTCAGCTTGTGCAATTTCGTTAGTATGATGTGGAAAGGCTAAATCAATGCCACCACCATGCAAATCAAAATGATTTCCCAAATACTTTGTCGACATAACTGAGCACTCAATGTGCCAACCTGGCCGTCCGAGTCCCCATGGCGACTCCCATGCAATCGCTCCGTCATTTTGGGCGCCCTTCCAAACGGCAAAGTCCATCGGATCTTCTTTTCGTTCCATTTCTTCGTCATCCAGCCGGCCAGCGGCATTATGTTCCATCTCATTCAAGTCTTGGTGCGCTAATATTCCATAATCTTGATATTTTTTAGCTCGAAAATAAACATCACCATCTACCGCGTACGCATAATTTTTAGCTACCAAGGCCTCAACAAATTCTATAATCTCGGTAATATTTTCCGTGGCTCGCGGGCGAACCGTTGCTGGTAGAATGTTTAATGCTTTAGTATCCTCTTCATACGCATTTATATATCGATCAGCTAACTCGGGCACCGAAATCCCCTGCTCTTTCGCTGCTTTAATCATCTTATCATCGACATCGGTGAAATTTGAAACATAACGTACTTCATATCCCCGATAGATAAAATAACGTCGAATCGTATCAAATGCAATTGCTGAACGAGCATTTCCAATATGAATATAGTTATAGACGGTCGGACCACAAACATACATGCTTACCTTCATCGGTTCAATTGGGCTAAATGGTTCCTTTTGTAAAGTCATGGTATTAAAAACATTAATCATAACTAATCCACCTCCACGCTGCGTTTATATTTTCGATTCGATTATTGCCACCATTGTGAGAAAACCGTCACTGCACCTTGTCGTTTATGCTCGGTTTGAGCGTACCACCGTTCAATCTTTTCAGCGTCTTTGACTGCCACTGCCTTTCCTTCTAAGTATTGATCTAATACTTCATAGGTTACGCCCAAAGCTTTTTCATCCGGTAATGCGGGGTGATCTTCTTCTAAATCAGCCGTAGGTACTTTTTCATAGAATTTCTTAGGGGCATTGAGCCAAGCTAAAATAGCGCGACCCTGATTTTTATCTAAGCGATACAATGGCATAATATCGGCTGCACCGTCCCCAAATTTAGTATAAAATCCGGTGACTGCTTCGGCCGCATGATCCGTCCCGATTACAGCCCCTTGCGTGGCTCCGGCCACTCCATATTGGGCGATCATCCGCTGACGGGCTTTAATATTCCCCTTATTAAAGTCTGTCATCATTAAACCTGCTGATGTCAGACTTTCCACCATAGCTTGTGTAGCCGGCTTAATGTTACTAATCACTACTTGGTCTGCTTGCTGCCATTCAATTGCAGCAAGCGCATCTGCTTCATCATTTTGTGTCCCGTAAGGCAAACGCATGGCAATAAATTGATAATCTGATTGCCCCGTTTGAGCACGTAACTCAGTGACCGCTGTTTCAGCCATCTGGCCCGCTAAAGTTGAATCCTGGCCGCCCGAGATTCCCAAAACGTAGGTCTTTAAGCCCGTCTTTAATAAATAATCTTTCAACAAATCAACAGATCGTCGATATTCTACTTCAGGATCAATTACTGGTTTGACCCCCAACACTTGAATAATCTCTGCTTGTTTCGCTCGCATTTCCACCCTCCCTGTTGAACTTCATCTAATCGATGATTGCATCTTTTGCTAACGGGCGTCCATCATCTTCCAGATCGCGCACATATGCTCGCACATCATGGATTAATTTCATTTTATTGTCCCAAGCCTTTTGTGACAAATCAACTGGATATTCCTGTGGATTTAAGCCCCGTCGATATTCTGACCATAAGTGCTCGAGCCGTTGTTCTGAATAGGTTTGAATGGTTTGTACATCCGGTAAATCATAAACCACTTGACCATCTACCACCATAGTTTCTAGAATGGGGCGGGCCGTAAAGTCCGTGATCGTTTTATTCAAATAAGTATATTGTGGATGGAACATATAAATTTGATCTGCCAAGCGCGGATCCTCATCCCAAAGCGCAACGTAATCACCTTGTGATTTACCGTCGACATTCCGTGTAACCCGCCAAACTTGTTTTTTACCTGGCGTCGAAATTTTAACGGCACTGCCAGAAATTTTAATTGTGTCCACCATTTGACCATGCTCATCTTCAACTGACACCACCTTATAAACGGCACCAAGTGCTGGTTGATCAAAGGCCGTAATTAATTTTGTCCCGACCCCCCAAACATCAATTTTAGCGCCTTGTAATTTCAAAGACGTAATGGTCTCTTCATCAAGGTCATTTGAAGCATAGATTTTTGCATCTTCAAAACCCGCATCATCCAATAGTTTACGCACTCCTTTAGAAAGGTAGGCCATATCACCCGAATCAATCCGCACACCTAAGAAATTAATTTTATCACCCATTTCTTTGGCCACACGAATTGCACTGGGAACTCCGGAAGTTAGCGTATCGTAGGTATCCACTAAAAAGACGCAGTCGCGATGAGTATTTGCATACGCTTTAAAAGCCGCGTAGTCATTCCGGTAAATTTGTACTAGGGCATGGGCATGCGTTCCGCTAATGGGAATCCCAAACAACTTTCCAGCACGGACATTTGAGGTTGCATCAAAGCCACCAATAAAGGCTGCCCGAGTCCCCCACAAGGCGGCATCCATTTCTTGCGCGCGACGTGTTCCAAATTCTAATAGTCCTTGATTGCCGACCACCGAGCGAATCCGTGAAGCTTTCGTAGCAATCAAAGTTTGATAATTAACAATATTCAACAGCGGCGTTTCAATAATTTGTGCATCAAAGATTGAACCCTCTACTTGTAAAATTGGTTCGTTATTAAATACGACCTCCCCTTCACGCGGGGCACGAATAGTCGCTTTAAAGCGCCATTGTTCCAAATAATCAACAAAATCGTCAGCAAACATTGGTTCTGAGCGCATATATTCAATATCACTTTTTGAAAAATGTAAATCTTCAATAAATTCCAAGATATGTTCTAAACCAGCAAAGATCGCATAACCGTTCTTAAAAGGAAGATCCCGAAAATATAATTCAAAAACTGCCTGCCGTTCATGAATTCCTTCTTGAAAATATGTCTGCATCATGGTTAGTTGATAAGCATCAGTGTGGAGCACTAATCCGTCGTCGGTAAATTGATTTTTCATGGGTTTTTCTCCATTTTTCACAATTCGTTTAATTCAATCTTCTAAATTTTATCATATTTTTCACTAATTCGTTGCTTTTGTCATCGTTTTCCGCATTCCAAGACATAAGGTGTATAATATTGTGTAATATGTCTTTTTGAAATATAAATTTCGGACGTCGCCACCAACTCTAGTTTTTTATTTCACAAAGCAATTAAATCCACCATATCTTTTTAAACAGAGGTGTCAAATAAAATGATAAATTCTAATCGTAAAATGAAAGAGTCTGTGCGCGTCGGCGCATTGTTAGCTGCGACCGCCGGGTTCATTGACTCATACACTTTTGCTTTTCACGATGGCCGCTTGGCTTCATTTCAAAGCGGAAACATGCTCCAGTTTGGTGTCTATTTAGCACGGGGAAATCTCAATCATGCCTTGATTTTCATTTGGCCGGCACTTGCATTCTTCTTTGGAGCTATGTTTAACCAAGTTGTTAAACGGATTCGCTATGTAAATCAATTCCAATGGGAAGAATTTTCAATTCTCTTTGAAATTCTTGGCATAACTGTAACTGCCATTTTAGAAATCATGCACGCGCCCAGTGTTTTAATTCTTTCATTATTAGCCATTAGCATGGCCTTGCAGACTGATACCTTTACTAAATTACATGGGGCTCCTTATGTCACCACCATGTTTACTGGTAATCTTAAACGCTTAGGAGTCGCCTTAGCCAGTTACGGTTTAAATCATCAATCCTCCGAATTAACCAAAGCTCGCAATATTGGCTTAATTATTGCTAGTTTCTTATCAGGAGTGGTGTTAGCTACTTTTGTTGGAATTAAATTAGCTGGATGGGCGCTATTTTTGCCAGTCTTAGCATTGCTAGTTATCTGGTTGATCATCACAGCTGATCGACCAATTTAAAATTTAATTTGACAAATTTTATAAAGCAATTTATGATGATGCATATAGAAATGAAACAAGTTGAGCAGAAAAGTAACTACCGGGCAATCGCTCAGAGAGACAACGTTGGTGTGAGTTGTTCGAAAAGCCAGTAGTGAAAATGATCTGGGATTGGCAATGGTGAGTAGCAAGTCTATCAGCCGTTGACGGATTGGTCTACGTTACAAGACACGCGAATCGGTAGGGCATCATATCGCTCACTACCTGCTCGTTGTTAAGGCTTTAAAGTACACACGTTTCTTTAAGGTGAAGTAGAATGGTACCACGGACACCCGTTTCTATTTGATATTTAGTTATCAAATAGAAACGGGTGTTTTTTTGACTTCATCAATCACATTAACCATCATATTCATTCCAATGGAGGAACATTATGAAAAATATATTCAAATTAAGTCTAACACTCATAGCAATTACCCTCTCATTTACCGCACTGGTTCCTTTGACTTCTGTCTCAGCTGCTCAAAAAACGGTGACTGTGGGAATCGTAGGCACTTCGGAACAGGATTTATGGAAATCAGTTGCTAAGACCGCTAAAAAAGATGCTGGTATTACGGTTAAAACCAAAGTATTTACCGACTATAATACCCCCAATAAGGCTCTAGTTGATGGTTCTTTAGATTTAAACGCTTTTCAACACGCTAACTTCTTAAATAATTGGAATAAATCAAACAATAATCAATTACAAGCTATCGGTAAAACCTATCTAACTCCAATGCGTGTTTACGCTAATGACATCCATGCTGTCAAGGATCTCAAAGCGCACGCACAGATCGCCATTCCAAATGACCCTACGAATGAAGGACGAGCTTTAACCTTACTTCAGACCGCTGGTATCATTAAATTAAAAAAATCGGCGTTACCCACGCTAAAAGACGTTAAAGAGAACAAACTACAAATTAAATTTAAAGAGATTGCCGCAGACCAAACACCAAGTGCTTTAAAATCGGTCGATGCTGCCATCATCAACGCCAATTATGCACAAGAGGCCCATCTGAGTCCAAAGAAAGCCATTTACGTGGAACCAATTAATAAAGCTTCCAAACAATGGATCAACATCATCGTTGCCAATAAAAAACAAGCAAAAAATAAAGCTTATCAAGCTGTTGTGCAAGCCTATCAAACCAAAAAAACTGAAAAATATTTCAAAACAACATGGGGTGATACCCAATTACCTGCTTGGAATATTAAACTGAAATAAGCTGGAGGAACTTTGGTATGTCCTTAATTGAACTATCTCACATTAATGTCGATTTTAAACAAGCCCCTGGATCCGTCCCAGCGGTTTTCGATGTTTCTTTAAAAATTAATCGCGGATCCATCTTTGGAATCGTCGGATATTCAGGAGCTGGTAAATCTACTTTAGTCCGCACAATCAATCTTTTACAACGCCCAACAGAAGGTTCCGTTAAAGTTAATGACGTCGAAATGACCAACCTATCGCCGCAAGAGTTACGATTAAAACGCCAAAAAATTGGTATGATTTTCCAACATTTCAATCTCTTAGATGAAATGACAGTCCAACAAAATATCTTACAGCCTTTAAAACATTCAACACAATCCCAAACGCAAAAGCACGCAAAGGTCCAGCAACTGCTCGATTTAGTCGGACTTACCGCCCAAGCCCAAAATTATCCTCATCAACTTTCAGGCGGTCAAAAGCAACGCGTGGCCATCGCCCGCGCGCTCGCCAATGATCCTGATATTTTGATTTCTGATGAGGCTACCTCCGCGTTGGATCCTAAAACCACCCAACAAATTTTAGAACTACTTAATCATTTAAACCAAACTCTCGGTCTCACCATTTTGATCATTACCCATGAAATGCAGGTCATCGAGGCCTTAGCTGATCAGGTCGCCATTATGGAAAAGGGGCAGATTATTGAAACTGGGTCTGTTGCCAACGTTTTTCAGCATCCTAAACAAAAATTGACCCAAGAATTTATCACCCTGGCGCAAGGCTTTTCCATTTCAAAGCTACAACGTACCCCTTAGAAAGGCGGACATTTCATGTTTAATTGGTTCAATCTTCATTTTCAAAATATCATGATGCTCGGTTGGGGTGGTGATTCTGGTTTCGGTACGGCCTTAAGTCAAACATTATACATGACCATTGGTTCGGCTTTGATCGGCGGAATTTTAGGATTAAGCTTTGGCTTAGGTTTAGTTCTAACGGCAGCATCA
The DNA here is from genome assembly GCF_011304355.1 of Weissella coleopterorum. Classification (NCBI taxonomy): domain Bacteria; kingdom Bacillati; phylum Bacillota; class Bacilli; order Lactobacillales; family Lactobacillaceae; genus Weissella; species Weissella coleopterorum. Next base: position 295,112 of record NZ_CP049888.1, on the reverse strand, counting down.
GGACTCACCCCGCATGCTCGTTGGTTCAAAATATTAGATTTTTGTGTTTCTGTTGGTCGGGCAATTCCTTTTATTATTATGGTCGTAGTCATCTCACCGTTAACGCAATTAATAACACAAACTACGATTGGTCCAACTGCCGCTCTAATTCCGCTCGCCTTTGGAATTTTTCCTTTTTTTGCACGCCAAGTGCAAGTCGTCTTGCTTAGCATTGATCCCGGTAAAATTGAAGCGGCGCAATCCTATGGCGCTACCAATTGGGATATTATTTGGGACGTCTATCTTCGCGAAGGGCGTGCTGAATTAATTCGGATTAGTACCGTTTCATTGATCTCCTTAGTAGGCCTAACAGCTATGGCGGGGGTCATTGGCGCCGGTGGATTAGGTACAACGGCAATTGTCACCGGATACCAACGTTTTCAACCCGACGTTATGTGGTTGGCAACTATCTTATTATTGACCTTAATTTTAATCATTCAATTCAGTGGTGATTATCTGGCCAGAAAATTTCAACATTAAACTATCTTAACAGCGTTCCTGGAATAACGGATGCTGTTTTTTTGTTCAAAAAACCGTTTAATTTTTTTAATAATGATTGGCTTTTTAAAATACCCTTATCCACAATAATATCAACAAAGAAATTACTTTAATTATTCATTCTAACGTAATGTAATAATCTACTAAATACTTAATTCTTGCTATGGACGCATATACACAAATTATTAATAGCGTTACAAATCCAAAATTATCCATATAAGGTCTAAACTGCCTTGTTCGTTTATTTGTTTCATCCCATAAAATTGAAATTTTATCTCCTTCATTGAAAAATGAATTACCTACCAAACGAACTCCATTCACTTGTGTCACACCGTGTAGGCTGGGGAATGTAGCACTCACAACTGTTGTATAGGAATCAAGACCTTTTGAACTATTATCTTCATACTCGTTTTTAATATATGTAATTGTGGCGACCTTATGCTCTAGCTTTATTTCTTGGTAGAAAAAATTCAAACTATAACAAATTCCCAAAAGTACAAAAATTAACGAACCGATATTACTCCACAATTCTTTTGTTTTATTCATAATTAACACCTTTTTTAAGTCAAAATATATATCCATTTATTTATTAAATGAGTCCTATCTGCCAACACTTTCATCTAATAATTAAAAATCTTCATTATCGATTTTGAACGGTATGATATGGCCATTTAGCCTTATCTTTGAAACTTTGTAAAATAACTTATCTACTAAACAAAGAAAAAATTGCCACACAACCGAAAACCGGTGACTTATTATAACATCAGCTAAATCATATTGAAGCTACATTTAATACGCGCACGAACAACAAAAATAATATTATAAAACAGAAAACTAAGCGCCAATACACTAACAAAAATGTATATGGAGACGCCTATTATACTAACAAAGACATCAAATTTTTTTAAAATTAATACTAGTAATCTCTTAAATCATCACTAGTTGCTAGTTTCCCTCGTTAAGCCAAATGAATTGGTACCTCAAAAATCAATTATGACGATCTATTTTTAATTAGGTCGTTTTTATTTTTAGGCCAGCTTTACCTTCCCTCCTTTTGAAAAATAATAACAAAACCATTTAAGTAATATTTCACTGTTTTTATTTGGCTTCTTTTTATAGTAAGCAACTGCACGGCAATAAAAAATCGCTTCAACAATTAAGTTAAAGCGAACATACCCACGGGCAAATTTTTAATTTTTAAGCAAGTTCTTACACAACACCCCTAAACAAAGGTACATTATATATCCAGTTTAACCGTTGGTTTATATAATTATTTACACGCTTTGATTAGGTTAGTTCTAACGATTAGTCATGTAATCAACAAATCGCTCTAAATGCTTAGGATCATTAATTCGTGCATTACACTCCGTACTATTACGGCAAATTAAGTTACCCCGTTTGGTGTAATTACCAGCTGCTCCACGCGCCTTTAATTTCACCGAAAACATTGAAACCGTACTAAGTTCATGGCAAATCGCACAAAGACCGTTCAAGGGTTGTGGATCCATGTCACCATGGAGACCCACATAACGATTCTTTTGGGGTACAATCAGGTATTTTTTCTGATTGCCAAAATCATCCCAGCCCCAATAAGTTTGTTGATAACGGTCCGTTGTCCAGTCACTAGGATATTGAACCTTTTTTTGTTTTTTAAATAGTTTATCAATTTGTTTCTCATCCATTTCCGGAAATGGCTCGACTAAAGTTTTTAAACTTTGTAATGCCTTACTTGCCCGTTCATGTGTACAGTTTTTTTCCATTACGACTTCTAACATTTTTTCAACAACGGGTTCCAATTTAATGCTCAGCTCATCTAAAAGTTTAATTAGATCTAGCTGCAACACCCCTACGACTTTACTATCATTCACAGATTTATAAGCGCTAATAACATGCTGAACCTCTTGCGTAATTTGTACAAATTGAAATGGTTGTAATTGTTTTTTCATAATTTCCTCACGTTTTTAACGTGATTGAGGGCCCGGTGTTGACATGATTAAGGTCATTTTCCCTTTCAGGGTCCATTCAGCTACCGTCGCCGGCATAATAAAACTAGTTGCTAGTTCCAACGGGTAATTCTGCCCGTCGACAATAACTGCGCCTGAGCCCGCGATCACTGTATACTGAGTATAAGGAGCCCGTTTGACGATATATGCTTCACCATCTAATTCATCCTTATACACATTAAAATATGGTGCTTCCACCAAAGTAGTTTCTTGTAACGCCCCCATTTGGAGGCTTGTTTGCGCGGGGCTTTCCGCCTTAAAAGGAATAGTCGTAACATTTTTTGCATCTTCAAGATGCAAACTCCGTAATTGACCTGTTTTTTGATCCGGACGGTCAAAGTCATAAACCCGATAAGTTACATCTGAACTTTGTTGAGTTTCTAAGGCCAAAACGCCAGTCCCTAAGGCATGTAACGTTCCTGCTGGGACATAAAAGAAGTCGCCAGCGTGAACTGGAACTTTTTGTAAAAGATGCTCCCAATCTGCTTGGTCAATCATTTGGTTAAATTCAAGAGACGTTTTAGCCTTATGACCATAATAAATTTCGGCGCCTGGCTTGGCCGCCAAAATATACCATGATTCAGTTTTACCTAATTCACCATTATTATGCGCTGCAGCATATTCATCACCCGGATGTACTTGGACTGACAAATCCTGGTGAGCATCCAGAAATTTAACTAGTAGTGGATAAGGACGCGTAACATCATTATTCTCAAAAAGATCAGGATACGTCTGCCAAACTTCAGCTAATGTTTTCCCAGCCAAAGGCCCGCGTGCAATGGGCGAAACACCATTTGGATGGCCTGAAATAATCCAAGCTTCACCGGTTGTATCACTTGGAATTGGTAAATCAAAAACATCATTTAAGGCTGTACCGCCCCATATTTTTTCATGTAAAACTGGCGTTAAAAATAGTGGTTCTGCCATTGCTAATCCCTCTCCTTCATTTTCAAATAAAACGACATTATCTCCCTCAATCCAACCTTGACTCCCAATAGCGTACCAATCATTTTTGGAGGGGTCATGAATTACTTGAGTTAATAAAACGTCTAATCCAGCCATTAGTTCATTTTTATGACTACCATAAGGTTTTGAATAAACCGAAACTTGTTTAGCTGAATTGTTAGATATTAAACGCCCCCGTTTTTTTAGCGGTTGTGGTTGCCAATCGTAATGTTCAAAGTTTTTTTTCGCATTACTTTTATTTTGATTCACAATTTGGTTCGTTAAAACTTGATCATCTGCCTGGGGACCTTTTTTGATATTCATCAATTTTCGATCATATAAAATCCATCGCGAATCTCCCAATTGGTGCCAAAAAAGGCCTTTAGTTGTAGCTAAACGCTTTACCACTGGCCAAATCGTATCAGCCATCAATGAGGTTGGTAGCTCGGTTTTAAGATCTGGTTTCGCATACGTTGGGGTTAGAGCTTGAATTTCAGCTTGGTAATTGGTCAAAGCTTCGATTTGTGCTACATCACCTTGTTGATAATAGACTGTCACCGTCTGCATTTGATCCGTAAAACTACCCGCCAACGCACCGTCAACATGATCAACAACATAATTATCAATAACCTGAGGTTTTAGTTTAAACGTCGTCCCAAGATCGCCTTCAATAATTTGGGCTGGGGCTAAATTTTTATTAGTTCCTTGTTCTTTGGTATAAAGCCAAACTGGTACGCCCTTCAGTGCTAATTCCATCAAACTAACCTCCCCATTAAACCTATCTAATTTTCATCTACGGCAATATCAACAAATTCGCTATGCACAAATTCAGCAATATCTTCAGCTTGAACCCGAATTGAACGTCCAATTTCACCGGCTGACAACACAATTTGACCCGCCTGTTGTGCCCGAATATCAAAATAAATCGGAAATTTCTTCGTTTGCCAAATTCCGACTGGATTATTCGCACCGTGTACATATCCTGTTGTTTTCTGCAGATCTTTAGTAGCAATCATGTCGGTCCGTTTATTGCCGGAAATAGCTGCTAATTTTTTCTCACTTAGATGCATATCAAGTGGCACAATTCCAATTAATGGTCCTGTCACATTCCCCGTTAAAGCGAGAGTCTTATAAATATCATGTTCCTTAATTTGATATTTTTCCATTTCCCCATTAGAACGATCCATTCCCTGGCTAAAAATAATTGACTCATACGGTACACCGGCTTTGTCTAAAATTTGTTCAACTAAGATCTTTTTGATTCGCTCTTTCTTGGCCATGATGCTTCCCCTCATTCGTATAATTCCTTATAGTCATTATACCTGATCAGTTTTAATTTTTTACTTTTTTAACATAATTTATATCTTTTTGTATCTTTATAAAAATTATTTCTCAAAAATGTGATTTGAATCACCGTCAATTTCAATTAGTTGCATACAAATGATTTTATATATCACCGCTTGAATTGCCATTTGCTGAAAATCAGGTACTCCAAACGCCGCCTGTTGAAACTGAACCACCGGATTCTTCACGTCAATTCCTGCTAATGCCTGATTGAATCGTTCCACAAAATTATCGTAGGCCTTTTGCGTATTTTCTTTCTTTGAACCAAGTTGTTTGAACACACCTTTTTTTACGGTATCTAATGGAAAAACCACTTTCATGATACTAATCAAAATGATCTCCACTAATTGTTGGCGCTGGTATTTTTTCTTCACAGGTCGCTGAACCATATCCGTTTTTACGTAACTATTAATCATCGCTTTGGTGATCGTTGTTTGTAGAATCGGTGTCAAGATTTTATTAACCTCGGTAACAACTTGATCCATGTATAGATCCAGATCGGGGAAAGCATCCCAGGTCGGAATTTGCTGGCTTTGTAGGTTATCTAACCATTTTTTAAATTCGATTGATTCCATATATGCTTGCTACCCCGTTACTCATCTTTTGTAAGTTCAATTATGGCATAAAATGTCTTATTTGTCATCTGATCTAAAATCCAATTCTACTTTAAGTTGACTTTTTTTCTACATTGCTTTTATAATAATTGTATCTTAACGAATAGGAAATTTATTATGAAATTGGATATTACTAATCACAAAACTGTTATTTACGAAACATGGAACGCTATTACACATGGTCTTGGACTATTAATCAGTTTAATGCTAGTCGTGGCACTCATTCAACGTGGCATGCTACAGCATCTACCATTTTATCAAATAGCCAGTTTATGGGTATATAGCGCTACATTACTTCTTTTATATTTTGCCTCAACCTTATTTCATTGCTTAGCATTCACTCCTGCCTATCGTTTTTTTCAAATTTTTGATCATAGCAATATTTTTTTATTGATTGCTGGGACATACACTCCTTATTGCGTGATTACTCTAAATAATCAACATGGTTTTATTTTATTAATCTCGATCTGGCTTTTAGCCCTCGGTGGAATTTTCACACATATTTTAAGTCATGGTCGGCATCAAAGAATTGAAACGACTTTTTATATTGTCATGGGCTGGCTCTGTCTCATAACTGCAAAAGAATTGTATCAAAATTTATCAACGGCAGGATTTTGGTTATTAGTATCCGGTGGAATTGTTTTTACATTGGGAGCCATCATCTATAGCTTCCCTAAAATTCCTGGGCTACATTTAATTTGGCATTTCTTCGTTATGGCCGGAACTTGGTTAATGTTCTTCTCGATCTATTTCAATATTTAAGATTAGAATTGTTTGTTCCTTTCTACAACCAAATATTAAAATTATACAAACTAAAACCTACTTTTGATTTGCGATACTCATCAGCATGATCAATTCTATAGAACAACAAAAAAGCGTTTAGGTTGGATATAACCTAAACGCTTTTATTGTATAACCATTATTTAATTAATTAAAATTAAACAAGTGGTGACCACTTCCAGTCAACTAAGACATAAAATGCTTATTCGTTGATATAGCAGGAATTGGCAGTTTTTGCCGCTTTCTAAATACACACCAAAATACACAATATATCTCCCGACTCAAAATAAACTTTCTTTCAATCTTCATCTATATTATAGGTAGATAAATAAAAAATACTGTTCGCTACTGTTATTTACTGTTCCAAACTAAAAAAGCCTACCAACTAGAAATCTAGTCAGTAGGCTTTTAATTTATATTAATGATTCAACAATGCGTCTGCATCAAACCAAGTACCATCATAATTTCCACCCCATGAGATATAAATACCATTCGTAGGTTCATCATACTTATCAATCGTACCGCTATTATATCCATCGTCAAATGCAATCATTGCTCCGGGTTCAACATTATTATTATCCCCGCCATCAGTTCGATGTACTAATGCAAGTGGAATTCCATTATCCAACCAATTAGCGCTATCTCCACCAGCCATCTCATAACTGATAGCTTGCCACATACCATAGATGTTTTTAACCTCATTTACCTTAAATGGCTTATTCAATGTAAAACTACTATCTTGTTTGAATGCTTTCATTCCTTCTGTTTCATTATCATGAACTTCATTGCTTGCCCCACCAGTACCACCAGCTGCTTCACGAGTATATTGAATTAACTTATCAATATCTAATCCACCGGGACATTGTGTGGCCGTGATCTCCCCATGCAATTTGATAGCACTTCGATCAATTGGTAGTCCATAACGAATACAAATATCAGCTAATAATTTACCGCCAGATCGTAATGTCTCATCTCCGACTTCCCAATTTGGCGCACCAGTCGAGTTTAAAAATTCCAGTCCAATCGAACGATTGTTAATATCACTAATTTTAGGAACATCTGCTCCTCCAGTTCCGCCAGCATGATAAGCGACAAAGTTCTCGCCTAGTACACCAATGATTTCGCCGTTAGCAATTTCATAATGTGCTGATGTAAACGCTCCTGATCCCACTACCCAAGTACCAATTGCCACATCTTTATTAGTTGTCGCATTGTGATGGACCACTACGAAATCAACTGCTCGTGTTCGCTCTCCGCCGTTATAAACTGGGCGTGAATCTAAACTAGTTGCTAAATTTGAATATACCTCTGCCATTATTAATTCCTCCTATTTAATGTCATTTCGACTGCCGTACGTTTGTGATACTTGCTTTTGATCTTTCTTTGCTGAATTAGGTTCAGTTTTGATCTTCCCTAATTTAACGTGATACTCATCTTCAATAAACTTCTCTAACCAGTCTGGCGGATTATATCCAGCTAATTTTGCATTGGCCAAGATTGATTTAACCCAATACCAAGCAATTAACAGGAATACCAAAAAGGCAATTACATCAAAAATAACTGGATTAAAATTAATTGCTAATCCAGCAATATGATCCGGTGCTAACGATAATGGAATTTCCACAATCCAAATTAAAACCGGCATTAAGGCTAATGGTATTGACTTAATCAATCCACCTAATCCACCCCCACTAGTAATAGCCACACCTCGACGTCTTCGCCACGTATTAGCAAATACTGTATCAATCATCATAAATAAAAACAGAACCGTCGTCTCAGTGGCCCCGTTCAAATTCATATACATTAATTTTAAAAACTGCACTATCTTCCCTCTCTCCATAATTAGTGAATAGGGTACCAACCACTTGTGTCTATTCCTAACGTTCCCGGCGTATATTCCTTAGTACTATCTTCTTTTGTGGTTTGTTGCTTATAATAAATGTCCCTTGATCCCTTTTTTAGTAAGAAAAAACCAATAAATCCAGTTCTATGAGTAACGTCTGTAATTCCAGACCATGTTGCCCAAGGAAGTCTTACATCATAGGCTGGCACCGGAACGCCAGCTGGAATTTGTGCACCAGTTTTTTTACTCCCATCACTAGTAGGAACATTTTTTAACGATCCAGCTACTACAACCCCAACTCCAGTATCGGTGACATGAAATTGGATTGCTCCAGAAACTCCGAATAGAGTAGCTGAATAGTCTTTAACAGATAACGCCGCTTTTTTGTGAATTGCATCTGAATCCACTGCCGTTCCATCCGCTTTAATAACATTTACAGCTTTACCATTAATCCACTTATTCAAAGTTCCGCTTGAGGTGAATTCCCATAATTGTCCGGCTGTTCCACCGCTTTGGTAACCAACAAGAATAAAAGCTGATGAATCTGATGCTAATACTGCATTTTCACTACTTGCCACTTTAGGGAATCCAGCTGGTGTTGTTCCAGCGACAATTGCATCCAGTAAGCTAGCAGCAGCTTCACCTCCTCCTAATACCGTAATTCCACCAGAACCAATACCAATAGCTCGGCCATAACCATCAGGACTAGCTAACATACTTAAAATTGCGCCACCGTAAGTATCATCAGTAACAGTATATAGAGCTAATCTGGAAGCAGGACGCTTAGTCATATCTTGCTTGATGGTTTGTTTAAATGTCTTTGTCCCATCGACCGTCTCATCACCGGTTTTATGAATTGCCGTTGAATCAATTACAGTAATATCCTTAGAGCCATCAAATAAAACGCTGTTTATTTTTCTACCGGGGCTCAACTTTGATGCACTTGGGGCATTCCCAGTAGTCGTTCCAGTACCACCATTTGCTACGGGTAACGTTCCAGCGACACCAGGTTTAACATCGGCTGTACCATCAAAATTTGCTGCACTAGTCGATGACAAATTCGTTTGAATACTCCGACCTGTTAATAATTTAATAGCCGTACCAGCAGTACCGGTAATACTTCCAATAATCTTTTGTAGAAAAGTCTTGTTGCCATCAATAGATTCATCTTTCTTTTTATGAACAATATTCATATCTAGATTATTCATTTCTGAGACAGTAAAAAAACGTTCCCATTTATTGAAAACGGAACCGTTTATTGAACGATAATATTGTTTGTTAGTCTGTAAATCAATAAAACGCTGTTCAAAGCTCTCAACAACTAGAACAAATACTTCACCAGCTTCATCAGGCTTATTTGTAGTAATTTTGTCCAAAGATGTTGCTAAATATAAGCCATTAGTCATCTTATTTAAATCTACTGCAGTATTTAAGTCTAATGTATTAACTCGATTAGTAGTCCCTGAATTTCCCGAAACGCTACCGTTGATTGTTTTAAGAAACTTCTTAATCCCATCGACATTTTCATTATTAAATAAATGAACTACTTTATCGTCATCAGCTTTCAATGCGTCCTTAGAATCAATATAACTCATTAATGCAATATAATCTTCTACGGTTAGCATTCCCGCTAATTGTGTATTGATCGTAACTACGGAAGTGTCTGAGATAGCAAAAGATACGTCTAATGCGATTGACTGCCCTGATATACCATCATATTTAGGAATAGTTGTTACTTCATTTGTAAAAATAACTCCTAAAATAAAGTTTGAATCGTTATATTGCCCAATGATTGCAACACTTTTCAAAGAGTAATCAATAGTTACATCCAAATTATCTAAAATCAACCGTGATTCAATTGTATTATTAGGCTTTGCTGTTACTGTCCCAACGGGTTTAAATTGTTTAGGATTATTTGCTTGAATTTGATCATATTCAATTTGCTTATTAATAACCTTATCAAAGGTATAAAATGACATAATTGCCATTTTACCTTTATTTGCCAACACTTCAGAAATGACTTTCAAACCTTCGTCTGTAAATTCAAATGCTGAAAACTTATTCGACATTTATGCCCCTCCTTTTTTTCATATACTTTATAAATTAATGTAGAACTTGAGATTCCACGTATTGATAATACGGAATTAGAGCGGTCTATAAAACTAATCTCATCAACGCGAATTCCAGCCGCCACTCCATCTCTAATTCGATTGATAATATAATTTTGCTCCCAATCTTCGTCAATCCACTGTAGAGGAATATTTTTAATGGATATGGCCAATGGTTCACCAGTATCTACACCCTTATAACTATAATTTCTTAGTGGGGTAATTGTAATCCCATCGGGTTTTACATTTAACGATTGACTGATAATATCCAACAACCCATTAACTGTGGTCCGACCTGAATTCAATGCCATTTTGGATCTTATCATAATACGATAAAAAACATCATCGGCTTCTCCTCGTGGTTGATTATAGTTATCGCCAATTTCATCCAAAACTTTTCCTTTTGCATCATCAAGTGACCGCATTTTTTCAATTTGGTTAAATAAATGAACTAATAATCCGAATTCATAATTGAAAAAAGAAGCTAATTTATTAAAATTATCATCTAATTTATTCAGTGGTCCTGGTAGATGATTCAAGAAAAATTTTTTAAAGTCAAATTCCATCGCGTGTAATCTCCATACTTTCACTTGTTGATGTAGCTGTCGCAAATTGTTCAAGTTTAATATCGGCCATCGACAAGTTTTCCAATGAATCACCGATCTTAACTTCTGCTACAACAATCCCTTTAACGTTGTCATATATATACTTGTAAAGGTAAGAATATCTAACAGAATCGCCCATTTTAACCGTATCTAGATATTCCAAAATAGCCTGTTCAACTTGCTTTTCTCCATCCAACTCAAAGTCAGAATTAACCGAAAGTTTTACATTTACATAAATAACTTGTTTCTTAGCAAAATCAAATGCAACATGATTATTTGGATTACCTGATAAATCAGTTATGTTAAATTCCTTACTTCCAACCATCAAAATTCCAGCAGCTACCGATTCAAACAAAGCAGTTGAAATATGTTTCTCTTCACCACCATCCACATAAACATGTATCGATTTAGCAGGGTTATCATATTCATCTATTTCCATAGTATTGTTTAAAATAACTTGAACATTTTTAACTCCTGGAACCTTCATAACAGCTGAGATAACACCATTAACCGGACTTGATGGCTTTGTATCATTAGCTAAGCGAACACGACGGGCTAATTCTGCATCTGTTTCATTATCTGATCCGCCCTCTGCTTGCTCTGGATTAGTTACTGAAAATATATCTGCCGTAACTTCCAATTGATTAACAATTGTATTAGCCGGGACATTATATTCTGAACCTAGTTCAACAGCGTATGCAATTCCTTGATTGGTACCTTTATTATTCAAGATAACTGAACTTCCCAATTGATACACTTTATCATCACTAGTTTTGAATAATGATCCACTAGGAATTACATATCCTGGTGTACCTGTAAAAGATAGATCAACAATAGATCTAGTCGCAGTATTTCGATTGATACCAAAATTGGCAGCAATTCTATCTAATGAAACGCCCGAAGCAGTATTTAAATATTGAGAATAATACACTTTCTCAGATAACTGATAAACTAAGTCAAAAAAGAATGCCAACATTCTAATGATAATACCAGCAACTGAATGTGAAGACACATCACTATTTGAACCAAATAACTCAATCCACTTAGAAGACAATTCTCGAACTAATTCCATCTTGGCCGGTCTGGAAAAACCATTCTCATTTAACATCTAACTTAACCTCCACTTCTTCATAATCTTTTTGATCTGATTCATTGCTACCAATATATAATTTTAATTTAACCAACACCGCTCTATGAGATTTTTCAATTGAGATCTGGAAATTATCAAAGCGGCTAATCTGAGCGTCACTTTGCAATACGTTTTGAATTGCATCTTTTATAATTCGCTCATCATATTTTTCACCCAAAATATTTTCAATATCTAAACCCATTGATTTATCTTCAATAAATTCACCAAGCTGTGTCTCTAATAATATTGTGATTCCTTGTTTTACCTGTTCAATATCATCAACTGGTTTACCAAAATCAATACCACCTTCATCAGATAACTTAATATCGATCATTCCGATCCTCCTTAGTAAATATCAATAACAAAAGCATCATTCAAGCTGTGCATACGTTTGCTGCTTAACTCAAATGTCTCATTATCTCCATTAAAATTTGCAATAGAGCGATCTAAAAACATAACTAATACAACATCATTCACTTCAATTTCTTGTCTTAGACGTTTCCCGACATGAACTCCAACTAATATAGGACGCTTATCTCCATCGCTCTTTAATGCCAATGGTTGTACATACGCTTTTCTGTCGTCATCATATAGCTTAATAACTCGACCTAACTGAGATACATTAATTTCACTCTTAATAGCATCCGGAAGTACATGTAGAAAAAATGATACATCATTATTTCTATTTTTAATCTTACCCATCTATTGAACTCCAATCTCTAACGAAGTTATGGGGTTAGTACCATCAAAAGAATGTTCACCGCTAATAACCGTACCTGTAACATCAACGAATGTACTCTTAACATGGACATATTCACCGGTTGTAATTCTATAATTCAAGATACTATCCACAGAATACTGATATTTACCATTACCATCGTTATCTTCACTTTTAACCCAATCATCATCACGACGTTCCATCACTGGTGAACTTATCATTCCTGATTCAGTGTTCAATTGCCACGTCCCCGTGTTATTTCCGTCATACATATGTCTAAAAGTAAGTTGGCCTCTACGATAATATAATGCGGAATGACAATCCTCTGCTATTTCTGATAGAGCATCAAATGGAGACCCATCCACACTATATCCTTCTTTATATACATGATTCTCCTTCATCGAAATTACATTTAAATTTATCCCTGATGTTTGAGTTATTTTATTAATAATCGTCCTTGCTGATGTCCCCTCGCCGAATGTCAATTTGATATCTTTCTTCTTTCGATATTCTTCTCCCTCGACAACTCTCAAAATATACTGCTGGTCAGCATCTTCAAAATTTGGAATAGTGGTTCGAAAAATATGTCCGTCAAATATTATTCCAACATCATCTTTATATCCTGCTCTGATCTGAACACGATCTCCTTGATGGATTCTGTTCAAACTAATTTGGCTCATGTTCCAAATTGTTACTTCACCAATACTTTGATCACTAGAATTATCAAACGGCAGGCTAAATTCTATGTCCAAAGAACCACCCAAATCGTTGGTAGATTTATGAATGTAGTGCATGACCGCTGATTCTGTGTAAATATCCACATATACTTCAAATAAAAATTGTTTCTTACCCATTACAAATATTCTCCATCAGCCTCTAATGTCATTAAATACAAAAAAACCGTTACACCTAAATTGTCTGGCGTAATGGTCTTTTCTTTTAAACTTTCATCAAATGGCATAATATCAACATTTGGAATTCTAGGATCATTCAATCCATTCCATAGTTTTCGTCCATATGATAGCTTTTCACCAATAATTATAGGATCCATATTGTTATCAAACAAATCTACAGTGTAAAAACTCCCTACTGTATTAAAATCAAATTTCAAATATACATTTTTACCAGCTAATTCAATTTCAAATATTTCAGGTAGGTCCTCTTTATCAATTTCAATATAAACTCTCTTTGACATTATTTAACCCTCGCTCTCACTCCAACTGGAATTTGCCTATCTGGCCAATGATTCCATGATCTGAGCTGATCAATAGATGTACCGTATTGTTGCCACCATCCCCAATATGTATTACCAGGAACAACCGTAACCCATACCCCATCATTTGGTGTAGCTTGCTTTTTGCCATAGTTTTTATTTTTTACCCAATTTAAATTAACTTTATATAGGGCTGTCAATTCAATTTCAAACTTTACTGCATTTGCAAAACCGCCCTCATCATAAGTTTTACTTAGATGAGAGATAATAACATTATCATGACGAATAGCTCCGTGATACTGTAATTCTTCACCTTCTTGTGACCACCAAAGAAGCTGTATATATCGATTATCTACTTCTGATTGATCACGTCCCATTATCAATCCTGTAAACGAAAATATCTTGTTGTTTGCCTGAACGTGGTCCGTAATCGGTGAACCTGTTTCAATCGGATGTGTTGATACATTCATCTCAACCGATTCATTTTCAGATTCGACCATTATTTCAATTTTTTGTCCTTTGGAATTTTTTAAATATGCCATTTATGCCTCCAATAATTAAATCGTCACTGAATTCATAACAATACTCAATTTTTCTCCGATTTTATTTGCGATTGTATCCGCATCGTTGGCACTAGCATTCCCATTAACATTAATATTCATATTAATTTCCACACTTTTACTTCCGCCTGAGCTAGTTCCAAACGCTTGTTTAGCACCACCAGTTCCATTTGCATATCTAGGGAACATCTTACGAGTAGAATTACCATCTAATACTTGTGTACCTTGTGGCAACACGGTATGAACATTACGTTCATTAGGAAATAGTCCTACTAGACCGTTTGGCAACATGAATGCTTCACGCCAATTTGAACCTGGTGCATCATTTACTAATGCAGCACCACCACTGTGACCTCCGGCAGTTGTTCCATTCGCATAATGTGGCATAAGGCTAGAGAACGCTGAACGAGCACCTGCCGTACCGCTAGCAAGCTTAGAAGATCCCTTACCGGTAACATTAGCAGTTATGGTTACTGTCTTAGACTTCAATCCATTAATCGCTGATTGAAGCGCTTTTACTTTACCCGATGCCGTGTCAGCTGAACTTCCAATTTTACTGAATGAACTAGCAACCTTACTAGTAGCTGATTTAGCTGCATTAACCATTCCGTTCAAACTAGTCTTTAATGAGTTGGTAGCCTTATCAGCACCACTCTTGACTGACGATGACCACTTACTTGAACCAGATTTAATTGCTGAATCAACCTTGTTCATTTCGCTTTTAACATTACTAGTCAATTTACTAAATGCACTTTTAGCAGCATTACCCGCCTTAATTCCGTTTTTTAGAGTATTAGTAATCTTTGTAGCACCAGATTTAGCAGCACTATTGGCTTTATTCATTCCTGATTTGGTTGCTGAACTTAACTTATTCATTTCCTTTTTAAGGCCATTGCTTGCACCTTTGCCCAAATTCTTGAATGACTTACTGAAGCTTTTTGATGCACTCTTAGCTGTTTTGTTTGCCTTATTCAAAGAGGTTTTCGTTACCTTAGAAATTTTATCTAGGTTCTTCTTAATTCCCTTTTCGGCACCTCTACCCATATTTTTAAAAGACTTAGCAAATTTCTTAGATGCACTTTTAGCAGTCTTATTAGCTTTATTCAATGAAGTCTTGGTAACTTTTGAAATTTTATTCAAATTCTTTTTGATACCCTTTTCAGCGCCCTTACCCATGTTCTTAAATGCTTTACTAAATTTTTTAGAAGCGCCTTTTGCTGATTTATTTGCTTTATTTAAGGCAGATTTAGTCGATTTACCCAGTTTACCTAGATTTTTCTTAATACCTTTTTCTGCACCTTTACCAACATTTTTTAACGACTTACCAATACCCTTAGCTCCATCACTAGCCTTCTTTTTAGCACTTTTAAAAGACTTACCAATATCCTTTCCCATTTTACTTAAACGTTTATTATTGGCATTCTTCATTTTATCGTTTTGCTTAGTTACATCTTTAGAATTTTTATTAAAATCTTTTTTGAAGTTTTTAAAACTCTTAGACATACCCTTGGTACTTTTATCAATTTTCTTGCGGTTTTTATCGTGCTCCTTAACCGCTGAATCACTATCATAAACACCTTTTGATGCTTTTTTATCTTTTTTAGGAGATGCTTTCTTAATATTTTTCTTATTGGTTTTTTGTTGTTGCTTCAATTGACCAGTTAAGGTCTTTATCTGATCGACATCCCCATTTGATATTGCATCATTAAGCTTTAACAACTCTTTTTGTTGCTTTGTACTAGTAGACTTACTTGCCTTCTCCATGGCTTTATATGCTGATTGAGAATCCTTCTTACTAATTCCCATCGATCCCAACGAGTCAACAAATTGATCTTTTTGATAAGCTGCTTGTGCACTAGATTGAGCTTTAGAAATTTGACTTGCCTTAGATGGTTTATCTTTGGTTCCCCCAAATAACGATCCTGCCCAAGAACCAACTTTATTTCCAACCCATTGCCCAGCTATTCCACCTGCTACAGTACCTAATGGTCCAAGCAAAGATCCCAATGCACCACCGGCAACGGCACCAACACCGCCACCAACTGCCCCACCAACACCTTTATGACGAGCTAATGATCCAGATTTTGTAGATCCCATAACACTCATGACATCAAGGCCTGACATAATAGCATTTAAACCCGGTAATCCTTTACCTAGAAACTTACCCGCTTTACCAACTGCTCCACCAAACTTACCAACCATACTACCAAATTTAGTTGCGCTTACCGCTGTTCCAAGTGCGCCAACCTTTGATACACCCATTCCAGCAAAGTTCATTAATTTACCTTTAAATCCGCCAGTTCTAGCCACTCTACTCATTCCATTAGTTTCGAGGTATTGCATACTCCTACCTTTTTGACTAACATTACCCCAAAATCCTCCTGAATTAGATGAACCATGTAATCGTTCCATTCTAGTTCCTGGTTTTTTTCCATTTGATCCACCTAATAAATCACTAGCTGATCCCGCAGCGCTACCACCAGCAAACCTATCAACAGCAGCACTAAATGTACCCGTAGCTTTGTTAAAAATAGAATCATTTTTTGGTGTATTTTTGCCAAATCCAAGTAATTTGCTTAATCCTGGAATCATTTTACCAAGTCCCATGGCACCGTCTTTCAAAAGTCCCATGCTTCCTTTAATACCGGCAAAAGCTACTTTAGCGGCTGCAATAGCACCAACTACTTTTCCAACTTCTCCAACAAATCCAGAGAGTTTATCAGCAGTACCTTTGGGCAACATATCTCCAATTTTAGAACCAATACCGCCAATCGTTTTACCAAATCCTTCAATTAGTTTGAATACAGATTTAACACCGTCAAACGCTCCTTTACCAAACGCTGAAGCATAAGGTGCAACTCCTTTTATAAAGCCACCTAAGCCGTTTGCCACTGATGATAATGCTTTAGAAACTCCCTGCGCATTCTTTTCGATTGCTCCTGCATTAGTAAACATTTTAGATAGTCCGCCGACTAAATCTTTAAAAGCGCCACCCTTAGCAATATTGCTTCCAAAAGACTCCATAATCTTAGAAATCCAAGCACCGCTACCAGCTTTAGCTGATCGAAGCATTCCAGGCAAAGTGGAGTTATACCGTTCGGATGCTTTACCAATACCACCAGAATTACCATATTTATCAATGGCTTTGAACGCAGTTTGGGCATCAACATCTTTCCAGTTCCAACCACCCTGAGAATTTTTACCTAACTCATGACCAGTTTCTTTTTTGTACTGTTGTCTAATTTTGCGACTGATTTTACCGTCTAATAAATTCAAACTTTTGGCGATAGTACCCGACATCTTACCTGTATCACCAATGTTACCAACTGCAGTCTTAAATGATTCCATTTCACGCTGATTCAAAGCATTAGCGTCCTGAATGTTAAACATTCCTTTTAGCATACTATTGGTTTTTCCAACGTTTCCAGAATATGCTCCAGCATCAGAAGAATAGATTTGCTTAGCAATGGAATTACCTTCTGCGAAATCATTACCTGCCTTTAAAGAAGTTGCAAACACTGCGTCGTTAGCTCTTCTAGCCTGACCTGTCAATCGCTTACCGGTTACATCACCATGGGCATCTTGAATAGATGTAGCCCACATAGCTTGCCCTTGTTGACGTTGTTTTAATGTTTCCCAACCATTAGCAACAAGTTTCTTAGCACCGTCCATTGCCCCCATAACAGCGGAAGCTCCTAGCATTCCGACTGAGAACATTGATGCTACTTCTTTAAATGAACTTCGTAACTTTTCACCACCAGCACTCAATTTTTCGACATTTTGATGTGCTTGATTTCCAGCTGTATTAGATTGTTTAGTCGCTGCTTCCATCTTCTTATAAGCTTCAGTGACTTTATTAATTTCTGATGCTTGTTTAGCAAATTGTTCACTATTTGATGACTTAACAGTTATATTGGCTTTCTCGGCCATTGAATGTAGTTTCTCAATTGATGCTGTAGCTTTATTTGCACCTTCAACATATCCACTAAAAGTTGACGATCCGCCTGAGCTATGAATACCAGATAATGATTTTGCCTTACTTTCTAATTTATCCAATAAGGAACTTGCTCTTTCCAGCTGATCAAGCCCACTAACATGCATTTCCGTATTGATTGTTGTTGAATATCCTGCCAATTTTATCCTCCTTCCCCATAAATGGCATCATTGTCATCTCTTGCTTTTTATCAGCAAGACCATTTAAATATTGCAATTCTCTTTGAGTCGCCACTTCAACTTCTCGTCTTGTAGCAATCCCCATAATAACTGGCCATTCAAAATACCAATTATCTTCAATTGCTTTCTTTAAATGCAGTTCATTTTTATAACCGTTAGTCGTTAATCTTTCCAAGAAATTCATCAGCCGCATCGATCAACTCATTCATTCCTGGACGCTCATCAAAATCATCAATAGTCAAATTCATTGGATCCACAACAACATGTTCAAGTAACAAATCTGCGAAAATAGTACGTGAAATAATACCATTGGCCATACGTGAATTATCCAAAATTTCCATTGCAGTCCGCATACCTGGATATTGGAATGTATAGCCCCATTCCTTCCCGTTTTTATCGGTATAAGTCCAATTTTCTTGCTTACCATACTTAGATACTTGTGGAACTGGCACGTTCGCTGCTGCTTCTTTTGACTTTGCTGCTGCATTCTTTACCGCTTGATTAGTCTTGGATTCTGTCATTATTAAACCCTCCGTGGTTTTAAGGCCTAGCCTTGTGCTTATTTTATGTGGTCAATTCCACAAATGCTGACTTGGGATTCGAACCCAAGCCAACAAAAAAGCCCCGAAATTATCGAGACCTAAACGAATTCATATATTAATACTCTTACAGAGCAGTTACTTCCATAGACAATGCTTCTACAGTATAAGTCCGCTTTGGTGTATCCTTTCCAAATGCACCATCTGCAGGTTTGGCAATAATACATTGAGTGCTTGATACCTTTTCAAGATCAGATTTAATTACAATTGGAAATACCTTACGTGTATTCGCTAAATTATTCAAGAATTTATGCGATTTTGAATTACCACTCAAATTAATAACAATATTTCCTAAGTGATTATTGTTCTTGGCCAAAGATGGAACACCTTGTGCATCAACAGATGTACGAACTTGTTCTTCCTTAAATGAGTAGGTGATCATATCGTTATCTTGAAATCCTTGAATTACTACACCATCTACGGTTAATACGACGCTTTTAGCGTCATACAATTTAATACCACTATCTGCCATGTTTTAAATTCCTCCTTAAATATTATCGATAGTTCCATGAATAGTTACATCATGAATAGCTCCCGCTCGCGTATATTCAAATGACAATCCATTATATTTACGAGAGGCGACATCAGCAGCTGACATTTGGTCACGAGATAATGCTGTCACAGTAAACTTACCCATACCTGTTTCAGAATCAACTAGAATAATTCCATTTTCTGTGGCAGTTCGCAAGACTGTAGTTACAACAGCTTCGATTTGACCAATTCCAGTAGCATCAAACGTGATCTTGTCGTTATCTTGCAATAACTTTTGAACTTCTGTTTCAAGTTCAGCCCGAATCCAATCATCTGCATGTAATGCGTCAATATAATCACCGCTCAATGTTAATCCTTCTGATGTCTGATCCTTTCCAGCCTTATTAACGTATAAATTAACATGAGAGTCTACAGCTTGTTTTACAACGGCTCCTGATACAATCAGTGGCGTTGAACCTTGCAATCCTTTGAACTTCCAAGTCACAGATCCAGGCGTCTTATTACCAATAGCTCCAACTAATGCTCCAATATTATATTGTGCATCCTTATCGGTCCCAATAATCATTAAAGTTCGAGTGTTATCAATGAATGGTGCTTCCCCAAGAGCTTTTAACTTAGCAATGGTTTCTGAAGCTTCACCTTCAAATCCAGTTCCACTTAATACTAAGAACTTACGCCCAATTGCTTCAATCCCATTAGATAACGCTGTAATATCATTATCAATTCCGGGAATAATTGATGCGAATTCCCAGTCATCTCCACTAACTAAGTCAAATTTCTTAGTAGTTTCTGATGCATCTAGACTGTTAGCTACTCCATAAATATATAGCTTCTTGCCATGACCAGTTTGTGCAAAGAATCCCTTTGCAATTGCATCAGCCTCTACGCCCAAGTCAATTCCTATATCACTAATTTCTTCATAAGAAGACAAAATAACATCTTCTAAAACATTTGATGTATCAACTGATGCGGTTTCTGTTTCGCCTCCATCACCAGAACCGTTACCTGTTCCTGGATCAGCCGGACTAACCACGAAAATTGCCATATTTCCCAAATTTAATGGGACGGCCGGCGTTTGAACATCTAAGACAACGTGTACATCTAATAAATCACTTGCCATTTTAAATTCCTTTCATAACTCTAAATAAAAATCATCTACATAAAAATAGATGACTTAAGTTTCATTAAATTCAATTGAATCCATTTCTGGAATATCATCACCATACGGATCTCTAAGCCTTAGCCGCATATCAAATCCAACCATGAATTTATCATTGTCTTTGCTTTGAATTGACCTAATATTTGTAGGCATTACTTCAACAATAATAATTTCTTGCTTCCGCAAGTCTTCTCGTGCAGTGTCTGAATACATTAATTTCCGTAAATTTTCTGCTAAATTCAATGCTTGCAACTTTGTATACGAAAACAATGTAAAACTCACAACAGCTTCAAATATTTCGTGCTCATTTATATCATGATCATCATAAATATTAATGTGAGGACTAATTACATCGAAAATTACAAAGGGGGATTAGGTTGCTGACCAACTCCACCCGCTTCAATCATTGTTAATCTTTGTTGTTCTTGAATAATTTGAGAAAAGGATTTATATAAACCGCCATAATCAAAAGTCTGTTCCATCAAGCCCTCCTTCCCGTGTTAATTCATATTGAACAACATTCGAATAATCTAAATATGATTGCTTTCGTGTCACTTTCCATGTGGTTCCATTATGAATGACTTTAGTCCCAACTGAATAATCATGTTCTGAAAACCATGCTGCCTTATCACTCATATCGTCGCCTTGATTATTGCTTTCCAATAATCCAGCTAGTATGGACCCTGATATTTCAAATGTTAGAAACGGCTCATTCAGTTCAATTGATTTAGTTGGTGCTTCCTTCCACACTCCATCAACCCATTCCCCAGATTCTTTATCATCATCAAGGACGGTCAATGGAACTCCAAACATTTGAATCAATGAATCCATATCCAAATAAAACGCCATTATCAATGCTCCTTATGTGTAATCGATCCACGCATATCACCGGTATCAATCAATGGACGGCTTGAACCCTTATGCCTGATAGTCGACAAAGCAAGTGAAGCGAAGTTACCAGAATCAATCGTCGACTTAATATCATCAGCCATTTTCTTCCCAAGTTTAACTCCAACTGACTGTCCACTAATACTACCTCTAAAAACATTCACCATATCCCGACCAACCTGTTGACTCCATTCAGCTTCATGCTCATATTGACTATTACGTAAGAATGGACGTGCAGGAATACCCCTACTCGTCCCATATTCATTCCACATAGCTTTATCTTGAGCAAAACTACCAAATATACCAGCTTCAACTTTTTGACCGTCAACGGTCTTTAAACGAGTAATTATTTCATCAAAATCGAAATTTTTTTCAACAGTAGTGCTAAAACCAATATCCATAATAAACCACCTACATAAATGTGACTCTGTTTCGATGATGATCGGTTAGTGTGTCTAACAAATTATTGTATTGATTAAGATAATCACTTTTAAATGAATCGTTTTTATAGGTAACTTCCATAACTGACAATTTTTGTTTCACAACATTGTTATTTTTACCATTAACTACACTTGCATAGTGAGCGGCTAAATAACTGGCAGCAATAACCAACATCGGATCAACAAATCCATCAGCTTCCGCAATTAAAATAGCATCACTAGCTAGAGTAGATAATGTTTTATCATCAAGACTACTAAATTGCGGAGCGATTATTTTAATTCTTTCAACTACATCAGCTGTTTTAACCATAATTACACCAATCTCAATTTACGGCCAACTCTAACAACGTTAGAAGTCATGTTATTTAACTTCTTAATCTTAGCAACTGATTTAGCAAACTTATTTGCAATAGCCACCAAAGTGTCCCCCTCAACTACCGTGTAATAATTTTCATCTGGAATATCATTAGTTGGTCCGCCTTTGCTGTTTCCACCCATGATAATATCTGACCAAGAATCACTAGCCGGCTCTGTTGGTACATAAGGCACATCTGGAATATCAACAATTGAATCAGAAGTTTCTGGCTTCGGATTTTTTGTCGGGGTATTAGTGGTAACGTCCTCCATAGGATCTGATTCCGAATTATCCTCTTCTAAAGGAATTAAATTCAATAATTCACTCTTACTCAATGATCCTGAATACTCAATACCATTTTCATCTAAAAACTTTTTAATGTCATTAACTGTACTTTTGTCATTAACTTGAGTCATTTTTTAAACCTCCTTACTTCAATACAGTAGCTTGGAAAATATTTTCAGCTTGTGCCAAAGTTGGAACAACCATCGCTGATGCCTTAACTACAGTACGGATAGGGTCATGAGTTTCCTCATACATATCTGTGTACACATTCCCAACTTCAGATGATGATACATCTCCTGCTGAGACTGCTCGTGATTCTTCTGGAGTCAATCCATAAATAGTTTCACCAACAATCCCATCTGCAAACATTGCAAAGGCATTATCGTCAACATACTTATGTGATTCTAGTGTACCCTTCTTCCCTACTTCGTTATAACGTCCGCTATATGAACGTAATACGGGAAGCCCATTAGACGTCATAAATGCATCTAAATCAGATTGCATAACAGTACGACCATTGTTAGACCCAAAGATGTTGGCAATTACATGTGGATTTTTACGAAGCGCTGCCAAAGCCTGAGTTGATAACACGGCCCGAGTTGGCGTTACATCTACCAGTTGTGCCCAATTCATAATAGTTTCAATTGGATCCACATTCTCATCAGAGAAATCAGCAGTTCCCTTGTGATTCTCGTTAATTTTATAATCAACTTTATATGAGTTTCCATCAGCGCCCTTAACGTTGATCTTACCCTTCATAAGAGCTTGCATACGCATATATTCAGCCATTGCTTCAATTGAACGGATTAAATTACCAGTGTCGTTATAAACTTCATTTTTAATATAAGATTGTTCCTCTGGGGTACGTGGAGTACGTAACTTTACAAGGTCATCTTCTTTCAAAACCATCTTCCGCTTAACAAAGAATGGTTCTTGCTCTGTTACCTTTGCTGTACGTGAACCAATCTCTGCTTCAGTATCAAACGCATGGACATGGGCAATTGTTGGCGTTGTGGTCCCAGATGTCAAAATCTTAATGTCATTAGATTGAACCTTACGACTTGGAAACAATGACGTTCCTAACAAATTGGAAGGTTGAATTGCCTTTGTATAATCTAAAATATCTTGGTGTGGGAATAAATCAAAAATATTACTCATTACTTAGCTCCTTTTGTTGATGATTTGGCTGATTCTGATGGCTTATCTTCTGACTTAGCCCCCTCTTCGCCACGAAACTTAATACCAGATTCTTGAAGAGATGTCTTATCAGCATCTGTTAATTCAGTAGGGAGATTATCAGCGATAACCCATCCTTCATACATAACCGCTACTGGCATTGGGTCGTCTGCTGTTGCCTTAACGTCATTCACAACCAATCCAACCGGTACATCGTTTTTATTAAACACTTCACCGCTCTTCATGTTCGCCACAGCTTGTTCAGTAAATGATTGCATACGTGATGATGCCAACCAATTAATTTGATCGACCGTCGTTGTATTAAACTTCATTGTTGTATTCCTCCTATTTTTTTACTCCAAAGAAATCATCTGCAACATTGGTGTTATTTTGCTGATTAGTTCGTTCAGCAGCCAATGTTCCAAATGACTTTCCTTGACCATTACTATTACCTAACTTAGGTGTTGAGCCTTTTAGTGATTCTTGACGCTTGGCTTCAGCTTTGTCTTCCACTAATTTAACAAAGTCATCTACAGCTTGTTGAGTTGAATCTGCATTTTCTCGTACCACAAATTGCAGTACAGCTTCATCCGCAACCATCCCTTTATCAGCTAGCAAACTAGAAGCAGCGTTCACCATATTTAAATGATTTAACTCTTGTTGCAAAGATTCCTTTTCAGCATTAGCAGCTTCAAGCTGTTTATTTTGCACTTCCTGCTCATGCTTTTTTCTTTGATCTTCCGGCATTTTATCTAGCTTAGCCTTTTCTGCTGCTTCTGCTTCCCACTTAGCTTTTGCTTCGGAGATTGCTTGTTGAGTTGCATCAGCATTCTTAGCGGCTTGGCGGTCTAAACGAACGCCAATTAGTTCATCAACCTTAACCTGTTGTTCTTCTGTGAAAGTAATCTCACCATCACCTTGAGTAGCGCCATTTCCATTATTTGGTTCATCAGCCATAAAATAATCTCCCGTTTAATGCTCGTCAGCAATTAATTCCTTGCATCTTTTTAAGCCATAAGCACGTTTTGGGCATAATAAAAGCGCTTAGCCCATTTGACTAAACGCTTATTAATCTAAAATTTTTACATTTGATACCTTATCAATTCCGTACCCTTTAGCTATTTTGAACCCTTCCAAAGCAAACCATGGTAGGTCTCGCTCTTCTGGTTCATCATCTTCACCATCAAAAAAAGCACTTACTATTCCTACAATAGTTTCACCTTGATACTCAAATGATATTTTTTTATGTTCCTCTTCCAATGCATACCAATCTATCATTTAATTTATCTCCTATAAACTAGGGACTACATGATATCCGCCCTTTTTTAGACTATAATGAATTTTCAATTTCTTTGTTAAAACCATTGAACCGTCTCTTTTAACTACGTAACCAACATATTGATCGGTTGTTATTATTGACTTGATATTTCCATTAGGACTTACTTTCCAATCTGCTTGCCATATATGTTTATTATACAACTCTTCAATGGCTGTGTAATCAAATTTATTCTTTGTTCCAGGCACCTTTTTATATAGTTCAGGCAATAAGAAACTTCGACCATCAATATAATCATTTGATTCTTGAATATGCTTATTTTGTGCTTCAAATACCTCTTTAGGAATATCAGCCACCAATGCCTCTGATTCCATTCTATTTAAGTCTTCTTGTGTCAGTTCATAATCAGAATCACCACTATCTTGCTCATTATTTTTATCAGATTGAGAACCATTTAACGTTCCAGCGATCATACCAGGTAACAAACCATTATCGTCATCTAACAAAACAAACGTGCAACGACAATTATAGTGAATCGGAATGATCGACCTAGCTTCATCTAACGTATACTCTTGTCCAAGATACGGAACACATCGTTCACATGCACCAAATTCATTAATCAATGTAACTTTAGGATTATTCATCGTATCCCAAATACTAAATTTAGCTTCTCTATCCGCAACGGCTGAATATGTTTTTAGATTACGAACGGTGGAACTTCTGAATGAACGTAAATACCACCACAAGCCCATAAATCCACCGACCATTTCGCTTAAATGCTTATGTTTTTCGGCATCCTTTTCTTCTTGTTGCTTTTTACTGTCCTTAATATATGAAATTAGTTCATTTTCAAAATCTTCATCCGAATAGTCTTCATAACTCATTTAACCACCTACTATCCGTTGCCATTCTTTGTTATTGACACCTTGTTTAACGGCTTTGATTATTTCTAGTGACAAGTTAGTAACGATTAAGTCAAAGCTCTTCCAAAAGGACTGTTCAGGCTTTAAATTATTAAAACTAGCTTGCGACAATCGTCGAACTACACTTTCCTGTAAACTTTCATAATCACCTTGTTGTCGATGGTATTCTTCTTCAAATTGGCTAGATATTTCATTTATAAAATATTCATATAAATCCATTCCCAGTGGCAATAAAACAAGTCCAACCATTGACTGCATATACAATTCCATGTCGGCAAGTCCTAAACTAACGTAAGCTAATTTACGTTTATTAACTTGATTGCCACCATTTTTAGATATATGTTCCATCAAATGCTTTAATTTAGAAATATCATTTGTCTTAGGCGGCTTACTTAGAATGGTTGAATCAATAAGGCCATCAATACTATGTGCAACAAAAAAAGCGCTCAGTGAGGCGCTAATGGTGGTTTCATATTTATTAATAATACTAGTCACATTCTTTTCAAGCGTTGCGTCATTCTTCTGAGTTTCGAGTAAATGTATTTTTTCATCTAGCAAAGTCATATCATCTACTCCTTATCAGATACTGCGTTATCGCTCGTCTCATTTTGTTGAACCATATCTAACATACCTTTGGTTTTGACTTTCTGATCCTGCTTTTTAGCTTCCATTACAGCATCCGGATCATCAACAATTGATAAAGCTGATAAAGCTGTACGTTCATCAGTTACTTCTAATAATGTCTTTGCCGTATTAGCCTCATCTTGAACATTATGTGGAACTGTTCGCTTAAACGTCATATTTACGTACTTCTCAGCACCCGGATTATGTGGCAAGGATGCTCCTACTTGAAAACCTAACTTAAATACCTGTTGCAATGAAGTCTTAAACTTACGTTCTTTCATTCCAGCGG
This sequence comes from Weissella coleopterorum, assembly GCF_011304355.1. Taxonomy (NCBI): domain Bacteria; kingdom Bacillati; phylum Bacillota; class Bacilli; order Lactobacillales; family Lactobacillaceae; genus Weissella; species Weissella coleopterorum. Next base: position 268,034 of record NZ_CP049888.1, on the reverse strand, counting down.
CATTCGACATAGATTGAAGTTTAAACTCCAAAGCAGTCCCAGATGCATTACCAAATACTTCATCATTGAAATTAGCGCTATTTGCTTTTGAGTAAATAAAATCAATGGCCCGTTCTAAGAAATGCTCCTGGATATTATCAGCATCAGGTTTATTCAAAAAATCAATATCAACGTTACCATTCTCACTAGATACACTCGGAATATTCAACAGCCTTTTATCAATCATGGCTTCGACGTTCTTTTGATCAATTGAAGCATTGATAACTTTCATAATAGTATTAGCAAAGTAATCAATATCATTATTTTTATTGCTAAATGCCTGTTCTACTGAATCAATCAATGAAATGACTTGTTCAAACAATCCTTGACGTTCAGTTGATGCATAGAACTCAATAAGTGGAATATCTTGAAATACATTATCTTTTTCATCCCCAAAAGTGATGTTCCCTGATATATCTCCTCCAAAATCAATACTCTTCGTTTTGGTATATAAAACACCACTAACTGAACCATTCCGTTTTAATTGATTATAGTAAATTCCAAATACCATATTCTTATTAATACTAGTGTCATACACCACGAACGATTGGCGCGGATCAATTGTATTAACTAATGTATTTGCATTTTCATCTTGATACAATAATAAGTTTGATCTACCAAATATATCAACATGTTTAGCCAGTTCAGCAACGGTGTCCGACAACATATTCATATTTACAAAATCAGCAATTTTCTTGTCAATTTCTTTGTTTTGAATACCGTTTTCATCATAATCAAATTTTACCGGTGTACCGGCAAAGTAACCCACTTCATTATCAACAATTTCCTTAGCAAAATTAACGACAATTCGGTTATCCGGCTTACCTTTAGACTTATTTGGTTTATTCAAAATATCATGTCGACCTAGATAGTAGCGCATCAACTTGTTAAATCTTTTAACGATTTTACGTGAATGAACACTAATTAGCTCTCCCAATTCTTCATTGGACAGTATTTCATTGTCTGTTTGATCAAAATAAAAAACGTCATTTTCATCAGCCGATAAATTATCAGCATTAAATTTTAAAGCCATTTAAAAGATACCCTCCAATACTTGAATTTTATTATTATCAGCGAATTGATTATGAATCGCATACCTAGCTGTATCCATAGCGTGATCGTTCTCTTTAATGGGTTTCCCGGTTCTTTCATCCCACACATAATCAAATACCTCAGACGCGAATTCCGGGGCATTATCTTTAATCACAAATAACTTATCCTGCTTAATTCGTTGAGCCACATCTTCAACACCTTTTAAGATACGTTTATCCGCGTTTCTAGCATCTAAATTCTCATTTATAAATCTACTTACATGTTCAGGACGAGCTGAATCGACCCAGAATACTAATTTGCCGTACTTATTTTCATAATTCTTAGCTACATTAACCCAATAATCAATCTCTCTATGTTGCTTAGCAGTCTCATCAACTAAATAGACAATACCATTACTATCCTCGCCCCAAATTTGAATAACTCCTTTGTGTTCATAACCCCAGTCCACTCCAGCAAAATAATTATTAATACGTGGTAAATCGTTCCCTTTAATGAAATGTTTTGACTCATCAAAGTCTCGATAGACAGCACCTTCGCTATTAACCCAACGTCCTAAAATTTTACGATCATAAAACATACCGCTTGGTGTTTCAGCTTTTAAAGATTTAACATAATCATCTGACAAAAACGTATTATCATCTAACACAAATTGAATACTCTTTATTCGGGCATCTGGATCCTTATTATCAATATAATTTGTCTTTAACCAATGTGTTGGAGTATCGGGATTAGTATCAACAAAAATGTGTGCGTTTGGTTTAGATACACGACTTAAAATTTCATCAAATACAGCACGATTAGCCAATGAAGCCTCATTAATGTAAGCTCCATAAGCTGTCATACCACGAATTGCACCAACTCCACGCTCGGAATTAGTATAAGTAACAGTAATTTGAACCCCGAACAACGAGAAATTACCATGTCTATCAAACTTAGCTTCCCAACCATATTTATTGGTCAACTCATTTAAGACATTGTTTTGAAGTGTTGAACTTGAATAACCAGCTAATATATATTGAGGCCGCCTACCCCGTTCTTTTATAGGTAACCGGCTAATTCTTAATACATCAGCTACGAAAGCATCATTATTTACAACTGTTTTACCAGTTCGAACCGCACCATGAAGGATCAGCATCCGAAAATCACCATCAAATGCTACGTGTAAAGCTTCTCGTTGCTTTAATGTATATGCATTTTTAAGCGTCTCCATCATTCTTATCACCCTTCATCAACAAATCCATTACATTAGTCAACCCAGTTTCAATATCATCTTGTTTAGCAGTAATTTGTTCAAGTTTAGCTTCAGACATATTGGCATCTGAAATAGTTTTTCTAGCCTTAGCTTCATCAACACCACGAATGATATTAAGTAAATTCTCTTGTGCCTTAGTCTTATCAAACAGTTCAACAACCGGACCATCTTTTCCAACGGTTATCTTTTTAATTGCTGTTGTATCGACATCAGACTTTGATTTTAACTGAACGTAAGATTTATGGTTAATCACCCGATTACCGTTAATATCCAACACAGTTCCCTGGCTATCTATTTTATATTCATCATGACCACCAAATTCAACATAATCTCCAACGTCCGCAAATGATTGCTTAGCCCACTGTGCTATTATGTCCTCTTCTTCAACTGCAACGTCTTTTAATCGAGCTGCTTTGATACGTTTGATAGCCGATTGAATATCAACATTTACCAACAATCTAGAACCCGACCTATTAGCTGATTGATAATCAACACCGTAAGCATCCATATATGCCTGTGTTGCATTAAATGACTTCAAATACCGCACTACAAACAGATTCTGCTTATCAGTCAGTCCGTATTCATCTAACTCATCAATCACGTCATTAACGTTATTTTTTGTGTGCATACTTTTTTGTTTGGCTCCTATGATGGAATTACGGACAAATTGTTCGATATAATACATCATAAAGGAGCTTTTTATTATGGTTATCAAATATTCAAATGACTTTAAAGAATCGATCGTAAGCTTGCATAAAGTTGGTCGTTCAGCTAATTCATTAGCAAAAGAATACAACGTTAGTGTTTCAACGGTTTCTAAATGGGTTAATCAAGCCGATCCTAACAATACGAAAGTATTGTCAGCAAATGAAAGGGCATTGATTAAAGAAAATAAACAACTAAAAGAAGAACTTGATATTTTAAAACGAGCAGCGGTGCTTATGGCGAAAAATTGATCATCAAAGGACGTATTCCTACCTTAAAAATTATTAATGACAATCTACAGGTTGGGCACCGCATTACTAAAATTTTGAACGTCCTCAGAATTCCACGATCGACTTATTATGGCTATATACATTGGAAGCCTGGTAAAACACTTCTTCGTCGCAATTTCATTAAGCAAAAGGTATTAGATGCATGGTTAAAATATCCTATGTATGGATACCCGCGATTAACAATTTTATTAAATCGTCAGTTAAAAATTAAAATTAGCCAGCGTATGGTTTATAAACAGATGTACGCTTTAAAAATTAGGTCTAGGATGACTAAACGAATTAATAAGCCTAAAACACATACTGAATATGATCAACGACCAAATCTAATTAAAGGATTACCTGATCAATCCAATATTCTTTTAACAGATATTACGTATATTCCCGTTAAAAATACTTGGGTTTATCTAGCTAGTATGTACAATCCCGTAACCCGGCGGGTTATTTCTTATAAAGTTGGAAGTCATATGACTAAGGAATTAGCAACCGACGTCATTAATCAAGTCGCAGTAAAGTCTGTTAAACCAAGCATTATTCATAGCGATATGGGGAGTCAGTATACAAGCGATTTATTTGAAAGTACTTTAACTCGTTTTGGGATTAAGCATTCTTATTCTCGTAAAGGACAACCTGGTGATAACGCAAGAATTGAGAGCTTTCACTCAATTTTGAAGCGTGAATACATTAATTTTCAAGAATTTAAGACAATTCATGAAGCAATAGCTGGCATTGATAGCTATATTCGCTGGTATAACAGTGATCGAATTTCCCTTGTAGCGTAGCTACAAATAAATCATATTAATATCCCGTTTAAAACGATAAGTATAGACGGGTTGTTTAGAATGGCATGGAAACATTAAAGGATGCACTTTTTTAGATAAATCACATACTTTACCAGTACGTTAAATAATTAAAACGTTTTTCAAAATTTATTCGTATTTTTATGTCCGAATTATTGACATAGGAGCCTTTTGTGTGCACACTTTTTTGCTTAGGGGGTGCGCCACTTCGGGACCATTCATAACGTTGTTTCCACGACTTAACCGTATTTAACGTTACGTCATACTTGGCGGCAATGTCCTTATACTTCATACCAGTTAAATAGTCTTGTTCTGCTTCTTCCCATTTCTCTGTCATGTCATATCACCACCTCCTACTTCTTCTTTTGTTGCTTGCGCTTCTTCTTATCTAATCGACCAATGATCTGACTCTCTAACTTTCTATAATCTTCCTGTTTCATAGTGAATCCAAAATAAACAACGACACAAGCATAGCTGCAAATGCTGCCATTTCGGAGCTACCTTTGATCACCGCGATTGCTAACAAGGAAATACATACAATAATTTCAAATAATTTAATTTTACTCATGTTTATTCCCAAACATAGCAGTCCTAATATGGTTAAAGCCAATATACCTGTAATGTTAAATAACATGTTTTCCTCCTACAAAAAAACGCCTAACATTTGTCAGACGTTAATTTTACTTTTTATTAATCTTGTCGTAACTATCAGCAGGAGTTCGTAAACTAGCATTACGTTCTTGCGTATCTAAAATAGCTTTTATGAAAAACCACATCATAATAATCACGGATACAAAAAAATATCCTATTAATCCAAACCATAATACATATAAATATTTAAGAATCACTACTGTTATTGCATAGCTTATAAATTTTAATAAAAAAGAATAAATTAATACTATAAAGGAAATTATTACCGATTCCCAAACTTTCCATTTATAGTAATTAAAAATTCTATTTTTAATCATATTATCAAATAATTCATTGACATCTTTAGCCATAATCAAACCAAACATCGCACCAAATAGTCCAATGAATATAGATGCTATTGTCATAGCCATATCAAATGACGTTAAAACATTTTTAACAAATCCATTTACATCATTGTTCATCAGATATAATGCAAAAACAAAAAATACAATAAAAGAGACAATTTCTATCCAAGAATTTTTAATAAATTTCATAATAGATATAAAACTCCCTTCTTAGCTATACTTATTTACTTAAACTTATGTGATTTTTCAATCTCCATACGAGCTCTCATTGCTCCCTCTATCTCCACTGGATCCAACATCTCCTTTGGTCTAATATCGAATTCTAAAAACAGTGTTTTATTTTCATCTAATAAATCTAACGTCTCGGTTTTTTCAGTATAATCATCTAAATATACTACCTCGGCCTTACTGAATCCCCGAACATTCTCAATATCTTCTCTAATGGCATCTTCTAATAAAAATTTATTCCCGCTACGCTCTTTAGAAATGGTAATGTCCACTTTATACCCATTGTATCTATTAATGGTTCTTAATCCACTTAACAGAGAGGAAGGTAAATTTCTTGATTCTGCATCATTAAAATCTTCTACAGCAAAATGGAATTTTTTAAAATTTTTACCTTTTTTTAAATTAACTTCATCAGCAGGTATCTCATCGACACAAATAGCTGACCTACCTTTGTTATATTTATTATAACTCCAAAATAAATTAATATACTCTACAAACCGTTTTGCAGTCATGGCAAATTTGTTATTCTGAAGCATCATTATACCACTTGCTTTATCAACGATAGCAGATACGTCAAAAGCAACATATTCGTCTTCATCTAAATCTAAATCCTTAATACCGCTTTTAATAGCCTTTGCCTTTGAAGCCCCGTTTTCTGATAATTTAACAAAGTTCATGTATAAAAATCCGTCTCTGTCAGACATATGGTCTAATCTAATGATGCCATTCCCAAAATCTAAATTTCTATATTTACCATCTTGATTTCCAAATTTCTTACCAGTATCATCTGAATTTTCCGTTGGGAAATATTCTAAAAAATCTTCCCACTTTAGTTTTGTTCTTGCTCCATTTTGAGACAAAGAAATGTTATAGAATGAAAATTTAACTTTTTTAACAGTCATATTGTTACCCCTAAATATTTTTTTCACATTCTACTATATTAAACAACAAAAAAGACAAGTAATCAACTTGTCTAATCAATGTGAAAAAATATTTAAAAGGTTCCAGAATAAAAATTCTGAATATAGTAGGTAAGCATTGCAGCTTACACGAGTTTTCTAACCGAGCAACAAAGAGGTTTAAGAGGCTCGAGACCTACGTCTACTACTATTTAATCGAATAACCCATGCGCGAATTAAGTAACTAATTTTTAAAGGAGACTTACTTTTTCAATTATTCGATAATACTAATTTAACACCTTTTTTCACCCTAAAACGGGCATTATGCTTCTAAAAACGGACACCCTTTTACGGAATCCAAGCAGAAACTCCATTTTTGAAGTCATCTCGCCAACGTCTGGCCGTCTTTTCATCTATATGTCTATCGTCTGCAATCTTATCCCAACTCTTATTATCCCGATATTTATCAACCAATACCTCTTGAATATCAGGTCTAGCACTCTTATAAAATGATCCAATAATGTACTCTTGCCTAATGAGATTATTTAATTCTTCACTCATCTCAATTTTAGACATAGCCCCTTCTACTGGATTCTTATAATCGTTCTCCAGTTTCCCGCCTCCGATATTCTCATCAATACTACTATGAACAGCTAATTCAGCTTTTTTAAAATCAATTAATTTTGGAAATAGGCTCCTATGTCAATAATTCGGACATAAAAATACGAATAAATTTTGAAAAACGTTTTAATTATTTAACGTACTGGTAAAGTATGTGATTTATCTAAAAAAGTGCATCCTTTAATGTTTCCATGCCATTCTAAACAACCCGTCTATACTTATCGTTTTAAACGGGATATTAATATGATTTATTTGTAGCTACGCTACAAGGGAAATTCGATCACTGTTATACCAGCGAATATAGCTATCAATGCCAGCTATTGCTTCATGAATTGTCTTAAATTCTTGAAAATTAATGTATTCACGCTTCAAAATTGAGTGAAAGCTCTCAATTCTTGCGTTATCACCAGGTTGTCCTTTACGAGAATAAGAATGCTTAATCCCAAAACGAGTTAAAGTACTTTCAAATAAATCGCTTGTATACTGACTCCCCATATCGCTATGAATAATGCTTGGTTTAACAGACTTTACTGCGACTTGATTAATGACGTCGGTTGCTAATTCCTTAGTCATATGACTTCCAACTTTATAAGAAATAACCCGCCGGGTTACGGGATTGTACATACTAGCTAGATAAACCCAAGTATTTTTAACGGGAATATACGTAATATCTGTTAAAAGAATATTGGATTGATCAGGTAATCCTTTAATTAGATTTGGTCGTTGATCATATTCAGTATGTGTTTTAGGCTTATTAATTCGTTTAGTCATCCTAGACCTAATTTTTAAAGCGTACATCTGTTTATAAACCATACGCTGGCTAATTTTAATTTTTAACTGACGATTTAATAAAATTGTTAATCGCGGGTATCCATACATAGGATATTTTAACCATGCATCTAATACCTTTTGCTTAATGAAATTGCGACGAAGAAGTGTTTTACCAGGCTTCCAATGTATATAGCCATAATAAGTCGATCGTGGAATTCTGAGGACGTTCAAAATTTTAGTAATGCGGTGCCCAACCTGTAGATTGTCATTAATAATTTTTAAGGTAGGAATACGTCCTTTGATGATCAATTTTTCGCCATAAGCACCGCTGCTCGTTTTAAAATATCAAGTTCTTCTTTTAGTTGTTTATTTTCTTTAATCAATGCCCTTTCATTTGCTGACAATACTTTCGTATTGTTAGGATCGGCTTGATTAACCCATTTAGAAACCGTTGAAACACTAACGTTGTATTCTTTTGCTAATGAATTAGCTGAACGACCAACTTTATGCAAGCTTACGATCGATTCTTTAAAGTCATTTGAATATTTGATAACCATAATAAAAAGCTCCTTTATGATGTATTATATCGAACAATTTGTCCGTAATTCCATCATAGGAGCCATATATTATTAAAATAAAGCTTCATTAACTTATCCACATTATCAGCCATCTGTCCCCTCCTTGTCCTGCACAACTCTTTCAAAAAAGAATAGCTTCTCAGTGCTATATCCCATTGACCAACCAACATTCAATAACTTTTCCATTATTGGGGGTGCATCTTCCAAATCGTCTAGCGCAATAACTTTAAATTCTTTACGCACGTTTGCCGTTACTTCTGCGACTGGCGGGTCTAAAATATACTCGACATAATCATCAACTGATATGGCCATTCTAACTTCATATCCTTGGCTCAAATAATCGTACAATTCAGAGGTATCCCTATCGTTTAATCTGGAACTGGTAACAGCTACTACTTGATTAGCCATCTATACCCTCCCGCGATTTTAAAGTTCTATATAGTATCTCAGTTAGCAAATTGATTCTTTCCTGCTTAAAATCGTTTATTTCATCTTTAATATATACCGTAGCATCTAATACTCCTATAACCGCATACAGCATCACTGCCATTATTAAGTTGTGCCAATCTCTGTTGACTGTCAAATTGAACAAATAGAATATTGCACCAACTCCCATAAATATTTCAGCCCACCATTTTTTAATAAATTTAGTCATTTACTGAACCTCATTCAAATCACGCTTCAATATCCAAAATGTAGAATGGAAAAAATCTACTAACAACAGTCTCAAACCTAAATCAGTATCGTATTCGTCCACACACGTCCCGATGGCACCACGAGAAACTAATGCCTCGGTAAATTTAGTCTTGAATTTTTTACCCTTATCACTTGGTTCCATCCAATCCCTCCAAACGTTCAATATGCTTAACCAACTTACACCGGCCTTCACCGTATTTATGTGACTTACGATCAAACCATTTATTTGTTGTGGTCCAAAAATCTAGTTTACGATTGCCAACTGTAATTACCGCTAAACCATTTGCTTTAAGCTCACATTCGTAATTAGTAGATAACAGCCATTCCACATTCAGAATTGATTGGCGCTCTCTGTGTGTTTTATTGGCTTGTTTTGCTTCTCTCCAATAATCGCCCAAATCACTCATTTACTCACCCTCCAATAATTCCGGGTTCTCGTGGATATTGCCACCCACAAAGGTGCTGGCTACTTCGTCATACAAACGATCTCCATTTGCACTAAATTCGCCATTGTCAAAGGTTACAACACCATAAACTCGGTTATCGTCAGGATCAATTAGAATATCGCCCTCGTAGACTTCTTGACCACTTTCATCTTTAACACCGGTGTATTGTTCTAGGATTAAGTCATTTGTTATATTTTTAAACAATACGCGCCCACCCGAAATAAACACGTTATGATCTGATAAACGCAAATAATAATTAGTCGTATCTTCTACATATTTACCGGAATTAATATCCCACGCTCTAAATTTAATTTCACGCATGCTATTCCTCCACAATGTCGTATGTCTCTTCAAAAATATCTTTACGCACGGGCCAAATCTCTCCCTTTGTTCCTTTGACGATATAGTCGCCTATCTTTGCAGTCATGCTACCTTCTAAAGTTAATATAAGTAATCCATCATCATAGGATTTAATATTGCCCATAGAATTATCCCACTCATGAATTACCCAATTGGGTGCCTCATATTTTCTCAAAGCTTCTACATCAATTTGCCATACATCTAAAACAATTGGCTTCTTCTTTGCTTTCATGATTAGTCATCTCCCAACACATCTAACACGCCATCAATAGGGTCATCCACGAATACTAAATCTTGAACCTGCATCTTAATAAGTCGTTTACCATCATCATCTTTTACAGCAGATATGATAATCGCTTGCGTTTTACTATAAGGTTGAACGAATACAAATTCATCTGTCTTAGGGTCAAATCCCTGCTCTTCAGCCATTTTATCTATTCTGTCTTTAACAACATCAAATTGCTCTTTATAATCAAATACTTTCATGCTATTCCTCCACCTCGATTGCTTCAAAATCTTTATTGGCATATAACAGGGCATCTTTTAACTTTGGGTCTGTGATACGTGTAGCAAAGTCAAGAGCGATAGCTTTACTTTGACCAAAATCAGGGCACCATGTAGGTATAAAATTGGTATCTTTTCTAAGGAAATACCAATCGCCGTCCTCGCCAGAGTTCTTACTAACAATCACCCACGTTGGTGTTTTAACTTCAAAGTTATCAGCACCATTAAATACATAATCGATTACGGCTTGTTCACGTATCCTAGTAACAGAACTATCGTGATCGCCACCATATACCCAAAAGCCTAGAGCATCAACGTCCTCAAAGAGGCCATCTAACAAACATTGATAATTTTCATACCCTCTACTTGCTACTTCATATAGCCCAACCATCACTGCTGTAGGTACTTTATTTTTATCAGTCATTGGTAGTCTCCTTTGCTTTCAATGCTTTTAAAAATCCAATAAATTGCTTTCTATCATGCTCTTCCTCAATTGTCCCCATAGCTGCATGTAAAATGTCATACACTTGGTTGGCGCTGAATTTACCTTCTGGATCAGAATCCACACCTAATACAGATGTAAAACTGAATGGCTTATTGATCCTTTCTAATACTTCTTTAGCTTCATCCGCTGCGAATCCATCAAGAGTACTGATCATTTTTAGAGCCTTATACATAGCAGCTGCATCTCCAACTGATCCATGTCCATCTAAAACTTCTTTATAATATTCAAGATATTCATTTACAATTGTTTCCACTTTTTTTGTAGATTTTTCATATCTACGTCTTTCTTTTGACATAACCCATGAACACCAAAATGCAAAAACAGCAGCTAACACATAAATTCCAAATGCTAAATAATCCATCATTCGTTCTCCAATCCTTTAATCAATCCGCCGATGCTACTAAATAGGTCTAGGAATTTCAATTCAGTATTCATTACTATTTTCGCCTAATAGAAATACGCCTGTACACCTCAACCCCATGAATTTTAGCACCGCCATTAGGTCTTTCAATTATATTTCCACCTAATGATGATTCTAGCGTACGTAATTCTGTCCCCGATTCGTCCTTCGGTGTTCTTAATGAGTCCCGGTATCGCTGTGCTTGATAAGAATCCGGAGATATGGCTGAACTCTGCTCGGCTGGACTCGACTCAAGCTGTATACTAAATCCTTTCCATCTTTTCCTTTCCGGAAAGAAACTATTTCAAACTGATCTGGATTATATTTACCTAGAAATCCAATGGGGACGCCCATTACACCATCATAATCCGATGGTATTGCATCGACATAAGGAACTTCAATTGCATCATAATTATCATATTCAGGATATGTCACTTTTCCTTTATGATTGTTGAATTTTAGATTGTCCTTCCTAGTCATTAAATTCAATGGCTGATGGCGCCTACCGTGGTCTATATTAGTGAACCAAGCCGAATTTCCAATAGTTTGGTATCGCTTTCCTTCTTCCCACTTTTGTCCAGTTTTAACCGGAAAATTACCATCAACCCGAAACCACATTGAACCGCTCCCAGTTCTTGTAACACCTAACCACATTTGATTACGTGCAATAAGTGGAAACACATCTTTATACGTAACAGCATTCATATTCCCAATAATACAAAATTCTTTATCAGATTCCATAATCCACGCCAAGAATTCACGAAATAATGAAAAGGGCGGATTTGTAATGATGATATCGGCTTCATCTCTTAATTTTTTTACTTCCTCCGATCTGAAATCTCCATCATCAGATAAATATTCAAATTCCAAATCATCGATATCTATTTCGCTACGTTTGTTTATATCTTTAGCCTCAAGCGTAAATACTTTACCCTTTATTTTGGTCTTTGTTTCAATTTGCTCACTTGCATGAGCATAACTTGTTGAAATAAGTTTTTTCAATCCAAAATTATTAAAATTATGCGCAAAATACTTAGTGAAATTAGACCATTCCGGATCATCACAAGGCAATAGAATTGTCTTATCTCGAAATACATCAGGGTTAAATTCAAGGTAGACATTCATCTCTTTTTCAATATCACCCCATTGTGTATAAAATTCGTCATTTTTAGCTTTTTTGGCATTTGATAAGTTCGTATTAGTCATATTTCATATCTCCACCCTTTCATATTCCAGCCCATCAAACTTGCTCTCAATGTAGCGTTCATATTGAGGCGTGTTGCTTCGTTCCTTGTAGGCTTTGCGTAAATCATCTGTAAACTTCCACGACCGCTTGCCACTCATCAAATAGCGTTCTTGAAAGTAGCGACCATCTTTATTTTTAAATGCGTATTTCATTTTTCAGAAACCTTGATTAATTCAGGGTGTAAATACGCTTCAACGAATCTAGTTTCATTACTCAAAATAGGCTGTTCATCCATAACTAGAGCTACTTTTACATCTGGCATTTTTCGTAGTTGTTGAATAGTAGCCGCTAGCGATTCATCCATATAAATGAAGTCGTTATTACTCTCACTAATGAGCTTGAAATTGTTAGCTCCGTGTAACACATATTCAATTACCGCCTGCTCTTTGGCGATTATTTCAGTAAGTGCATCGCTCTTATAAAACCAAGCGTATAAATCAAGCCCTTTACTAAAAATATCAATCATAAGTTCGTTGATTGTACTGATACTATTACCGTTTTTAAGAGTATTTAACTCGTCCATAATTTCTTTTGATACTGTATACATCACAAATCCCCTTATCTAATACTTTCCAGAATGAATATAAATAACCGCACCATAAATTCGATAAAAAACATCAAGATAATAAACATTATGCACGCTCTGAATGTACCCCAAATCTTTAACCCGAATAGGTCTGTGGCTTGATCATAAACAATGTACACACCGACCGCTGATACAAATAATACTGAGATGACTTCAATAGCTAACGTTGTTATGTTCCATACCTTTTTAAACTTCATCCGTTATAACCCTTCCGTTCTTGAAATGCCTTTGCGGCGTTGTACTCTTTGCTTATATCCGACAAATCTTCGATCATATCTGTGACGTCTTGATTAGTGTCATAATCGCCATTGAATTTTTTATCAATATCAGATAACTTCTCGTTAAATCGGTTTGTAATTCCGTCTAATCCCATATCAGTCACCTAAAATGGTAATTCTTCATCAGAAATATCAATCTCTTGATTATTAGCAAATGGATCGATCTGCGGTTTGAAACCACCGCTAGGCGCTCCGCCTTGATTGTTAGTTGGTGTTCCAAATGGAGTGCTATTATTCATCGGTGCTTGATTGCCTTGTTCATTTCGGCGATTTTCTGATTCTGCCCGTGTCTCTAATAAGTCAAAATTTTCAACAATTACTTCCGTTCTATAAACTGTTTGTCCCTGCTGATTCTGATAACTGCTTGTTTGTAATCGACCATCAATCGCAACCCGTGAACCCTTTGAAGTGAAGCTCGCAAAGTTCTCTGCTGCCTTAGACCAAATTGTGGCGTTAATAAAATCAGTCTCACGCTCCCCGTTCTGATTAGTCTTGCGTCGATCAACAGCAACGCTAAATGATGCTACTGCTGTTCCTGATTGTGTGTAACGTAATTCAACGTCTCTAACTAGACGTCCTACTAGCACTACTCTGTTCATCGTCAATCTCCTTCATTCGTTTGTATGTCATAATTCCTAAATCATTAAGTGTTTTCGGATCTAATATGATCCCTTTAACGTGATATACCTGACTAAATGTGGGCCATCCTTTTTGATGTGCTTCTGCGTGATGATCCCAACATAATGCAATTAATCGCTTGCCCCGGTGGTCTACTAATTTACGATCATTTCCCATTCCAACGGTGTCAATATGATGAACTTGAGCATGCTTCCCACAAAGAACACACGACTTATATTTCAACGACTGATACATATAAACGTCTATATCGTCCTGAATGTCGTTGGCGCTTTGACTAAGCGGTACTCCAAATCTAATGGCATTCGTCACCATGTAAGATATAAATTTCCTTGCTGTGGTCACATCCGTATTTGAAAAACTAAATGCTTCATGTTCGGTGTCATAGTAGAAAGCATCTTTCAAAACCCGTTTAGCATCTGCAATAGTTGGCTCATTCCAAAATCGTCGATAATCCTCGATAATGGCATGCGCTTTTCTAACTTGCTTCGGGCTAACATTTCTGCCATCAGTAACATGTAACATTGCTTCCGGCTTGCCATCATTTAGCAATTCAAGCAGCTTATTTGCCTCTTCTTTGCTTTCAACGGCGAATGTAACCTTATTACCCAAAACACTTACTACACGTCCCCATAGCTTCATTTATTCCACCTTGTGCTCAAATACATCCGACGGATTAGAATTGTCCGCAACTTCTTTCGATTGTTCTGCTTCTTTTGCTTCTAGTTCAGTTATTTTCGACTGTTGATAGGTCGTTACGTAAAGTTCCATATTTGCGTACGCCTGTTCAGGATCCATAGCTTTCCATTTTGCAACCTGTTCCGGACTAGCTTCATATTCATCCACGGCCTTTTTAATCATGGACGGAACTTTTTTAATCTTTATTTCACGCTCTGTAGGCTTCTTAGGAGCATTTTGCTTGTTATTGGAATAATTACCCTGATTGTTATTTTGGTTGTACTGTGGGACTTGCTGTTGAACCTGAACAGCATTCCCGTCATCATCAACGTCAGCAGCAATTCCAAATGCCATACTTAACGAATATCGACGAGCATAAGTCAATGCGCTACCTTCTGCTTGTGCCGCATTAGTTCCACGATTACCCAAATTTTCAGCAACTCGGCTACCTGAAAGTTCTAGCGTCTCCCCATAACCATAAATAGTTGTGTACATTAACCCATCTCGAACGGTATTGGTCCAAAAGAACTTAGCTCCAGCTTTCTTCTTTGCATTATTAATAGCTGCAACAACCCCATCTAAATTGACATAACCTGATTTAAACATTGGATTTTCGGCAGTCTTCTTAGGCTGTTCAATGTTCTCTTGAGTTGCCCCTAATGCTTCATAAATTGTTTTATATTCAGCCATGATTCACTCCTTATTTGATGCGAAGTGAACGTGTTTGTTTCACCGAAACGCCTTCAACTTCAAGTCCTTTTTTCATTGCGGCTAATAAAGCCACTCTGTTAATCTTCGGTGCTTCATGTTTCATAAATTCATCTGGTACATGTTCTCCTGTTCTAATATCCAAACTCTTCGGATTGTTTTGAATATTGAACTTATTGATAGCCGTATTGAACTTGGTCTTTTCAACCTTCTCCATTGCTTCCTGTAAGCTGGCTTTCATACGATCAACTTTGTTCTTCCTTGATTTTTTAATGCCCTGCAATCGTTCCATCTCTTTATCCACTGCTTCAACATCCGCATTGAACGTTTTGATAAGCGCTGCATAGGCATCAGCCTTATCTTCGATAGCATCGTCAATTGATTCCAACGTATCCATCCAGACATCAATTGAAATTGGATTTCCTTCGGAATCTTCTTCCATTGCATAAACTTGTTGATACTTACTTGCTAAGTTAAATAAATTCATAGTAAAATTACTCCTGTAATATGTGTGTTACCCATTCGCATGGGTTGAGTTATCAGTGCCCGCTGATAGCTCTTTTTTTGTTTGCAACGCTTTCCAATCATCAAACTTGGAAATCTTTTTATATGCATCTTTGTTACCTTGATATTTCTCTCGATCATTAAACCAAGGTATCCTAGCTTGATGTGCATCTAATCGTTCTTGAGTAACTGCAACAACTTCTTGCTTATCCCAATCAGGAACAGTCTCTCTTGCATCTACATGTTTGACTGGCTTCTTATTCCGCTTCTCAATAATCGCTTTTACAGCGGCAGTTGTTTTAGCTTCTCGTTGAATAAAGTTATCAACTTGAAATTCAATGTCTCGAGTGTCATAGGATTTAGTTTCAATCCCAGCTTGACGAATGGCGAGAACCAAAATATTAGCTGCAGTACGTTCATCACCAATAAAAGATTTGAGTTTTCTATAAAGTCCATCTGTATCTCTTCTGGTAAAAGAGTTATCAGCAAACCCGTTTTCGATCATTTCATCATTGATCTTTAATTTATAATCCAAAGTATTTTCCTTTCAGCCGAGCAGACGACGGCAAATTTTGCATAAAGACTTAGTAACTCCTGCGCCTTTCTCAGCAACACGATTTATAAGTTAAAGTAAATAGAAAAGGTGCCGTTCTTCCAGAGTTAAAGTTGGCAGAAAATCAGTATATTAACTTAGTATTAGTAACTTAGTATTAGTAGGAGGTAAACTAGTACACTTTTGGTGTACTGTGAGTACACTTTCGATGTACGGAGAGTACACTTTTAACAAATTAATGTACTGTGAGTACACTTTATTTACTCTTCATTTGTGTACTGTGAGTACACTATTTTCCACTTAGAATTACCGTCTTTTTTATCTACCTTGTCCACCAATCCTAAATTTTTCATCTCGGTTAAATAATGCCTAATTGTTTTAACTGACTTTCCTAAATCTTTGGCCATTACCGTTGTGTGAAATACCCACCCCGGTGGCATACCAACCATGTATGCTAATATTCTGAAATGCTTGTCCGAGACTTCAACGTCTCTTATCCAATCATTTGATATCTGTGTAAAGTTCGTTTGAACTTCGAAATCGTTTAGCCACGTTGTCGTACCTCCGAACGTTGTTCAAAGTATTGGTGTGCCTTTTCAGCTTCAACCACTGGATCATTTTGTAATAGATATTGCCGATGTGCTGGCTTCGATTGTTTGATCCTTGAGCGTTGCTCTAAATACTCTTGATCACGTTTATCTTGCCTAGCTTCTCGCAAGATTTGAGGCGTTTGTGCTAATACCACGCCAATTGCTAAACAGATTGCGTTTATCATTATTGATTACCTCTTTAACATTTCTTGATCAAGTTCATTTCGATTCCAGCGTTCAATTGCAACGCCTTCCTCATATAAACTATGAGATTTGAATTGAATATCCTTAAACGAATTAATACTCATTCTTAGATATGCAGCTGCTTGCTTCTGGTTTAACCAGGGTGAATTAACTTTTGCTGTTATTATCGCCTCAGCTAACTTATCAATTGCCTTGATTAGTCCTTTCATAATCTTTCTCCTGAGTCGGGAAACCCTTTTTATTTGTGTTGTTAGTTTAGTTAACTTTTTCAAGCAACATCATCACGTTCAATAGTTGGTAAAATACCAACATTTTTTAATAAGTTGTAAATGAATACCCGTCCTTTTTGAGTCCATTTAGTATTCATTTTTACGTCACTGCTACCATCTTTTTTAGCTATATTCACAGTTTCGCTAAAAGTGTAACCGTGATTTTTATGCTTTGCATAAAGTAACCATTGTTTGCCAACTTTATGCTGAACACCTAAGTCATGTAACTTAGCATTCATTTTTTGCGCTGACCAACCATAATCTTCAGCAATCTGACTAATAGCAACTAATGACTTTGATTTCATAATACGGTCATAATAATCAGTTTTTGGGCGACTTTCAGCGACTTGTTGTTCTAACATCAGGCTCTTATTGCGCTCTTCCTTTAACTGTGTAGCAATTTTAATTATTGTGTCTGGATCAGATAAGACTTCTTCAATTTTAGAATCGGTTAGATATGCGTCATGTTTACGAATAGACGGTAGAACTTCCGATGTGACCCATTTTTTGAATCGTTTGGCTGAATCAAGCTTTGATCCAAAAACTAGTGAATAAACACCAGATTCATTAATTACCGTCATTTCACGTGCTTGACCTGAGGTCGTAATTCGCGACCCCAGCTTATCATCCGTATCAACATGCTTTATCAATGCATCCTTAGTATTTTTGTACCCTAAAATATCAGCGACATCTTTTCCGACAAAATATGGTTCGTTTTCCACTGTCACTGTTCGAACGTTTGAATGTTCAAAATTGAAAATCTGTACTTTGTTCATATGATTTCTCCTCCTATATATCTTCAATATCAAGTAATTGACGAATTTTACGGCGCAATTCAATAGATTTATCAGACATAGTGTATGTAGTTACAGCAGCAGTAAAAGCTGGTAATGTAGAGATGCCAATTTCATTTACAAATTGAGTATCTGAACGAAATCCGCGTTTTCGTAATTCTGTGGTTACTTGAATACGAAATTTATCTCTGGCTTCAATCATTTTTTGTTCTGACATTTTATATTTCTCCTTCCTCGGAATTTATTGTAAGAAATCATTTACATCCGGAATTTTTCGGAATATAATGACATAGTAAATAAGACCAAACGACCATTACAAATTAGTATATTCCATGGTTGTTTAATGATTTTTATCACTATCAATGTCTTTCAATTAACTTACAATATATAGTATATTCCGGAATTTTTCGGAATCAGATCCCTAAAAAGGAAAACACATCCAAAATGACTATTTTTAATAGAATTAAAGAAACGGCAACTAAAAAAGGGCTGTCTATTGAGCGAGTTGCAGATATGGCAACCGAATCAGGTGTAAAAGTTTCTAAAAGCGCCATATACGATTGGAAAATACATGAGCCAAACCCAGATAAAATTAAAGCTGTATCAGATGTATTAAATGTTCCTGTTGATTACCTACTTGGTAATAATGATAATCCCACACCTCCTACTAGAAGATTTGTAGAGAGTGGCCTATCCAGAGCAGATAAATTAGAGGATGTCACGTCAGTTGGTGCTGATATGTCAGATGCAGAGTTGGAAAAAGTTCTCGACTATATGGGGTTATTGAAAAATGCGCGACAAGAAGATTGATTGGGACAAAATTAACAAAGCTGTTGCACAAAGTTATGTTAATTTAGACCCAAACACAATACCTTTTAATTTATTTAAAGAAATTGATAAAATACCAAATTTTGCAATATCTTCATATCAAGATATATCATCAATTTTAAATATCGATATCGATACTTTTAAAGACAGATTTCATACAAGTTCAAATGATGCATTTATCAGAAAATATCACGATACATCCACAGGAAAAGATCTGTACACACTCTTTTATAACGATAACCCTTCATATCTTACAATAGGCAGAATTAGATTTAGCATTGCTCACGAACTTGGGCACTTTTATCTTAACCATTTAAAAGATCAACAAACTCAACTTGATCGTGGTGGTATAGATAAAACAACATATAAAGAATTAGAAATAGAAGCTAATCATTTTGCTTCATTATTTCTAATAAACCCAATATTCATTACAGATAAAGATGATTATAAAAGAATAGAAAAAAGATTTGATGTGTCCTCGCAAGCTGCTCGAATTGCTTTTAATAGATTTAAAGGGTTTCCTTTTATAAAACAATATTGGAAACGTCGACTAAAATATGATTCTCCGATTAAATTTATACCTAGGAAAAATTATATTGAATATTCACCTACTTATGGATACAATACTTTATTTGAATCATTTGAACTGTCGGAACTTCCTTTTATCGTCTGTAGACATTGCAAATCTCTTAATTACACAATGTCTTCTGATGTTAAATTTTGTCCCGTATGTAGTAGCAATAAAATTGAAATAAAGCCAAAAACTGCTAAATTTCACGAAACTGAGGAACAAGAAGTGTTTGAATATAAAAAAATACCCGTCGAAGGTAAACCAAGTCACATCAAAGATGAATGTCCTACTTGTGGTAACGAAGTAAAATATGAGGATGATTTTTGTGATGTTTGTGGACTATATTTAATAAATAGATGTGCAGGACATTCAAAGAATGAATTTTCATATGACAGAACTAGCGGGGATCCCACATACTTAACTATTGAGACTGGTTTCGATCCGACTGTTCTAGATGTTAATTCAGCCCAATTCAAAAATAATGATGATTTTATTGGTTGCGAGTATCCTTGTTCAGGTAAGGCGCGATATTGCGCAAAATGCGGTAGCGTTACAACTTTCTACCTACAATCTCTATTTGAATCATGGGATACTGAAAAAATAAATTCTAAAGGTGTTACCGACGAAGATTTACCATTCTAATAATGGAGGTTTTAACTTGACTAAATACTACTCTTTTAATGTCGTTGGAAATCCTTCCAGATTAAAAGGAGGATGTCCAGGATGTGAAAATGAATTAACTGGAACAGAAGATTTTTGTTCTAATTGTGGACTTTATCTAATAAATAGATGTACAGGATTCAGTTTTATGGAATTAGTTTCAGCTACTGAATTCGGCTTATCAAATGGAAATCCTCTTGATACTGATAGCGAATGGAAAATTGATATGCACGTGATCGATAAGTATAAAAAGTACTCAGGGTGTGGTGCATATTGCTCTGGAAAATCTAGACATTGTCCTAAATGCGGAAGCACAACTACATTTGAGCTTCAATCAATGTTTGACGATCTAATAAACAAAGCCAAAGGTACAACTGCTCATAATCCTTATCTGGCTAAAATTATAAAAAATCGTTTGTCTTGAATTGTGAATAAATATGCTAACTAAAACAATTATCAATTTGAATAACATATGTCAAAACTACAGTAATACATTAGGAGAACAACATGCTTACCTCAACAAAAAATAAATTAATTGGTAAAACTGTTTCAGTCGAAGGAACAATTACTGAATCTATAAGTAACCCTATAGATTATCTATTAGGTAGTGGTGCTAGATTTGACGTTAAAAACGTCATGCTTCATTACAATGATGGTATCCAACACTTAAATTCAATACAAGTAGTGATTAAAAACGAATTACCTAATTTTAAGCTCACACACCAAAAAGTAAAATTTAGTGGTATATTTTCCATTAATGGAGGTGTTGTTAATATAACAGATATTAATAAAATTCATTTTGTTAGTAACCCTATCGACATAATTAAACCCACTGTAGATCTCTTTACTGAATTCTATAATAACGAGTTAAAATTAGATCCTTTAATGGTTAATGCAACTAAATTTCGACAAAGTAATAGTAACTTTTCTATTAAAGATTTTTCATTTAAGAACCTATTAACTGATATATTTTATATTTTTTCAAATAAGAAAAATATCACTCCTAATACCACAGATGCATTAAAAGACTTACTCGACTTAATGAAATTAGATATAAGAGAGATAGATTTCTTTAAAACACTTTCATCCGCTCAATATAATCTAACTCAATCAGATATTAATTATATATCCATACTAAAAGGGCACGATAATCTTTATACTTCAGAACCAAACAAACCGTTAGACTTAAAAAATGACTCAGAAATAATACTTAATAAGTTAAATAATATCGATTTATCAGAGTTTAACTTACCTAAATTGGATGAATTAAAAAATTACATAACCAATTTATTATCAACCACCACTCAATTTAACGAGAGAAATAAACTTAATTATAAAAAACAATCACTAATTGATTTTATAAAAAATGTATCTCTAGATACTGCTACAGACAATGAAATAAATAAATTAAATACAATGATAGACTTAATCAAGGATAAATAAAAACGTTATGAGAACAATTAGGAGTTTAAATATTTACTCCAAAAGAAAAGATAATAGAATATTAAAAATATCTGAATTTGGTAAATATGTAGGTCTCATCTCAGAAGAGCAAGATAAATTATTTACAGATAATTTCATCACAGCTTCAACCTCTTCTACAGAATATATAGCCATTAGTATACATGCCGATAATATTAAGACACAAAAGGATTTGTTTTGCCCTATCTGTGGTCAACGAGTTTATACAAGACTAGGTAATAAAAATAAACATAGTTTTTCTCATTTTCCAGATGAATCATGTAGAGAAGACGAAACTGATAAGAAAGATACTCAAAATTTTAAAGTTAACAATGATGATTCCGGTGACAAAAATAAATCAAAATTAGATAAGCTACAAAAATTTAGATACAAAGTATCGGGACAAGGATTAGCTAATGCAATAACACAAATAAGAAATAATAAAATAAAAGGACAGGCTAATATAATAATGCAAAAAAAAGATAATGAAAATGAGATTAATATTACTTCAATATTTAATAATATCAATATTGAAAATATTGAAAATTTGGATACTTTTATTAAAAACTTAGAAGACTTAGTATCAAATATCACTAAAAAACAAGAAACTATTCATAAAGTTGTTGATAACTACACAGATGAAGAACTATTAAAAAATGGATTTGGTCCCAATTTTAAAGAATTACTCACCGTATCCGGTGCATTGAAAATATTAAATATAAATAATAAGTAAGATTAATTTTAACGTGCAATACTGATCCACGTTAAAAGCTGTATTTTAAGGAGTTATAGTATGAATACCACCCCTTGGTTCAAGAAGAAGCCTGTTATTTTTTCTTCAATCGCCATTATTTTAATTGCCATTATCGGATTGATCGTATATTTTACAACTCAAAATAATGAGGATAAGACTTATGACAATCAATTCATGTCTAGCCTTAGCAAAGGACTAGAACGTCGTTGGAATATCGCAGATTCAACGCCTGATGATGAATACGGTAAAGCCGAATACAAAAAATCAGTTAATGCTGAATTAGATGTCATAGAACAATACCAGGATAAAAAGTTTGAAGACTCTAAGTTAAAAGAACAAGCAGTCGCTTATATAAACGTTCTTAAAGATTCTAAATCAACTTTAGATTCTTATGGATCTGACGAATTCACTGATGATTGGGAAGCTCAATACGATAAGCGTACTGGTATCCTTGTAAAAATAAATAATATTAAAAAGATTACTGTTTCAAAGAAATATCAAGATAATCTTGATGAAATTCTAGGTTCTGGTCACGCTGCCAACAAAAATGACACATTTAAGACCAACTTAGATAACATGTTTAAGTCAATTGATTTCAAGGCTCAACCTGATGAATTTTATGAGGAAGGTGACTACCTTGACTACACCGCTACACTTAAGAACACTACTGGCGAAAATATTGAAAATTTCACAGCAGACATTAAGCTAAAAGACGATAACGGAACAGTTGTAGATACTGATTATATTGATGCCGATTCTTGGAATAAAGATGAGTCAGTAAATTTTGAATTCTCAACAGATAAGCACTTCTCTTCTTATGAAGTAAAAATTACAAATGCTGATATTGCAAAATAAGAAATCTCCCGCTCCTGCGGGATACATACGTGCTAGAATATCCACGTTAAACTGTTTAACAAGGAAAAAACATGAAATTAGATCCACCCTACATAATGTTAGTTACTGCTTTATTAATATTTTCCTGCGTATTTTCTTTTAATATATTGATTAATATTTATGAAGAATATTTAAAAAAAATCAAAATAAACATTCAAAGAACAATGAAAATAATTCATATTAAAAAAATATTATTTTTAATAAATACTAGAATGATATTTAATAACTCATTTATCTCGCATTTTGTACTATGGATTATCATCATTTTTATTCCTGCTATAGTATTTATAGCATCATCATCATGGATGACTAATTCAAGTCAAGATATTTTTACTGATAAAAATAATAATACATATTTAAAGATAGTGAATATTAAAAAAAATACTAATATGTATGAAGATTTCGATAAGATGGATGACTCTGATCGTAATAAGTTTAATTCTAACAAATCAAGTTATCTTATTTCAGAGAAACAATGGAACAAGATAGAATACCGTCAAGATAATACAAAGTCAAAAACAATTAGAAATACACTAATTAAAAAATTTAATAGTAAACAGTTTCATGAGAAATTAGTAATCACTCATTTACCGATAAAAATCATCATTTGGACTACTTCATTCTTAATTACTTTTTCTATATTTCACTATAGATATAGTTCATATGGTTGGTATTCAATAATGATTTATATTTCCAGATATATAACTACCATACCAATTATTATTGTATTTATCCCTAAAACATTATTATATTTATTCCCAAATGCTGAAATTATATTCAATAATGAAAATTTATTTTCTAATAATATTGGTACTACAAGTCTTTTGTTATTACTTTACTTTACCTCATTTCTCATCACAACCTTTGATGCCATTTTAAGTAGTAAATAGAAATTAAACATTCCTTGACCTGCAAGTCATAAAACTGTCCCGGACCTTTAGCTCAGTTGGTTAGAGCAAACGGCTCATAACCGTTCGGTCGTCAGTTCGAGTCTGACAAGGTCCATTTGTAGTGTAAAATACATTACTTGAAAACTATCACTTAACATTAAACTGCAATGCTGTCAAATGTATGAATTTAAACCCCTCGATTTCGAGGGGTTTAAAAAAAGGAGGTTAGTTGAAATGTCAAAAATTAATCACGAAACTATATCACCAGATGGATTGGAAATTAATATTTTTAATACAGATGGAAGAACGGATTTCATTAGCCTTACTGATATAGCTAAGTATAAAAATTCTACTGAATCTAACGCAATCATTCAAAATTGGATACGTTCTAGAAGCACCTTGGAATTTTTATCATTATGGGAATCGATGAATAACGAAAATTTTAATCAAGAAGCAGCTGATGAATTCATTAACGCTTCAGGCGCAAACGCTTTTGTCATGTCACCTAAGAAATGGACATCTTCTACAAATGCGATTGGTATATCTAGTAAATCCGGTCGCGGTGGCGGAACATTTGCACAGTCAGATATAGCTTTCAATTTTGCATCTTGGATTTCACCGGCGTTTCAACTCTATGTAATAAAAGACTATCAACGACTTAAAGAGGACGAAAGTAACAAATTAAGTCTGGATTGGAATTTGAAAAGAAGCCTATCAAAAGTTAATTATAAATTTCATACTAATGCAATTAAGGACCATCTAATAGCCGAAACATCAGCCAAAACTATTCAAGGATATACTTATGCTAACGAAGCCGATCGTCTAAACATGATTGTCTTCGGAACCACTGCTTCAGAATGGCGAAAAAGTAATAAAAAGAAAAAAGGAAACATCAGAGATAATGCTGATATTAATCAACTGTTGATTCTTTCAAATCTAGAAAGTTTTAATGCTCAATTGATTAGTGACGGTGTAGATGATGATACTAGAACAAAAAAATTAATCAAAATGGCTCGTACTCAATCTATTGGCATAGAGAGTCAAAAATTAATTAAATAAAAAACGCACATCCCCTACCGACCAAAGTAAACGGGATATGCGTAAAACTGAAAATCACTATTACTAGCTCTTTCAGGTATTTATTATACCAGACCTGAGCATGTCTTTAAACTGCTTTACTCATAACCTATTTTGAGTCGGGAAACCCAAAAAAAGGAGATTTACTATGAGTATTAAAAAACAATCTGATGGCACATATAGCGTAAGAGTTTCTTTCACAGATAACTTAGGTAAGCGTCGTGAGAAAAATAAAAAAGGTATCAAGTCCTCCACTATTGCCAAGAAGTGGGAACGAGATATCTTAAATAAAATTGATGCAGGTGACTTTGACGAATTCAGTACCGATATGACCTTGAATTTAGCTTTTGATTTGTGGCTTAAAACATACTCAACCAAAGTTGCCCCATCTACTTATCGTAAAACAGAGCAATTTATTAACATTCATATCTTAACACATGAATGGTTTGATAAAGTAAAAGTAGATGATATATCTTCAGTCATGTTACAAAGATATATAAATGAGTTAAGCACTAAAATATTCACGTATAAACAGAATTTATCTTCGTTTAAGCACGTCATGAATATGTTAGTATCATTGGAAGTTATTAAGGTAAATCCATTTAATAAAGTAACATTTCCTAAACCGGTCCAACCTAAAGTCTATACAGATAGAGTCGATTATTACACTAAGGATCAACTAAAAATATTTTTAGAAACTACTAGAAATATTTATCAAGATTCTAAGTATTATGTTTACGCCTTTTTTAGAATATTAGCTTTTTCTGGTTTGCGTAAAGGTGAAGCTTTAGCCCTAGAATGGACTGATATAGATTTCTCTAATAATACAATCAACATAAATAAGGCTCTGTCACTCGATAAAATGGGTAATACGATTTTAAGCACTCCAAAAACAAAAGCGGGTATTCGTACAATACGAGTTGATTCAACCACTATATCGATACTGAAACACTATCAAGCAATCCAATCTACATTAATTTTAAAACGTGGTTTAAAGTCTACAGGTTTCATTTTTACGGACACTACTATGAAAAGCTATCTTAAGGCTAGACAACCACGTAAATGGTGTGAAGCTATTGTTAAAGAAGCTGGGCTACCTAGAATTAAAATACACGGTTTTAGGCATACTTACGCTACACTTTCAATTCAAGCTGGAATGAACGTTAAACAACTACAATATCAACTTGGCCATGATGATATTCAGACAACACTTGGAGTATACACGTCCATCACAGAAGATATGAAAGAAACAACTGCTGATATTTTTACTAGCTTAGTGAACTTCTAAAAATACACACCTAAAATACACACTTTATTGATATTTGATGACGCTCAATGACGTTTATTGACATCAGTACAAAAAATAAACCCCATTGTACCAACGAGACATCGCGGTATAACGGGGTTTATTTAAGTTAATTAAACAAGTGGTGACCACTTCCAGTCAGTGAATTCTTCGATATCACGACCTTCGTTACGAGTAACTTCGAAGTGCTTTGCCAAGATAGCATCCATCTTCTCGAAGAAGACATCAGCCTTATCAGAAGCAACGACACCATTTTCAAGCAAGGCTGAAACAGCATCCTTGGCTTGGTGGAATCGATCCAATTCTGAGTAGACACGCATATCGTAAGTAGTAGTGATGTCACCATCTTCACGGTATCCGTGAACACGAAGTCCAAGGTGGGCACGTTCGTAGAAGAATGATTGGATCAAATCTTCATAACCGTGGAATCCAAAGACAACAGGTGTTCCTGACTCACCGAAGAACTTAGTAAATTCTTCATCAGTCAATGAACGTTCTGAGTTCATGGCACCGTTCTTGTTTTGCAAACGCATCAATTCAACAACGTTGACATAACGCATTGCAACTTCAGGGAAGGCAGCGTTAACAAGGTGCAAAGCAGCCAAAGTTTCGATTGTTGGTTCAACACCAGCAGATGCGAAGACGATGTCAGCCTTACCTTGTGGTGCAGTAGAAGCCCAGTCAACAACCATCAAACCTTCGTTAGCAAGAGTTTCAGCTTCAGCAACTGAGAACCATTGTTGACGAGGTTGCTTTGATGCAACCACGTGGTTAACCTTGTGACGTTCAGTGAAGGCACGGTCAAAGACGGCCAACAATGAATTACCATCAGCTGGCAAGTATTGACGGATAAAGTCTGCCTTCTTTTCGGCCAAGTGAGTCAACATACCAGGATCTTGGTGTGTGTAACCGTTGTGGTCTTGTTGGAAAACAGTTGATGTTGAAATCAAGTTCAATGATGGGTAATCATTACGCCATGATTGTTCTGAAGCATGACGCAACCACTTGAAGTGTTGAGTGATCATTGAATCTACGACACGCAAGAATGATTCGTATGATGCGAAGATTCCAACACGACCAGTCAATGTATAAGCTTCAAGCCAACCTTCAGCTTGGTGCTCTGAAAGTTGTGAATCAATGATTCGACCTTCAGGAGCTTGATGTTGGTCATAAGGTTCGTTGATTGGTTCCATCCATTGACGGTTCGTCATCTTGAACATGTCCCATAGACGATTTGACATCGTCTCATCAGGTCCAAAGACACGGAATGAAGTAGGGTTCATCTTAGCAACTTCAGCGAAGAAGCCTGACAAAACGTTCATGTCCATGTTACGGTTTCCGTCAGCTAATTCAGTTCCACGGTTTTCCGCAGTAATTTCGTTAGCGAACTTCTTCCAGTCTGGCAAGTCCAAGTTCTTTGGAGCTTCACCACGGTGACGTCCACCGTTAGTGATAGGGTTAGCAGCCATACGCTTGTCACCCTTAGGTGCCATTGCAGCTACTTCATCCTTCAAAGTTCCATCAGCATTGAACAATTCAGTTGGCTTGTATGAATTCATCCACTCTTCAAATTGTGGCAAAGTTGCCAACTTGTTTTGTGAAAGATTCAATGGAACTTGGTGCGCACGGAATGAACCTTCGATTGGTTCTCCAGCTTCGTTGTGCGTAGGTCCACCCCATCCCTTTGGCAAACGAGCGATGATTACTGGCCATGGGGCAACAGTTCCATCTTCATACTTACCATTTTCGCGGGCATCCTTTTGAATTGCTTGGATATCTTCGATGGCTTGGTCAAGAACCTTAGCAGCCATTTCGTGATACGCAGCGTAGTCATGAATATCATCGTTTTCAATGAAACGAGGTGAGTATCCAAGACCTTCAAAGAACTTGTTGATTTCTTCGTCTGACATGCGTGAGAACAAAGTTGGGTTTGAGATCTTGAATCCGTTCAAATCCAAGATAGGCAAAACCGCACCATCGTTCTTTGGGTTAACAAACTTAATTGAGTGCCATGCAGTCATTGCAGGACCAGTTTCAACTTCACCGTCACCAACAACAGCGAAAGCAATTTGGTCAGGATTGTCCAAGATTGCACCAGTTGCGTGTGACAATGAGTATCCAAGTTCTCCACCTTCGTGAAGTGATCCTGGAGTTTGAGCGGTCATGTGTGATCCAATTCCACCAGGGAATGAGAACTTCTTGAACAACTTTGACATACCCTCAATATCTTGAGTGATCTCAGGATAATTGTCAGTATAAGTTCCGTCCAAGTATGAGTTCGTAACCATCACTTGTCCACCGTGACCAGGTCCACCAACGTAGAACATGTTCAAGTTGTACTTGTTGATCAAACGATTTGCATGTGCATACAAGAAAGTTTGACCTGAGATAGTTCCCCAGTGCCCGATAGGCTTAACCTTAACATCATCAGCCACGATTGGTGTATCAGTAACTGAGAACAATGGGTTGCTCTTCAAAAAGATCATACCAGCTGAAAGATAGTTGGTAGCGCGCCACCAAGCATCAACTTTAGCAAGGTATTCTTGTGAATCAAAATCTACTGCCATTTTGATTAAATCTCCTTTATAGGTTTGAGAATTGTAATTCCAACTTAGGACCATCCCTAAGAATAAGTTCATGATAACATCAATTTAATTGTTTTTCAATCATTAATCGCAAATTGGACCGTTCCAATTTTAGCAATAAATTTGAATTGTTTTTCTGTTTTCAACCTGCTATGATACATAAAACCACTTTAAATTGATCCCGTGAGATCAATAAGGGCGTAAATCAAAGCAAATAAGTGGTCCCATAGTATCCTTTTTACTGCGGGACCTTTCTTTTTGCCTAATTCACCCAAAATAGGAAGTGGCTGATCTTCAAGGAGGAAATTATGCAAAAGTCTTTTGGTCAGGTTCATCCCATTCCCCCAGTTGCTCGTTATTCCAATAAATGGGATATGTTTGCGACTTGGGTTGGTGCGAACGCGAATAATGGAACTTGGTACATCGGTGGAGTGATTGCGGCCGCGGGGATGTATACTGCCTCAACGGCGTTAATCGTCGCTGGAGTTTTATCTTACGCTTTACTAGCAATTTCTAGCTTAATGGGGTATCACACTGGATTATCGGCCATGACCCTCACCCGCGCCTCCTTTGGAATTCGTGGTTCATTTCTCCCATCATTAATTAATATTGTCCAATTTATTGGCTGGGCAGCTGCTAATACTTTTATTGCGGCTATTTCCGTCTCAACCATTCTCCATACTATTTTAGGCTGGCCCAGCTACGGTCAGCCTGGTGGACAGTGGGGACTAATTGTTGGGATCATAATTATGTCCCTTTTACACTTAGCATCGATTTCACTGGGCGAAAAATCCGTCCGCTTAATTGAACGAATCGGAATCATCCTTGTCATCATCTTTGTCGTCTGGGAATCAATTATCGTCTTTCAGACCGTTTCACTCCATGCTATCTTTGCTTGGCAGCCGCCAAAACATCTTCAAATTAGTTCAGGAGCTGCCATTGATATCTTAGCAGCCTTCAATTTAGCTTGGGTCACAGCAGGATCTGATTTTTCACGATTTAGTAAATCAAAACAAGGCGCAACTTCAATGGCCTTTCTGGGAGCCAACTTGGGCCTATTCTGGTTTGCCTTTATTGGTTTAACCGCTACAATTGCAACGGCAATCGCCCTTAATAATTATGATCCCAATTATTCCGACCCTTCAACCATTGCCATGCGCTTGGGACTTGGAACTTTGGCTCTAATCGTGATCATGATTACCTCAACCACGGCTAATGCAGTTAATTTAATGGCTGCAGGTTCGGCTCTTACCAACATTTGGCATCAATTAAGTTTGAAAGTGGCGCTTTGGATCGTTACCATCACTGCCACTTTAGTCTCATTCATTCCACTTTTCGTAGCCAGTTTTTTGACTGATTTCATCACCTTTTTAGATCTCATCGGGATGGTACTTGGTCCTGAGATTGCAATCTTTCTAGTTGACTACTTCTTAATTCGTCGAGGAAATTATCAAATGACCGAGTTCACTAAGGTTGATGGTCAATTTTGGTATAACGGCGGAATCAATTGGCGTGCCATTGGGGCTTGGATCTTCGGTCTACTTACCTATTGGGGGCTCGGTTACGTTGCCTTCATCAAGGAATCGATTGGCGCAACCTTTGTAGCTATGCTTCTAACTGCACTTGTCTATCTCATCCTGGCATTACCTCACCGAAATAAGGTTAGCCAGTAATCCTTCTTAATTAAAAAGTCTCCGCATTAGTTTAACTAATGCGAAGACTTTTTTGATTCAATGCTTATTCGCCATCCATTGAAATAAACGAATTGTAGTGCATGTATTTATAATGGACTCGCATCATCCCATACTCAAACGGCGTTCCATCATCCAGAAAATAAATTCCCGACATGATCCCAACTGGTTCATTGACATTTAGATCTAACATTTGTTGATCAAATTCATTTGAAGGCTCCACGGTCACTGTCACAAACGACTTTGAGACTGATTTTTTAGTCGCTTTTTCAGCATAATGAAACATCGAATATTGAAAATCATCTTTGGTGGCTAGCGGAATTAATTTAACTGGAATTAGGGCATTTTCAATCATAAAATATGTATTATCAAGTGTCCTTAATCGTTGAACTTCCCAAACTTCCTCCCCTGGTTCAAGGAATAACGCTTGGCGAGTTTCTTCGTCGGCTTCATGTACCTTTGCAGATAATAAATGAATCGCAGGGGTCTCACCATGATGGCGGAATGAATCTGAAACTCCAAGATTTGATCCAACTGAACGAAACATGGACTTATTTTTTAAATACAAAGGATTCACAAATGTACCTGAGCCACGTTTTTTAAAAATAATTCCCTGTCCTACTAACCCACTCACTGCACGTTTAATCGAACTACGGGAAACTTCATACTCTAACGCTAAAGAGCGCTCATCTGGCAATTTTAAAGCTGGAAACTGTTCTGTATCGATTCTCTTCTGTAAATCTGCCATAATGCGCACATAGATCGCTTCTTGCGTCATTTTGTTGTGTCTCCTCGTTATCTTTAATAATTAAATTCTAACATAAAAGTGGTTGGACCAAAACCGTTTGGTCCAACCACTTTTTTAAATTATCGTTTATGTAGTAGACGCGTAAGCAGTGCTGAAACAAATACAATTAAAGCAGCCACATAAAAAGCTGTTTGAATTCCACTCAATTCTGCTAACCGATAACTAACTCCTTGATGTCGTTGACCTAGACTTACTAAACTATATAGGGTAATCAAGGCAGCGGTTCCAAAGGAAGCCGAAACTTGTCGAACCGTGGTAAAGGCTGCTGAAGCATCGGGCATTAATGCCAGCGGCACCGCATTAAAGGCCTCGGTTTGAATTGGCATAGTGACCAAAACAAGACCGATTTGTCGAATCAATTGTCCAATGACTGGCACCCACAATGGAGTATGCATCCCCAAATTCGCTAATAACAACGTTCCAAATAACGTAATGGTTAATCCAATTGGTGCGAGAATTTTCGCACCATAACGATCATATAATTTCCCCGAAGTGGGCGATAAGAAGGCCGTTACAATTGCTCCGGGCATCAAAACCATTCCCGAAATCATCGCTGATTGTCCGCGTACAGATTGTAGATAAAGTGGCAACATCAAAGCACCACCATATAATGCTGTCATCAGCACCACGTTAATAATTACAGCCACCCAAAAATTATGGTATGAAAATACTCGTAAGTTTAAAAGTGGAACCTTGGTATGTGTTTGCTGGTAGACAAATGCTCCCGTCGTCAATATCCCCACTAACCCATAGGCCCAAACATTCGGACTGGTCCAATTTCCGGTGCCCGCATTTGAAAATCCATATAATAGTGTCCCTAACCCAATCGATGATAAGACAACACCTGTAAAATCGAATTTCAGAAACTTCTGTTCACCTACATTTGTCAGACGCACTAATGCAAACAATAAATCAATGACCATTAAGGGCGCTAATCCTAAGAAAAGCCAACGCCAAGAGGCAAATGAAACAATTGTTCCCGAGAGAGTTGGACCAATGGTAGGTGCAAAATTCAATGCTAGACCAATCATCCCCATCGCGGCGCCACGCCGATCGCTAGAGAACAGGTTCATGACCACCACATTCATTAGTGGACCAAACACACCGCCACCCATTGCTTGCACCATTCTACCTAAAATTAGAATCCCGTAATTAGGGGCAAGTCCGGCAATGATTGTCCCAACCGTAAACATAAACATCGCTGTCAAGTAGAGCTGCCGGGTTTTAAATCGTTGAATCAAAAAAGCTGTCAACGGAACCATCACACCATTCACTAACATATATCCATTTGTCATCCACTGTCCCAGTGATGTGTCGATATTAAATTCACGCATGATGCTAGGCAGGGCTGTGTTCATCAAAGTTTGATTCAAAAAACTCAGGAACACACCCGCCATCAGTATGTACAACGCCCCGCGTTGACGTTTGGTTAATTCTTGCATAATCATCCTTTCCTTAAAAATGGGCTAAGCTTTCAGACGAGCTAAGCCTGCTACTAAAATTCTAATCAAAAAACTCAATCCCATTAGAATGGCAAAAAAATACACAACTTGTTTGGCGCCAAATTGCCAATATTGAACTCCCGTAATTTTAAAAAAATACGCACAGCTTAAACTAAAGAACGTTAATAATCCCAAATATAACCACATCCCCGTTTGGGCTCCTGCCCAATCAGCTGCACTCAAATCAATGCCGCAAAATAAAGTGAAGCATAGATAGGCCCAGACAACTCCGTGCACTATCGATGGTGCTCCCGTTGGGGACGTAGTCAACAAGCTGGGCCACAACCAGTATGTGACTAAATACATACTCAGACTAATCCCAAAAATCGGGGCAATGCCAATAAAAAAATTACCTAATTTTTGATACCAATTATGAGGATCATATGTATGCTCAACATACCCCAGTGTCCCCCTAGCATCCGCTGGTTGTAGGAACGAAATAGACTGAATCTGATGGCCAAAGAGAACTGCAATAACAGCATGTGACAGTTCATGCACAATAATACCTAACCAAGCCCACCAAATTTTTTGACCGAATCGATTACTACTAATGGCCATGTTATGCGAAATCATCCAACTGGCACCAACCGGGATTAAAAAGTTAATTCCTACAACTAAAGCCCATAACCCTAAAACTGGGTGTGCCAACATTATTTCTTGCCACATCGCGCTTGATTCCTTTCTCAATGACTTGAAGGGTCAGATGCATCTTTAGCAAAAGTTAATTGACCACTCACATTATCGAGGACTCCTTGGAATAACTCTTTTACCATAAACCGATCTGATTTTAAACCAACCGGCAACCTAAGATCTGTAAATTTCAATGGCTCAAAACCCAATTTTTCTAACTGCCCAAAATTACTTTCCGCCACCATCAGAACTGCCGGTGTCGAAGTTATAAGGGCCTCTTCCAATCTGATTAAGAATTGTTCAAGGAGTCCATGAGCCCGTTCCACACCACTAAACGTTAAATCCAAAAGATTGCCCACGATCCATCCATCAGATTCATCATCAGACATTAAGACGCCCAATTCCACCGTAGCATGTCCACAAATAGTTCCCTCAACTGTCGCCACTATTTCAAGATTATTATACTTCCGAATACGGCTTTTTCGAGCATTTTTAATTCGCTTTAATAAGATTTTTAAATCATCTGGGCGCTGATCTCGCAACATATCTTCAATTTGTGCATCATCAGTTGGCTGGACAATTCGATACTCCCAAGGTACCAATTGATCAACCGGATTTAGATTTAAACGATCCAAGATATACCCATGCGCTTCCAAATAATTCATCATGGTTTTATCTTGGCTTTTTAACACATCTGAACGCTTTGGCATCCGCAGCAAGGCGTCTAATGTGCCAATTGTATACGTAGCAGGCATTACTTGATAATTGGGATTTTGATGTTTATGTAGATCCAACATATCGTTAAGTTGAAAACCTGTGTATGCCTCAAATTCAGAATAACTCAATAAATCCAAACTAATCACATCGTCAGAGAAAAGCATTTGATTCTCATCAACACCAGGTTTAAACGCTAAACGTTGCATGATCTCTGTGATATTTTGCGTATTATTCATCATTTTATCTGCAAGCACTAACGGAATCATCTTGGCATCAAAATCCAAATTGGCCAATAATTCAACGGAAGCCGTTCCAACCACGATTGGCTCAATTTTATACTGATTTAATTCCGCCACGATAGTTTTAAAGTGCTGATATTGTTGATGATTCATTAACCCACCTCCATCTTTATTTAACTTACTTTTTTCTTGAATTACATATTTTTTTGGTTATAGAGATATATGTGACAAATATTTAGATAAAATTCCAATCGCCACCGCTTAATCCAAAAACAAAAGGCCGGGACAAAATGTTCCAGACCTCTTAATAACAAATTCAATGCATTTTTATGATAAAAATCAAGACTTTCCTTGATTATCTGTAACCTAACCAGTAATAATCAAACTTTTTCTCTATTTTACACCTTTTAAAATAAAAATCTATTTTTCTATAATTGAACGCGCCTTTGTTGATCGTAAAATGTATAAATGAATGAGCTTCCATTTGGCATCGGCTGCGTTCCTTGAATCGAATAAGGTGCCAAGCGATAATCCAAAAGAGCAACACTCCAAATTTTTTGAGCTTGGTGGGTATTATTTTTCAATTCAATCCGATAATGACCGGCCGCTAAAGGCTTTGAATTGACCATAAAGGTTCCCTTTGGTGTAGTCACATACTGCAAAGGATAGTTTCGATCATCATCTAACCTTACTAAATGCGCCGAAACTTGTGATCCCAGTGGGACTTGCAGAGTAAACTGGCTAATTTTAGTACCCACGCGAACTTGTTGTGTCAAGCTGTGACCTGGCAATAATAAAGTTGGCTGAGCATGATATTGCTTAGAAAGTTGACTGCGCTGGGCAATCGTTACCACTTCCTCGCTTTTACGCGTGCCCAATCCTGCCGTCAGCGCCATTCCTACGATAAAAATAGGTAGCCCCCACCAAAAAATTTTGCGTAACCGCGGTTTCTGTAAACTCAAACTTTGATTTAAATATTCATGATTATGCCAAATAATATAAAACAACAAAGGAATTAACACTAATCCATAGCGTGCCTCGGTTTCCCAGATTAAGGTATGTAATGCCACATACCCTAATAAACTCAGATTAACGAAGCCCAGCTGATCGCCCGGACGACCAAACTTTATATTTTTAAAAGCTTGAATTGTTGAAAGCAACGCCAAACTATACAGACTTCCCCATAAAATACGCTGTACTAAGCCAATGTATTGAGCGAAGGCAGCTTGATTTTTCTGCTGCCAATCTGGCGCCATAGTATGCCCTCCCGTGTAAGCCGTTGGTAGAGGCTGGCTCGACAACAAAATCGCCATCTTAATAAATGAATGTTCCACAAAACCGATCAATGAATAAGTTTTTAAGCGTTCTGGAATCTTGTGATTTAAGGCTTGCTGGCGAGCATCCTTATTTTCTAGTTTTAATAGGCTGTGTACATCATCCCCTGCATAAATACCGTGTTGCCTTGAATTTAATCCCATATAAATCCATGAACCAGTCGGTAACTCATACTTGGCATTTTGTTGATAGTTAGCCGAATTTAAAATCAAAGGTTTAATTGGTAATGTCAACGTAAACCCAATAGTTAGTAGAACGATCGGAACCATAACCTCTTTTTTGAAAATTTCACGATGCCAGATTAAGTTCCACAAAGCCCATAAAAGACCAGCAATCAGAAGAATAATTAAATTTGGTTTAACCAACTGGCCTATTACGACTAAAATAATCAACAATAATCCATTGACATAGCGTTGTGACTTAGGGTGCCTAGACCAGTCTAAAACTAAATAAACAATCCAAGTCAAACATAATAACACGACTGAATCGGTATAGAAAACTTTAATCATATAGGTATATGACAGAGGCAATAAAGCAAAGAAGGATACAATTCCAATCTGCACAACCGGCAGATTATTCGTTTTTTTACGTGCAATAGACAGAATCGAAGCAATGAACCCATCAAAAAATAAGATTGATAAGCCCTGCAAAGTTAATTGGGTTGAAACACCGAATAAATGAGTGAGCTTGAGTACCCATGAAAGTAGAATTGCAATTACCGCATTGTTGGGATAACGCCAAAAATATGACGTATCTGACCAATCGGAATGCTGCAATGCTAGTTGTTCAGCTTGATAATATACCCGGAATGGATCATGGTAAACTGAGCTTGGTAAAAACTTCAAAACTAAAATTTGTCCCACTACCATCAAGGCAAAAACACCTACAACCATGCATTTAATTGTCTTGGGCTTCAAATGGTTGAGCTTAGGTCCGAAATACAGCCAACCTATGGTCAATAAAATCACTCCCAGCAAAACCAATAATGAAAAAGGAGCCACCAGACTGGCAATTACCCCCACTCCTAGTACCAAAATGGTAATTCCTAAAATCATTTTTTGTAAAAACTTTGACATTATCATCCCCAACTCATCATTATTTATATTTAATTATGCTTTTTTAGCTAATTATAATGTAAAACGTTATACAGTCTATCATATCATCATCTGGGATAGAGATTATGCTACATTTTTCACACTGAATAAAGTCGCAATTGATAAATTATCCAACCTCATCATCATAAAAACCAATACCCAACGGATTAACGCTTACGAAAATACCAATATAACATAGATCCCAAACTCAGAATTAATAAGTTCAGACATACTTTACTTCGTTTATCTGCATGAGTTTGTGGTAAAGAGATTGCTAAATTTGATTGACACTTCGCCAACAACTGCTGAGAGGTTATCTGATGGATACTTGGGTACATTTTATGAGGTTTTATCGAGTTAATACTAGTCAAACTGTAAATATTTCGTTGGTTCACTCGGTCGATTGCTAAAGGCATAGATAATATTTCATTAGTCTTTTTTGATATTCCAACCAATGATTGGTCTAAATTAAATGCCCTTTTTACCATCTTTGATGCTCCGAATTCAACTGGTAACACCGATTCTTCTACTCTTTCAGTGGCTGGCTGTTGCTTAATTGTTTCAACCACTTCTGGCTTTGGTGTCATCGGATATGCTGCTTTTACTTCAAGTTTTACAACTTTAGATACAACTGGTTTTGGCACTTCTGTTTTATTTACATCAACCTTGGCTTGGTCTGATTCTAATGCTTCATTCCTCAAATCAACCGGTGTTTCAACTTTAACTTCCGTTTCCAGCTTACTCTCATTCGTGGTACTTTTATCAACGGTTTCAGCGACTGGTTCTTCCTTGATTGTTTCCACTACTTCTGACTTTAGTGTCTTCGGGTCTACTGTTTTTACTTCAGGTTCTTCGATTTTAGGTACAGCTGTCTTTGATGCTTCCGGGTTAAGTGCTTCTGGATTTACTTGGGTCGGTTCTGCTTTTGCGTTCTTCAAATCAACCGGTGTTTCAACTTTAACCGCTGTTTCCACCTCCGTCTCAGTCGTGGTACTTTTATCAACAGTTTCAGCGACTGGTTCTTGCTTGACTGTTTCAATTAATTCTGACTTTGGTATCTTCGAATCTACTGTTTTTACTTCAGGTTCTTCGACTTTTGGTACAGCTGTTTTTGATGCTTCCAGGTTAAGTGCTCCTGACTTTACTTGGATCGTTTCTGCTTTTGCGTTCTTCAAATCAACCGGCGTTTCAACTTTAACTGCTGTTTCCACCTCCGTCTCAGTCGCAACATTTTCTGTGCTTGGCTGATTCTTAGTTGTTTCAACGACTCCCGGCTTTGATATCTTCGGATCTACTGTTTTTACTTAAGGTTCTTCGATTTTAGTTACAGCTGTCTTTGATGCCTCTGTTTTATTTACATAAACCTTGGCTTGGTCTGATTCTGATGTTTTATTCTTCAAATCAACCGACGTTTTCTCTTTTACTGAAGTCGCTATCTTACCATCAGTTACGGTACTTTGATCAGTATGTTTTGCAACTGGTTGTTGCTTGGTTGTTTCAAGCACTACTGGCTTTGGCGTCTTCGAGTCTACTGCTTTCACTTCAGGTTCTTCGACTTTGGGTACAGCTGTTTTTGATGCTTCCGGCTTTACTTGGGTCGGTTCTGATTTTGCGTTCTTCAAATCAACCGGTGTTTCAACTTTAACTGCTGTTTCCACCTCCGTCTCAGTCGCAACATTTTCTGCACTTGACTGATTCTTAGTTGCTTCAACGACTCCCGACTTTGATGTCTTCGGATCTGCTACTTTTACTTTAGGTTCTTCGATTTTAGGTGCAGCTGTTTTTGATGCCTCTGTTTTATTTACATCAACCTTGGCTTGGTCTGATTCTGATGTTTTATTCTTCAAATCAACCGACGATTCAACTTTAACTGCCGTTTTCAGCTTACTATCATTCGTGGTACTTTTATCAACGTTTTCAGCGACTGGTTCTTGCTTGATTGTTTCAACCACTTCTGGCTTTGGTGTCTTCGAATCTGCTGCTTTTACTTTGTGCTCTTCGATTTTAGGTGCAGCTGTTTTCGATGCCTCTGTTTTATTTACATCAATCTTGGCTTGGTCTGATTCTAATGCTTCATTCTTCAAATCAACTGGTGTTTCAACTTTAACTGCTATTTCCACCTTCTTCTCATTCGTGGTACTTTTATCAACGGTTTCAGCGACTGGCTCTTGCTTGGTTGTTTCAAGCACTACTGGCTTTGGCGTCTTCGGGTCTACTACTTTTACTTTAGGTTCTTCAACTTTAAGTGTTTCTGACTTCACTTTGGTCGGTTCTGCTTTTGCATTCTTCAAATCAACCGGTGTTTCAACTTTAACTGTTGTTTCCAACTTAACATCAGTTGCGGTACTTTGATCAGTATTTTTTGCAACTGGTTTTTGTTTGGTTGTTTCAACCACTGCCTGCTTGGGCATTGCTACATCTATTACTTTCGCCTTAATTTCTTTAGCTTTTGGTACAACTGGTGTTTCGACTTTAACCGCTGTTTCCGACTTTTTACCATTCGCAGCATTTTCTGCGACTGGATGGTCCTTATTTGTTTCAACGACTACTTGCTTTGGTATCTTCGAGCGTACTGTTTTCACTTTAGGTTCTTCGACTTTAAGCGTTTCTTGTTTCGGTGCTTCCGACTTCACTTTGGTCGATTCTGATGTTTTATTCTTAAAATCAACCGGCGTTTTCTCTTTTACCGAAGTTTCTGTCTTATCCTCAGTCATATCGTTTTTATCAGTATTTTCTGCACCTGATTGTTGCTTGGTTGTTTCAACCACTGCCTGTTTGGGCGTTACTACATCTACTACTTTCACCTTAGATTCTTCAACTTTTGATACAACTGGTTTTTGGTTTTCTGGTTTGACTTTATCAAATTTTGTTTTGTCTTTTTTTTCTTTAAAAATAAACCTCGGCTTTAAACTACCCATAAAATCATAACCATCTGAATGAGTTACGTATTGCGGAACTTTTTGTACAGACACATTATAAAGATATTTTTTACCGTTCTGATCATATTTCGGTAAATTTTCAAAGATATAATGCCAGTCATTATTAGCATCAATAATTCTCGTTTGAGTCTCTTTCCCATTTTGTGTTAAATAAACGACGATCTTTTCGGGTCTTACTCTAGCTTTATTTTCCTGATCTTTCCAAGAATGCCGCCCTGTTATTTGAATTTCACCCATTAGAGCACCAATAATCTGGTCCCCCTCATAACTAGTCTGATAATCTTTCACTGACTGCTCACGTACTTGGTATTGAATCTTACGACCATGCTGATATTTTGGGATATTTTTAAATTCATAATTCCATCCACTCTTTGCATCAACCGTTTGTGTTGCAAGAACCGTGCCATCTTTAATCAACTCCACAACTATCTTTTTCGGCCGAGTTTGATCCTTATTATCATCATCACGCCACACCTTTGTTCCTTGAATCTTAGTCTGATTTGGTAATAATGTGTTTTTTAGATCATATCCTTGAACCTGTTTTTCATAATTAGCGACTGAATCTTCAATAATTTGATATTGTATTAAACGCCCTTGATCATCTAACTGCTCTAATTGATCAAACTCATAATGCCAATTTTTATAATTCGTTACCAATTTTTTACCAATGATTTGTCCATTTTTTAATAGACCCACAGCAATATTTTTGGGTCGCAAACCTTCTACATCATTATCGTCTTCCCAAATTTTATGTCCCATCACCTTGGTGAAATTTGGCTTAAAACTATTTGTGAAATTATAACCACTTTTTTGACTAATATAATGTTTAACTGGCGATGATACCACATCGTATATATACTCGCGGCCATGCGAATTATATTGTTCTAAATTATCAAACTCATAATGCCAGTGCGTAGATGCACTTATTTGCGATTTTTGGATTTTTTTACTATTTCTAAGTAATTCAATTTCAACAAAAGGCGGTCTGAATTCAGCTTGATTATTTTGATCTTGCCAAATGGATTGTCCTTGCACGTTAGTTTTACCAGTTAAGCGATAGGTCACATCAAAATCTTTAGACTGATGGATATATTTTTCTACTTCAGGGCATTCTAAGGTATATTTATATTTTTTTCCTTGCGCATCGAACTCGGGCAATCCGTTGAATCGATATTTCCATTGGTTTGTTGGACCCACTTCAGTATTTTTTAAAAACTGACCATTTTGCATCAAATTTAACTTTATCTGCACTGGACGATAATGTTTTAGATCTCTCTTATCAAACCACTTCACAACACCTTTAATAGTGGTAATTGCAGGTTTAGGCGTTCCATGAATGGTTACGGTCGCAGTTTTACCAGTCTCAATTTGAATCTCAAATATTTTTGGATTAATTAAATAATTTTCCGGAGCCTTAATTTCCTTTAGGGTATATGATCCAGGTTTAACTTGTGGTACCTCGATCTTTCCATTTTGATCTGTTTTCAAGTTGGCTTGGACTAATTTTTAATTTTGATCATATAAATTAAAAGTTGCCCCAGGAACGGCTTTTTGCTTGGTTTGATCTTTATGAATTACTTCCAAAGTGCCTGGTTCAATGTAATCACTCATCTCTTTTTGCGTAAAAGCAAAAGATAAATTAGAAGTATACTCTCCTAGAATATTTTGGTTAGCATCTTCTAATTTTGCCACATTTTTAACCACAATCGCATTGCCTTGTTGCAAAAACTTAAAGTTCCGATCTAGGCCATTAATGGAAGTTGTATAACAAATTTCATAGTCATTTTGGTTATTTATTGGAACCTTACCCCTGATGACTAATTCACGCCCTTGCAATTCTTGGATCGATATATCTTGATTTTGAACTGAACCGCGTCGTTCAAAACCACCCAGGTAAACATGATTATCTGTATCTCTATTTAATATGAGCTGCCCAGAATGAACGTTGAAACTCGCTTGATCAAAATTTACATAACGCGGCAAAGTGTCACGAATTACAAATTCATCTCCTTTTAATTTCGTATGATTAATAATAATTCGCCAAGTATGCGTCAAATTTTTAGTTTGGCGATCATAATCATAGCGCCCACTTTTAATGATTGGTGCCTGCTCATAGTTCCTTTGATTATCAAGTTCTTGTTTCACAGGTACATTACTTTGCTGATATCGTGCATCCAAAAGTTGATAACTTTTTTGATTAATTTTAAAATCAGCCCGGCCATCTTGGTTATATGTCAAATTAACTTTCAAGGTCAAACGACCTTTTAATTGATATGCGACTAAATCATTTTTAAACACAAATTTGATTTGTTTATCATGACTATTGTAATGCCCGTTGGCAATAATTCGACCTTTCATATCCATTACATCAATGTTTAAGCCCATATCACTTTCAGCCTGAAATGATTTTGGAATGCCGGAAACCATAAAATAATCATTTGCGTTAATTTTTTGACCATCTGGAATTTGCCAATCGTAAAAAACCTCCACATCTTTACTTTGACTTTCCATCACAGTCTCAATTGGCAATTCCTGACCATTCTGTTTTACCTGAATTTGAGAGTATTTAACCCCAATTTTTTTCGGTATGGTATGTTCTTGCTCCATACTACTCGCTAATACTTCCATTGGCACCATTATCACCCCTAGTACCATGACTAATACTTGAATATAAGAAAAAGTCTTTTTTATCATATTAGATCTACTCCTTTAACATTGATTGTGCCAGCTTTCTAAACTCCATTTCATTCATATAAATGAATGATTTATAATGTTAGTTGTATTGAATAACACGATTGCATTTTTTTAATTATTCCATATATTCCTCGTGGTCTTCACATGATAATATACAAATTCGTCCTTGGCAATATCGCTCTTAAATTCACAATCTAATTTTAATTTACCTTTAATTAAGTTCGCTTGAAGTCCTACTATAACTAACCAAATTAATAATACGCATAAAAAATATTTGATGGTTTTATCCATCATCCACCTTGAAAAAGCATCACAAGCTATCATTCTTTCACAAAAATTTCACAAATTATTTTAGAAAATCACATGAAAAAATACATAATGTTTTTTTGCATTTAATATTAATTTTATATCTAAAAAAAGGCT
This sequence comes from Weissella coleopterorum, assembly GCF_011304355.1. Lineage (NCBI taxonomy): Bacteria > Bacillati > Bacillota > Bacilli > Lactobacillales > Lactobacillaceae > Weissella > Weissella coleopterorum. The sequence goes on along the minus strand of NZ_CP049888.1, from coordinate 224,751 downwards.
CAAGGTGAGAATGTTTCTCATCTTGAGCCTTTACATAATATTCTTATAGGACGATTTGCTTTTCAGCCAATTGTTTTTGCACTTCTGGATGTTCCATAAATTCATCGAATGTCATTTCTGCTCGATCAATTGAACCTTGATTGGACACCACCACAATGTGGTCAGCAATCGTTTGTGCGAAAGTTCGATCGTGCGAAGTAAACACTAATGATCCTTGGTACTCAACTAAACCGTCATTTAATGACGTAATTGATTCCAAATCCAAGTGGTTAGTTGGATCATCTAATATTAATACATTAGTCTTGGTTAGCATCAACTTTGACAGCATCACCCGAACTTTTTCTCCTCCAGACAAAACATCCAATGTTTTGTCTGCATCTTCACCACGGAATAACATCCGACCAAGCAAGCCACGCAAGAAAGTATTATCATTTTCTTCTTTGGAAGCATAATCCCGTAGGAAATCTAGAATCGGCATTTCAGGTTTTTCAAAATTCGCGGCCATATCCTTTGCCAGGTAATCACGAGTTGTCGTCACACCCCAAGTCACTGAACCAGTATCGGGTTCCATGCGACCAGCCATGATATCTAACATCGCCGTTGCTGCAATATCGTTTTCGGCCATAATCAATGTTTTTTCATTTGGTGATAATGTAAATGAAATATCATCCAAAATTTTAACACCATCGACTGTTTTAGAAATATTTTCAACCCGAACTAAGTCATTTCCAATCTCACGCGTAATATCAAAATGAATGTATGGATACTTACGAGATGAAGGTTGAATATCGTCCAACGTAATCTTCTCTAATTGCTTTTTTCGTGAAGTAGCTTGTTTTGACTTCGAAGCATTTGCTGAAAAGCGGGCAATGAAGTCTTGCAACTCTTTAATTTGCTCTTCTTTTTTAGAATTAGCATTCGCTTGCAAACGAGAAGCCAGTTCAGATGATTCTTTCCAAAAATCATAGTTTCCAACGAATAATTTAATCTTACCAAAATCAACATCCAAAATCATAGTTGAAACTGCGTTCAAAAAATGCCGGTCGTGGGAAACCACTAGCACGATATTTTCATAATCAGCTAAGAAGTCTTCAAGCCACGCAATCGTCTTAGTGTCCAAACCATTGGTTGGTTCGTCTAAGATTAAGATATCTGGATTTCCAAACAAAGTTTGTGCCAATAAAACCTTCACTTTTGTGGTTTCTGGTAAATCAGCCATCAAAGTATAATGCAAATCAGATGGAATCCCAATACTTTGCAGAAGTTGAAGCGCATCTGTTTCAGCATTCCAACCATTCATCTCTTCAAAGCGAGCTGATAATTCTCCAACTTCAATTCCATCTTCATCCGTGAAAGGATCATGCAAATAGATTTCATCCATCGCTTGTTTTACATCATATAATTCTTTATACCCACGCATCACGGTTTCTAAGACGGTATATTCGTCAAAAGCAAAGTGATCCTGAACCAATGATGACATCCGCTCATTAGCGCCCATTGATACATTTCCCGTCGTAGGTGCTAGCTTACCTTCAAGTACCTTAAGAAAAGTTGATTTTCCGGCTCCATTAGCCCCAATAATTCCATAAGTATTACCAGGTGTAAATTTTAAATTAACATCGTCGTAAAGTTTTTTCCCGTTAAAAGCAACGGAAATATTTGAAACTGTTAACATTTATGTTTCTCCTTTGATCTGTTTTATCAAGCAGCTAGTCTCAAGTGGACCATTACTGCGATACTTTCCAATAAATTAAATTTGATTTTCATCAACTCCAGCCTTACATCATTTCAATTGTTAAAATGACAAGTCTTATTTATTCTAACAGAAACCAGACATACGCGCTGACTTTTTATGAAATTAGTGGGCTTTAAATACACTTGAAAAATAAATCCCCGCTTCGATTAATGCAATGTAAAAACTAACTGGTAAATTTGTCCAATACGCAAATATGAGTCCTCCCCAAACACCAATTAGAGCAAATACAATTGCCATACTAAGCATTTGCCACACGGTGCGCCCCCAGCGCATCGCTGAAGAGGCTGGCAAAACAAGTAAAATAAAAATCAATAACGAGCCGACAACTTGGGCAGAAATTGCAACTGTGACCGCAATCATAAGTAAGAACGTAATTTCTAACCCTGTTTCGTGCTGAAGGCTATACTTAGCCGTTTCATAATCAAACGCAAAATGCCGAAGTGGGCGGTATAAAACTAGTAGAAGCCCTAAAATTACGAACGCCAGAAGCACAACTTGCCAAACATTTTCCGTACTAATACTGAAAATCGAACCAAACAAAATTCCCGTTGCCGAACTAGCACTTTTTTCTGACAACGATAGAAAGGCAACCCCTAAACCAATCGCCACCGCACTTACAGCGGAAATGATCGATTCTGAACGTTGTTCACTTAACCCTAACTGACCGATACTAATCGCGGAAAAAGCCGTAAATAATAACATCCCCCACAGTGGAGACCAACTCATAAATAAACCAAATGATGCTCCTGCAAACCCAATTTCACTCAGTACATGTCCAAAAAACGCCATTCGTTTGGCCACCACAAATACACCCATCATTGCCGATATAATCGCAATTAAAGTTCCCACAATCCACGCATTTTGCATAAACGTATAACTAAACATTTTGCTCCCCTTCATGCAATTTTAAGTTTTGACAAGCGCCAAAATCACTTCCGTTTGGTTTCAGTCGTAAATAATCATCAGCATAAGCACGAATAATTTCCAAGTCATGGCTAACCATGATTACACTTAAATTATGATGATCACGATAATGCTTCACAACATCCATTAATTCAAATTTAGCTGATTGATCTAAATTTGCCGTAGCTTCATCTAAAATTAAAATATCGGGATTTTTCAATAAAGCTTGTGCTAGAAAAGCTCGTTGACGTTCCCCCCTGAAGCTTGATCAATCCGTCGTTTAGCAATTTTAGCCAAATTTGTATCTTCAATAATATGCTGTAACCATGCTTTTTCATTCCGAGTTAACCACGGGCGCCAACCATGATCAAAACTCAAACCAATATATTCTTTAATATTCAAAGGAAACGCTTGCATATCAGAGCGGTATTGCGGAACATACGCAATTGACAAGTCTTTCTTGGTCCATTCAAACTGGCCTTCCGTCAACACCACTTCTTGCATCAAAGCTTTCAATAAAGTTGTTTTCCCTACTCCATTCTCACCTAATAAAGCTAAGACTTGATGTTCGTTCAAGCTGAAGTTAACCCCTCGGTATAACCAACGTCCATCCAGATTAATTCCAATCTGATTTCCCGTCAAAATTTTCATTTTTTCAATGCCTCTTCAATTTGTTCTAAAATTCCTAACTGCCATTCTAGATAATTTTTACCATCTGGCTTAGTTTCAGTTACCGATATTATTGGAACCTGGAATTGTTGTGCCTTTTTAACCGCTCGCCTCGTCACTGCATTCTCAGTCTGTGGATTATTAATGACAAAGGCGACTTGCCCTTGCGTTATCGCGTCATTCCATGCTAAAACATCCGTTGGATTAGGATCATTTCCCGCTTCGATTGCATGTGCAAAATTAGGATTTAAATCGTGAACTCCTAACCCAGCTAAGGCATTATCATAGACTGGTTCCGTGACTAAAACACTTTTCCCTTTTAATTGTTTCGTTAACTCCGCTCGCTTCTCAGCTAATGGTTGGATCGTTTTAATATACCGTTGCGCATTAGTTTGAAAATATGAACGCGAAGCTGGTTTGAGTGCACTTAACTTATCCACTAATGGATCCATCATGGCTTTAGTAACCGTTGGTTGATACCAAAAGTGCTCATTATCACCTTCATGATATCCAACGATCGTGCCAACATTTAACTTTTGAGCTTGTGTGTTCGCTTGCGCAAATTTTGTGGACCACGCATCGTAGCCTGCACCATTTGCAATAATTAATTGAGCTTGCGCATACGCCTTTGCGGTTTGGACACTGGGTTCATATTCATGGGGATCAACGGAAGCTTTATTAATAATACTTTGAACCTGTCCTTGATCACCTACGACTGCCTGTGCCATTTCACCATAAACAGCCAAACTAGTTACAATTCTAATTTTTTCTGCAGTATTAGTCTTGTGCACCCGCTGTTCATTTTGCCAAGTTCGATGAAAAATCAACCCCAAAAGTATGATTATTGTAACTACCGGAATAACCATCCAATAACGACGGTTTCTTTGCTTTGTCATCATTCTCTACTCCTCTTGTAAACATTCATCCAATGCCGTAATAAAGCGACCAATCACCTGTTGCTCACTTGACGAAAATTCTTGCATGATTTTCTCATAAACTGCTAAAGTTGCTGCATGTTGTTCGCCATGTAACTTAGCAAAAATGGCACCTTGGTGATTAACAGTAAAACGAATTAACCGCGCATCTTTTGCATCTAGTACTGGAATGACACAGTTACATTCACTCGTTTGTAATCCCTTCATCGCCTTCGTGATTGCCGCCCGACTCACTTGCAAGGCTTCTGCTAACTCTTTATTAGTTTGTGGTCCCTTCTGATTTAACAGCATTAAAATATGCCCTTGTGTTGTTGTAATATCGCTTTGTACCGTCCCAAATAAAATTTCACGTTGTTGCTCTGCCACCGTATGTAATTGATTTAATAATGTATCAATTTGAATGGCTTTATTTTCAACTTGTTGATTCATATCACAAACTCCTTAACTGGTTAATAAACTGGTTAACAATATACCTTATTTTTTAATCTTTTGTCAAATCTAGAAATTTTCTTGCCAAAAAAGACATCTCCATTAGAAGATGTCTTTTCAACCAAACATTTACTGATTTTTGTCTCACATATATAAACAGCTTAAAATAGCCATTCAAAATAGATATTTTGTCAAAATTGAACACGATTTATACAGGTCTATCTTTGCAAAACAACTTATATGAAATATAAGAACTATAATATCATCGCCAAAAGTAGCAATAGCTCTGCTATCAAATTAGTAACGCATACCCATGCACAATATTACACCAAGAGAATGAAAAACGTGTGCTCCTAACGCACTGAAATAGTGCCACAGATATATTTTTGGGAGGTGGTAACACGCCACCCCCTTTTATATTTAAGGATGTAAACATTATTTACTTACTTATCCTTGTTCCATATAGGTATGTCTAATTTAAATACCTTTTTTCGGTCTCCCAAATCTACCCATACCAATTACCAATTCATGACAGTTTCCAATTATGCAATAATCGTTAAGCCTATCGAAATCGAGGGAGTTTAATTGTAGTAGGGAATTCATTTATCGCCTGTTTTTATAACTTTTATAATGAAGTTACATTATTAATTTAACAATTAAACAAGATTCTCACGGGGATGGTTGTGAAGCATAAGGAAACCCATTGCTAAACAATTAACCGAATATCAAAATCACAAAAATTAACAAAATGTTTAATAAATCCATAAAATATATCACCCACTAGTTGCTAATATATATTCTTTATTTATAATAAATCTAAAAGTTTTTAGGGAGATACTATGGCACTAATATATTTACGTAAGGCTAAGGACGTTAACTTAAAACGAATAATGGACATTATCAAAGATGCACAAGCATCTTTAAAATCAGAAAACGTTCCTCAATGGCAAGATGGTTACCCAGATAAAAATAATATTTTACTGGATATTAAAAATAATAATTTGTACGAAATTATGTTCAATAATAATATTGCTGGCATCATTGCCATTCAATATACTAATGAACCAAATTATGATTCATTAACGGGTGGTAACTGGGAAAATGACGATGATTACGCTACAATTCATCGGCTGGCCATAGATTCAAAATATGCGGGTAATAATCTAGGTGTTATTTCATTCTATAATGCTATTACCCTTATTAAAAATAATAACTATAAATCAGTACGAATTGATACACATAAACAAAACAAACGAGTACAATATTTGCTTAAAAAAATTGGATTTAATCATCGGGGAACCATTCACATAAATGATCCTCATGGAGATTTAGATACAAATGCGTATGAACTAACAATAAAATAAAAATCGTTATAAATCAGCAATTAAGTTGAATATATAACGGCTTTAGTTTTAAAATAATAAATTTAAAATTTTATTTAGCAATCCGCTTTCTATGATTACGAATAATCCTATACCAATGTAAATAATTCTAGTAATAATATCTCCAAACTTATCAAAGATAACTGTTACAACTCTTATGTTACTTATACGATGGGCTAATATACCTGTCATTATTGCTAAAACAATAAAGTACAATCCATAAATAACGCTTTGATTAATTGATAATGTTGATAAAACAGGGACATACAGTGCTAAATTATCCGCACTACATGAAGTTAAGTACACAATAGCCACAGTGAAAATAGACATAGTTAATTTAGTATTTTTAGCCTCCTCATCTCCACCCCGTATTCCATACCAAATAGGTACTAAACCTAAAATACCAATCACCCACATAGGTAGTAAAATTTGAATAAATTGACCCATGGTTGCACTTATTAAATACATACCTATAACACCAAATACATATCCAATAATAGTATTTTTAAATCCATGTTTTTTAAATAATGGTATAAGTAATATAAAGAAATCTAAATTAGCTCCAATAAATAAGCTAGTCATCAATGTAATATACATATAAACACCTTTCTTTTTATAACCATTTGGTTTTATAACCATTTGGTTATATAACGTTTTGATTATATAATATGTATATTCATTATTCAAGGAGTGCACAAATGACAGAAAACATCGAATTAATTAACGAAACACAAAAGATACTAAAAGTCTTAAGTAACTCTACCCGTTTAAATATTCTACTGTTGCTTGAGCATAATTCTCTATCTGTTAATGAATTAGTTCAAAAATTAAAGGTGTCTCAACCAGCAATATCAAAGCAACTAAATATATTAAAAAAATTCCAAATTGTAACCTTTAAACAACAAGGTACTACAAACTTTTACAAGTTAGATGATTTACATATCCTTACTGTTATTAAATCGACAATGGATCATGCACAACATATTCTAAATAATCAAAAGTGTGACAATAACTAACTCTCCGTACCGTTGATTAAGAGAAACGATGTAGTATTGTCGTTTTATTAATTTTTCTCAAAAAATAACTTTTGAATACTCATATTTTATCTATATGAGTCTCATCATATAAATAATATTATTCAAATTCATCCCCTATCAAAGCAAATAAAATAGGGCGTAAAAATATTTACATCCTGAATATTATTGAAAAATAACCCATGAATATACTAAAACAGAACACTTAAATACTACACTATATACACAGGGTATCATTTATGGCATTCTCAACAAATTTATACGACTATTTTGGCGGACGTTTAGCAATTGAATTTAAATTATGCAACATGATATAAGATAGTAACTTTAAAACACCAGAGGCTCCTATGATGGAATTACGGACAAATTGTTCGATATAATACATCATAAAGGAGCTTTTTATTATGGTTATCAAATATTCAAATGACTTTAAAGAATCGATCGTAAGCTTGCATAAAGTTGGTCGTTCAGCTAATTCATTAGCAAAAGAATACAACGTTAGTGTTTCAACGGTTTCTAAATGGGTTAATCAAGCCGATCCTAACAATACGAAAGTATTGTCAGCAAATGAAAAGGCATTGATTAAAGAAAATAAACAACTAAAAGAAGAACTTGATATTTTAAAACGAGCAGCGGTGCTTATGGCGAAAAATTGATCATCAAAGGACGTATTCCTACCTTAAAAATTATTAATGACAATCTACAGGTTGGGCACCGCATTACTAAAATTTTGAACGTCCTCAGAATTCCACGATCGACTTATTATGGCTATATACATTGGAAGCCTGGTAAAACCCTTCTTCGTCGCAATTTCATTAAGCAAAAGGTATTAGATGCATGGTTAAAATATCCTATGTATGGATACCCGCGATTAACAATTTTATTAAATCGTCAGTTAAAAATTAAAATTAGCCAGCGTATGGTTTATAAACAGATGTACGCTTTAAAAATTAGGTCTAGGATGACTAAACGAATTAATAAGCCTAAAACACATACTGAATATGATCAACGACCAAATCTAATTAAAGGATTACCTGATCAATCCAATATTCTTTTAACAGATATTACGTATATTCCCGTTAAAAATACTTGGGTTTATCTAGCTAGTATGTACAATCCCGTAACCCGGCGGGTTATTTCTTATAAAGTTGGAAGTCATATGACTAAGGAATTAGCAACCGACGTCATTAATCAAGTCGCAGTAAAGTCTGTTAAACCAAGCATTATTCATAGCGATATGGGGAGTCAGTATACAAGCGATTTATTTGAAAGTACTTTAACTCGTTTTGGGATTAAGCATTCTTATTCTCGTAAAGGACAACCTGGTGATAACGCAAGAATTGAGAGCTTTCACTCAATTTTGAAGCGTGAATACATTAATTTTCAAGAATTTAAGACAATTCATGAAGCAATAGCTGGCATTGATAGCTATATTCGCTGGTATAACAGTGATCGAATTTCCCTTGTAGCGTAGCTACAAATAAATCATATTAATATCCCGTTTAAAACGATAAGTATAGACGGGTTGTTTAGAATGGCATGGAAACATTAAAGGATGCACTTTTTTAGATAAATCACATACTTTACCAGTACGTTAAATAATTAAAACGTTTTTCAAAATTTATTCGTATTTTTATGTCCGAATTATTGACATAGGAGCCAATGCCTAATCACATCAATAAGGTACGTCCAAAGTATACTCAACGTTATAAGCAAACTGGTAGAGATGTCCGAAACCATCACGATCTACTAGATATTACTGTACAAATTAATGTGATAGCAGCCAAACAAAAGCACAATACAACGGTCTAAGTTAGTCTTAGGTCGTTTTTATTATGACAAATAAAAATCGCTTCAACAATTAAGTCAAAGCGAACACGCCAACGGGCAAATCTTTAATTTTTAAACACAATGTTAATCAAAAAGTACTAAAATAAGCGCATACTAGGTAATAGCTATTACAAGTTAAATACTTGGTGTATATGTGCTTTGGATAACTATCAGCACCTATCTATTATTAGGTTAAACCCAAACATTTACTGATTCTTCCCCGTTTTTAAAATACTACGGAGAATCGTTTTAGTATACTCGACAGATCCAGTCGGGTTTGGGTGTACTTGATCGCGCCCAAGCCACTCCATGTGTTGTTTTGCAGTTACGTCCCAATTCACGATTTTTAAATTCGAATGCCGTGAAGCTACCTGCAATAAATTTTGATTATTTCCAGCTACCCAATTACGTTCAGCAAAGTCGTTCACCCAATAAACGGTTCGATGCTTTCCCACTATTTCCATCACCTGCTTGATCTGATCTTTTGAAACGGTCCCATTCGTTCCACTAGTAATCAGAACTTGATCTGCTAAATTATTTTGCTCCTTTAAAGTTTTAATGATATTAATAACGTCTGTTACTTGTCGGCCAATTTGTGCATCGACTGTCATCTGTGGCATCACTTTTTGCAAATTAGGCCCGGCATTCAAGAGTAAAGAATCACCTACGGCTGAAATTGGCAGATTTTGTAATTTTTGATACTGTTGCTCATTAATAGCGTATTGATCCAATAATGCTGGTTCAACCTTAACCGGCCGATTGGCTTGTTTTTCAGCTTGCTGCGCTTTTCGATTAGCCTGTTTTAGTTGTTGTTGATTTTTAGTTAATCGATGCTCTAATTTTGTCTTGGGTGGCTGTTGTCCCGTCTGTGGTAACATCAACGCATGTGTACCACTAACTATTAAAAAGAGCAGCCCCGCGGCATAGATTTGCGGTCCGCCGTTGGTTGGTATGTTATGCCAGAAACGGCTACTTTTAAAAACCTTTTCAATATAACGATAACTAATTTCTGCCAGGACTAAAACCCATACGAGTTCAATTACAATATCAACCAATTGAACTGGTCGGTGAATCCAATGACTATAAAGTACAAAAACCGGTAACTGATATAAATAAATACTATACGAGCGCGTTCCAAGATAACGTAAGAAACTTTGATTCAAAATTTTACTAAAAGCCGAAGCCGGATGCGCCGTAATTGCAACCAAAACCACCATTATAAGTGTGATCAAAAACATGCCACCATAGTAGGTGAAGGCCCACTGCCCGTTTAGAGTAAAGATCGCCAGCGCCACGATAAGCAATCCCACCCATCCGATAAGATCAAGGCTACGTTTAACAGTTGGTTTAATTACCAACTTAAAACGATTAGAAGGCCAAACAAATGCTAAAGCCGTGCCCAATAGCACTGCAAACATACGTGTATCCGTACCATAATAAACCCGATTGAGGTTAGTAGAGCTGTAAAGGATTGCCATCAAGATAGCTGAGATTGCAGCACCCAGCATTAATCCTCCACCAATTTTACGTCGCGAAAATTTCAACTTCATTAAAATCAAAACAATAATTGGCCAAAGTAGATAAAACTGCCCTTCAATTGATAACGACCAAAGGTGAGTAAACGGCGAGGGATGATTCCATTGATCAAAATATGATCCGCCATGCTTAATAGCCCAAAAATTATATATATAAATTAAATTAGTACTGATGATCGCTCTTAAATTATATAATAGCGGTTTGAAATACCAAAAGATGACCACAGACGTCAATAACAACATCGTAAACAATGCAGGCATTAGTCGTTTTAATCGTCGCACCCAAAAGGATATAACCTTAATATGACCAGTTTGTTCATATTCTTGGATCAATAAATCTGTAATTAAATAACCCGATAGAATAAAGAAAAGCGGAACTCCTAACCAACCACCCACAATTCGATCCGGCCATAGATGAAAACCAATCACGCCCAGTACTGCTAGCGCTCTTAACCCATCAAACCCAGTTATATATCGGCGCTTTGGCGCTTTTTGTTGTTCCATCTATACACCTCTAGACCAACGCTACTTAACTTTCTTATAAAATAAAACCGGAACAAAAAAGTTCCAGTTCTAGTTACGATTGCTTACTTATCATCCTCAATTACTTCAGAGGTAGAATCATCCTTTGTATCTAAATCGTCAGCTTGTGCCTTTTTCAAACCTAGATAGAAATTAGTCATTGTTAATTCATAATATGGTATCACCCAAAAAGTAGCTAACCCACTAGTCAAAGCCACTAAGATCCACCATGGAATAAATGTAATTTGAAGTAAAAAGTATTCCCATTTATGACCATCCATTAAGACTCGTGAACGGGTGATATATTCATTAATGGATTCAATTGCGACGCCCCGCTTCACATCTTCTGCATAAATAAATTCAGCCTGTGAATAAGAAATATTTTTAATAATTCCAGGAACTACCAATAAACATGACCATAACAATGTGTACAGGAAGCGAATGGCCATCAAGACGACTGAATCAATCACCGTTTCACGTTTAAAGAAACGAAAGCTCAACAATCCGGTTTGTTTGAACTCCATTTTATCGCGACTCCACTCCACCATTGTCCACATCACACCTAGTGAGATGACACCAATGATGATCGCCTCAATTAATCCCGCCCAAAGGGTCCGGCTCAAAGCAAACAAAACGGACGATGGCTTAACAACCGTCACTCCTTCTTGAATACTATCGCCATATGATAATAACAATGTAAAAATTTGCCATGCGATCAAAGGCCAGGTTAAAACTACCAAAAATCGCCAATTATTTCTTAATTTTTGCCATGCTTCTTTTTTTAATGTGGTTATTCCCATCATTTATTTTTTCTCCTCAAAATATCCATTCAAATACTACCTATATTGTATAGTTAATTGTAGCACAGTTGATCAATATTCTCATAAATAGCTTTAAATCAGCATTTAAAATCAATCAACATTATCATCAAACCAAATTGTCTAACCCTATTTTTACTTCCATTAAACTATATCATTCATATTGACTTACTAGCCCGATTATCATATACCCCATTGATGAATCCAAACTTCAGCCATCAATTCAATTTATACATCCCCCCAATCTCATCTTTTAATTAAACGATGGCTCTAGCATCTGTAAATAAATTAATTAAATTTATTTTTATTTTCTAATATTTTCGTTTCTAAATCAAGCTACTTCATTATCAAAAAAGATCTTACCGTCTTAAAACAAATAGTAACTAAACACGTCAACATCCATACACGGCACCATTTAATTCTCGAAAAGCCCTCGTTCAATTAATTGAATAAAAATAAATATTAATTTTCGGGGCTCAGTTTATATACCTAAATTAGGGTTATTAAAAAACTATATTTATGCCATTAAAACTAAAATCAGTATTCCTGATATATAAAAAAAGAGATTAGGATTCCTCCTAACCTCTAACAAGATTCAAATTATTCTACACCATCCATCAAACGAATAATCATTCGAACTAAGAAAATCATAATGATTCCCAAAATCACGGCTACTAATCCGAAAATAAAGAAGTATTGAACTTCCGTTTGTGGTGAATATAGACCAACGAATTGCGCATTCAAGGCTGATCCTACGGCAGATGACAAGAACCAAAGTGACATCATTTGCACAGTGAAGGCTCGTGGCGCAAGCTTAGTTGTTACTGATAATCCTACTGGTGAAATCAACATTTCTCCAATAATGATTAGCGCCCATGAACCAAGCAGCCAGAATGGTGAAACACGTCCACTGGTCCCCCATAGAGAACCAGGAATTGCCAACAACAAGAATGAAGCACCCGCAAAAATTAATCCAATCGCGAATTTCAAAGGAGCTGAAGGCGCATTCTTCTTCCAACGACTCCATAATGTCGCAAAGAATGGTGTATATAACATAATGAAGAAGGGATTAAGTGACTGGAACCATGCCGCCGGGATCCATGAATGAACCACTCGGTTTTGAGCAAAGGTCGCCAAGACTACCGATCCTTGTTCTTCCAAGGCCCAAAATAATACTGCTCCAAAGAACAATGGTAAGTAAGCCAACACCCGTGACCGTTCTTGCTTTGAAACCTTACTTGATGTCAACATCTGTACGAAATACATCACCGGAATGGCAACAGCGACAATTGTTAACAAATTAATGAAGTCAGAAATGTTATTCCATCCCATTAACATCATTAATGTGATTACCAAACCTAATGTAATTAGAGCTAAAACAGTTTTGATAATCAATGGCTTAATTTCTTCTGGCTGCAACGGATCTGTTGGATACATTCCATCTGATGGTAAGTCTTTCTTACCCCCGAAGTAATATTGAAGAAGTCCAAAGAACATCCCAATCGCTGCTAAACCAAAGGCAACATGAAAGCCAAAGTTTTCTTGTGTCCATCCAACTAAGAGGGGTGAAATAAACGAGCCAAGGTTAATCCCAAACACGAAAATTGAGAACCCAGCATCACGTCGCCGATCTTGTGGGGTATAAAGAGAACCAACTAACGAAGAAACATTGGGCTTAAGAAGTCCTGTTCCAATGATAATTAATGCAATTGAACCAAATAGTGCTGATGATCCAAAGGGCAATGCTAGCACGATGTGTCCTAACATAATGAACACTCCACCTAAGAAGACAGCTTTACGTGATCCAATCATGCGATCCGCAATATATCCTCCTAACGAACCTGACAGATACACCATCGAGGCATAAATTGCCATAATCGATGCTGCTACAGCTCGTGTGATATTCAAATCACCAACAGCAATTAAATGCCACATATAATACAACAAGATGGCCCGCATTCCATAATATGAAAAACGTTCCCACATCTCAGTCATAAATAAAGTTGCGAGTCCAATTGGTTGACCGAAAAATTTCTTTTCTTTTGTTTCTTCTGTACTCATACACGCCCAAACTTTCCTTTTAAGCTATTATGCAAAAAATCTAATAATGTTTTAATTTTAACAAAACAACCACTTAGATACAAGGAATAAATGTGTTCATTGTCAGATAACCGTACACACTTTCTCATTTTCATCCCATAAATCCAATATTTCCGCCATTGGTGTTTTTTGGAAAAATAACATATTTTTTTAAATAATTACCACTCATGCCCATTTTTTATAGAAAAGCACTCCCTCTCAACCTGCTACTCATCAAAAGGTGATGGTAAATTACGTACAACATCTTCGGTCCCCGCTTGGACAGCTGTTTGATAATATTGCTCTTTCCAGTCAATAAAATGCATCTGACGTTCTAAATTTTCAATCTGTGCTTGCAACTGAACCTTTTGAGCCTGAATATATCCCAAACGAGCTTGTAAAGTTTCATCCCCCTGCATACATAAATCAATAAATAACTTAATCTGGCTAATTGATAAACCAATTTCTTTCAAACAATGAATTACATGAAGATATTTAATACTATCTTCGGAAAAAACCCGTTCATTTTTTTGATTCCTACTCGCAAAGGGTAACAGACCCTTTTTATCGTAATATCTCAGGGTTGAAACGGGGATTTGAAACTGTTTTGAAATTTGTCCAATATTATAATTCATATTCTTTATCCTTTTTTATTTGACCTAAACCATAGTTTAGCATGTATGATTATCAATATTAAATAATTATTTATAGGAGAAAAAAATGACAAATAAAAAATTAATCGTAATTACTGGAGCTAGTTCTGGTTTTGGAGCAGAAATTGCAAAACTTTTCAACGTGGCAGGTAACCCCTTGTTACTCATCGGACGGAATATCAAACGCATGGAGGCCTTACCTCTTGATTTCCAAAACGTCATGTTGGCTCAAGTTGATGTCACTAATTTAGAAGACTTTACCGCCAGTGTACGGGCTGCCGAAGCAAAATTCGGACCAACCGACTTGTTAGTTAATAATGCTGGTGTGATGCTACTTGGTAATGTTGAAAATCAATCAGCACACGAGTGGCAAACCATGTTGGATACCAACGTCATGGGAGTCTTAAATGGTACACAGGTGGTCCTACAAAACATGATCGATCGTCAAGGTGGCACAATCATCAATATGTCTTCAATCGCTGGATTCAAAGCGTTCACTAACCATGCCGCATATGTGGCTTCTAAGTTTGGAGTCCATGGTGCAACTGAAACTATTCGCCAAGAAGTGGCTAGTAAAAATGTTCGTATCTCGCTCGTTGCTCCCGGAGCTGCCGAAACGGATTTATTAACCCATGTCACTAGTGCATCCGCTTTATCTGATTATCAGGCTTGGAAGGAATCAATGGGTGGTTTGACCCTCGATCCTAAATATGTTGCCCAAACCGTTAAATATATTTATGATATGCCTCAAGCAGTCGAAATCCGAGAAGTCTCAATTGCCGCTACCCGTCAAGACGCATAATTATCTTTTCAAAAATATGCCTAACATAAAACCTCCGAAAGTTAATTCGGAGGTTTTTCTATTAATTTCAAAGATGAGCACTACAAAAAGCTTACTTGCGGCGCTTCATAATTAATAATCCAGTTAAGGCCGCTAAGCCCAGACTAATCAATCCCAAGAAGGTAACTTTTTGAGCAGCCGTATGAGGAAGGACCGTCGTCACAGTTTTAACTACGGTATCAACCACGTTATTTTTTGGTGCTGGTTGATCTGGATCCTCTGGTTGCACTGGCGCTGGTTGGTCTGGTGTAATTGGCTCAGTTGGAATCACTGGCGTATTATCAACATCTTTGCTATAGATATAGGTCACAACTTGATCCGCCTTGGCAAATTGTCCCAAAGCATTACCTTCGATCTTTTTGAAGGTATACCCATCGATTGCTATTTTATCAGTCACATAATTTGTCCCAAGATCTCCACGTAAGATCTTAGCATCCGCAATCTCTATACCTGCTTCATCAACATACTTAACTGTCACTTGGCCCTTTTGAACTACATCTTTTTGATAGATATACGTCACAACTTGAGCTACCTTAGTAAACTTACCAGTAGCATTACCTTTAATTTCTTTGAAGGTATACCCCGCAATATTCTGTTGTTCTGTTTTAAAGTCGGTACCAAGATCTCCACTCAAATGCTTTTCAGCGGCAATTTATTTTCCCGCCTCATCGACATATTTAACCGTAACTTGACCTTGTTGGGCTACATTTTGGCTATAAATATAAGTTACAGTTTGATTTTGGGCGGTAAACTTACCCTTTGGGTTTCCCTTAACTTCCTTAAAAGTATATCCGGCAAAATTCTTTTGTTCAGTTTGATACGTTGCTCCGGCTTTATCCGTTAAAATAACTGGAGTTGTTAAATCTTTTCCGCTTTCATCTACGTATTTAGCTGTCACTGTACTTTCGGCAACCGGCTTAGTTGGAATGGCGACCGTGATTGGCTTGTAAACATAATAAACGTTCGTCGTTCCATTTGCAGGATAGTCAATATTTTGATCGCTCGTCAAAACTTGATTTTTCCCCACTACAGCTTGACCTTGTGTCGTTAAATCGGCTTGGCCTTTTTTGAGATACTTTGGAATATCAATTAACTTAGCTTCGGCTACATCAGTTGAAATTGATCCGTCAATTGGGTTGGCCGCTCCAGTTGGATAACCATAACTTGGTGCAGCATTGGCTATCTCATTTCCATTCACATCAATATAATGAACCTTCACCGTCGTTTGACCTTGAATCCGACCATCATCAGGTACCGTTGTTTGATCAGAATCTACATCAATATCAGATCCATCAATACTCTTAAAATGCGCTGAATTGGCGGCAGTATTATCCGCAAAATTCAAAAAGGCCGACTGATGTTGCCAATTAGGGGTCATGTCACCCGTAAATTTAGTTTTTAATGTTGTTTCTTCGGCTGCCGTGTATGGTGATACACCATTAAAGTTTTTATCGATAATATACTGAATTGGATCGGGGATACTAAAGTTTTTCACGTGTTGTGTCGCCAAATTAGGAAGTTTCATTGCTAAGTAGCCATTATTAGCACTGCGTTTCACCCACAAAATAGTTCCATAATCAGCACTATCAATTTGCTTTTTCAATTCGGCTTTTGTCGTTGAGCTAGACAAGACCTTCACACTATTACGATACATATTAAATGTTGATTGCGCAGTATTAATAACTGTGGCTGTTCCGTCACCTGTAACCGCTTGTAAGGCTGCATAAATTTCAGTAGATGAGATACCAACCAAATCACCCTGGGTAATGTTATATTCTTGCATATTCACAATATCACGGTTAGGGTGTTCTCGATCTTCAGGCATCACCTTACCATTGTTAAGCGCCTCTAGGTTATCCGACTGTCCAAAGACAATTCCTAAACGACTGGAATTATTAGTAAATGAAGACAATTTATGATATCGATCTGTATTAGTGACTAAGGTTTGTGTAAAATGGAATTCATTTTTCTTGGAAATATCATACGTTATTTTTTCTGAAGGATGCGTCATTGTTGTTCGCATATATGATTCACTTCCACTAGCGCGCACTTTCAAACTAAATACGTTCCGCCCCACTAGATCATCTTGCACATTAATGGTCATCTTACCATGTGCATCAATTTTCCAATCACCAATTTTATCGAGTTTTCCAGATCCTTGTGTTGTTCCAACTTGATTGTTATCTCCATTTTCATGGCTGGTAATTTGAAAGGTAATTGTGTCACCCTTGTTGATATGTCCATCACTATTATCAATTGCCCCTGCGATGTAAACCCCACCGTTCAAAGTTCCAGTCCCAATATCAATATTATCGGGATATCGCTCACCATCAGTTCCAACCATTGAAAAATCACTGACCGTAATCGCCTGATCTTGTTCCGCATCAATGGCACCTTTCGTTGTCTTATTGGCGCTTTTATTACTTTCTAATGGCGTAACCTTACTAGTTCCTACATTATTTTGAACCGTACTCTGCTGTTTCGTCTGTGACGCCTTACTACTCATACTGCTTTGTTGACTTTGACTTGAGGTCTGTTCTGATGTTTGACTGGCTAACGAGCTACTATTCGTATCCGTCGACCCTTTAACGGATGTGTTTTGATCTGCTAAAACAAGCATGGGATTTATCAATCCTAAGATCGTTGTGCTTAACAATAAATACTTACTAAATTTCATTTTTCCTATCCTTATTCTTTCTATTCATAATTTATATTTATACAAATTGCTTTAAATACTCTAAGTCTTTAACAGTGATATAACCGTGTTCATTGACAATGACATTATCACTCACAAGTCGATTAATAATTCTGGTCACAGATGTTCGCGAATTAATACCACAAAACTCCGCAATCGTCTGATGCCTAATTTGTTGATTAATTAATATATAGTGTGAATCAAGTGGGCTTGTAACCCCAAATAGTTGTACTAATTCATAAATAAACGTACACACTTGCCCTTTGCGATTATTACTCATCTGTCGTTTTAAACGAACAATGCTATTATCAAGACGTTGCCGATAATAATTTCGCATAAAAATTTGTGATTCTACATTGGCATTGATCGCTTCCCAAAATTTAAGACGATTAATCTTATAAAATTCAGCTTCATCCGAATCAACTAAAACATCCAGTGGCTGTTCAACAACCTTTTCGTTCTCATCCTTTAACGCAGTTACGATATTTGGTCCCTTTATATAATCAATATTTAAACTCCTACCATCCTTTTCAGTAATGGAAGTAATTACCACTCCCACTATTAAAACGTAAATGTTCGTCTCTAAATCTCCCGATTTAATCAAAAAGGAGCCTTTATGAATTTTAATTTTATGTACATATTCAGAATCAATTCCCAACAACAGGTCATACAATTTGTTCGGATTCATTATACTAACTCCTTAATACATGAAATATTTAGGTAAAAAAATACAGTTAATGTTTTAAACATCAACCATAATATGTATTTTGGACCAGTTAAATAAGCACTAACTGTGCTGTGCTGTGCTGTGCTGTGCTGTGCTGTGCTGTGCTGTGCTGTGCTGTGCTGTGCTGTGCTGTGCTGTGCTGTGCTGTGCTGTGCTGTGCTGTGCTGTGCTGTGCTGTGCTGTGCTCGGTCATTATGCGTTCCCTTCTAAAAATGTGTCAACTTTTAATTCATTAAATTTATCATAAATAATTATATATTTATGTTGGTCTCATATAATATTACATTTTTCACCTTTTTGATGAAGTAATCAGTATTTTTTTGTAACAGTTCATACAAAACACTTAGATATTTTGATCAATTTGTTCACTAAAAAACCTACAATTAATTATTGTAGGTTTTGAACTCAATGACCGATCGATCATCTCTAAATAGCGATGAATAAACATATTTTTTAACAAAAAAACGTCTTAACAATTAAGTTAAGACGAACGTGCCCGCAGGGCGAATCTCATGATTGGGGTAGTAGGAATCGAACCTACGCTACATGGTACCAAAAACCACTGCCTTACCGCTTGGCTATACCCCAAATACTGGTGGGGGGTAGAGGATTCGAACCTCTGAACCCGAAGGAATGGATTTACAGTCCACCGCGTTTAACCAGACTTCGCTAACCCCCCAGTATTATCTGACTCGTTTTTAACAACTCATCAACGTATATATATACTACACGGTGTTAATATATATGTCAACGATTTTGATAAAGTTTTTTTACCCAATTTTCAAAAAAAGTTGTTTCAGTCCATTCAATCGCTTTAGCACGCCGATAACCAACGCTAACATTATAATATTTTCCAGCTCTAATTTGACGCATCGGTAAATTCAAATGAGCATGCCCATATATAATTTGTTGAATTCGTGCATCAGTTCGATATAAGTCTACATACCGCTGCGATCCCATAACTCCATTTATCATTTGCCATTTCGGAAATTTCGCAGGATAGCTTAAATCTAAATTATGGGGAACAAAGTGTTGAACCATTAAAACTTTTTGATCCACAGAAGTTGCTGCTAAATGTTGTTGGATTTGATTTAAGCTTAACGTAGTTCGTTCAAAATCACTCATTGGTTGTTTGATTAAGCCATCATAGTAAAAACCATTTTTAAATTGACTCACCTGCTCTTTTTGCGGTCCTTGAGCAAAAGAATAATCATACCAACCATTATTTCCAATTAATGTTAAATCACCTAATTTTAATGACTTATTATGAAAGTACAATGGACTCAAATCCTGTTCTAACTCATCAAAGGTAATCCCATGCCCCATTTCATGATTACCCGCTAGAAAGCGTACTATCGTTTTAGGACCAATCATGTCTTGCAAATCTTCAGCAAATCGCAACGTCTTTTCAAAATAGTTATACCAATCACCCGCCATCAAATAAACATCAACCTTTTGATCAATCAAATATTGAGCCTGTTGATCTAAAATCATTTCCCGCTCCAGGCGGTTGACATCAATGTGATTATCACTACTAATAATTATTTTTCCCATATAAAACTCCTAACTACGATAAATACAACCTTAACCATTCAAAGCATACTCATCATCAATCAATCAATCAATCAATCAATCAATCAATCAATCAATCAATTTATATGATACTGCTAAATTCACGATCGCTCCGCTTAATTTTGCCCTATTAACAAAAAACCAAGAGTGATTACGATCCGCAGTTCATAAATCACTCTTGGTTTCAATAAATTAAATTTTCTAAATTTCTAATTGTAAGGGTAAGGTCAGGATAAATGCCGTTTCTTGATCATTTGATTCAACTCGGACGGTCCCATTATGAGCCTCAATAATACCGCCCACAATGGCCAATCCAAGCCCTGAACCACCTGTATTAAGGTTCCGTGAACTTTCCACCCGATAGAAACGATCAAAAACGTGTCCGATTGCTTCTTCTGGAATTCTTTGCCCATCATTAGCCACGCGTACTTCAACGGTAGTATCCGAAACTAACGAAGCCGTCAGTTCAATATAAGTTGCTCTTTCTCCATATTTAAAAGCATTAGAAATCAAATTCATAAAGACCCGGGCAAGACGGTCTTGATCCCCCGCCATTTTAATTACATCAGGATCTGTTTTGGCACGCACTTCCATATGATGCTGTTTTGATTCAAGTTCATAATTTGCTACTAACTGACTCAACATCGCTGACAAATTCAAAGGTGCCATGTGCAATTGGAGTTTGAAATTATGATCGTTGACTTGAACATACTCATATAGATCTTCGACTAACGTCTTCATATGTTCTGCTTTATCGTATGCGATATTAACATATTTTTCCGTTTGAGCACCTTTCGGATCTAATTTAACCAAGCCCAAATAACCGATTAACGCTGTTAACGGAGTTCTAAGATCATGCGAAATATTACCAATCATTTCATCCTTGGAATTTTCAATATTTTTAACCCTTAATTCGGCCATATGGGCAGCTACAAAAGTATTATTAATACTTTTAATTAAACCACCCAAATGTAAAAAAAACATTTTATGCAACAATGATGATTCCTGATCGTTAAAGATATTTTCATTTTGTTGATTAATTTGGGTGGTTAGCATCTCCATGGCTGCCTGCTCCAACAGGGTATGCATTAACCATAACCACAAAACTAAAGTACCTAGAGTAATCACAATAACCATTCCGAAATGATGTTGCTGTAATATTAACAACTCTTGCACCCAGTTTTTGGTATCAAAATGCACCTGGGTCATCAACAATGCCCCCACTTCAAGAAAGAAAATGGCCACAGTCCCAACTAACATCTTTAATATCAACTTAGCCCAACCCTGAACCGATAGTTTCATAAGATCTACAATACCTCAATCTTGTAACCAACACCCCAAACTGTTTGCACAACTTGATTGCCATCGGTTGCTTCTTCCAACTTATCGCGCAAATGCGAGACGTGCACCATGACTGTTTTAGCACTAACAACGGACTCTTGCTGCCAAACTCGTTCAAAAATATCATCCGCACTAAATACCCGATTCGGATGTGAAGCAAGTAAGTAGAGAATTCCAAATTCCAACGCAGTCAAATTAACTGTATCCCCAGCCGCTGTTTTTACTTCGTGGCTGTCCTTATTAATTGTCAACGGACCAACATCTAGGATTTCTTGAATTGGCTGTTGAACACCATTTTGTGAACGGCGAAGCAATGCTTTGATACGTGCCATTACTTCAAGTGGATTAAACGGCTTAGTGACATAATCATCCGCCCCCGTAATTAAGCCTTGAATCTTATCCATGGCTCCAGACTTAGCTGACAAAATTAAAATCGGCACAGGATTATCTTTTCGAACTTCCTTTACGACTTCCGTTCCAGTCATCTCTGGCATCATAATATCCAAAACTACCAGACCAATATCAGGATTCGTTCGTAGCTTCTTTAATGCCTCTTTTCCATCAAAAGCCACGACTGGTTCATAGCCTTCATTCTTAACATAAATTTCTAGTAACTCGGCAATTTCATGATCATCATCAACAATTAAAATCTTCATTGCTCATTCTCCTAAAACATCTTATTTTTTATTACTTACTTGTGATCCACCCATAAAGCCACCCACGATTCCCGTTTTCTTACGCAAGAAACGGAACCCAGCAAATGCTACTACGGCGACAATTAAGTACACCCAACCTGGCAAAACCGGATTGATGACTTTGGGAAGAACCGAGGCCAGCATATAGATTAAGAACCATAATGCGAAGGCTAAGATAGCTGATAGCACTCGCAAAACCCGGCCTAAGTCACGACGCGCCATAATCTTTGTAATTAACGCAAACAATAATCCTCCACAAATT
This sequence comes from Weissella coleopterorum, assembly GCF_011304355.1. Taxonomy (NCBI): domain Bacteria; kingdom Bacillati; phylum Bacillota; class Bacilli; order Lactobacillales; family Lactobacillaceae; genus Weissella; species Weissella coleopterorum. The sequence continues at coordinate 202,073 of NZ_CP049888.1, read as the reverse complement.
GAAGTTAAGGCCAACGCTAAGATACCAGCTGCCCCAGCATTTATTGAAGCATCTTTTTGGAATAATAACGTGATTCCAAACATTGCTGAAAATAGCATCAAAAACGTTAACATATTATCAAATGCCAGATCCCAATACCCAAAGTCACTGTAAACAGTTCCTTGGCTTTGGGTTTCTTGTGCCTTGGCTTCCATCCCCAAAGCTTCCGCTGGCGTGCCATAAATTTGCTTGGCTGTTTTTCCAACTTTTTGTCCTTCTAATAGATCAGTTTCCATTTTTTGAATTAGTGATAAATATTGTCCATCATTTTCTACTAATTCAATGGCTTGATACACAAATTTTTGATTTCGCTTACTCAAACCCGATGCTGCTAATTCTGAATGTGTGGGCATTATTGTTGCTTCGTCCGTTATATCGTTTGTTGCTGATGTTGCTTTAACTTCTTGCGTCATTTAATTATTTCCTCCATCGACTACTCCTAAACGTTGAACAAGAACTCCATGATGTCACCATCGGCCACAACATATTCTTTTCCCTCAGAGCGTAAGCGACCAGCCTCTTTTACTGCTTTCTCACTACCGTACTGATCCAAATCATCATAGCTCATCGTTTCAGCACGAATGAAGCCCCTTTGGAAATCAGAGTGGATCACTCCCGCCGTTTCTGGAGCTTTCGCCCCCGCTTTAAAGGTCCAAGCCCGAACTTCCTTAACACCGGCCGTAAAGAATGTTCTCAAATTCAATAAGTCATACGCCGTCCGAATTAAGATATTCAAACCTGGTTCTTCTACACCGGACATCTCCAAAAACTCAGCCTGATCTTCTGGTGCCATTTCCGCAATTTCTTCTTCCGCACGCGCGGATAAACCAATTACTTCTGCCCCTTCATTAGCCGCATATTCTTGAATGGCTTGGAAATACTTTGAAGCGGCCGGATCGCTCATATCATCTTCGCTTACATTCGCCACATATAAAGTTGGCTTCGTTGTTAATAGGAAGAGACTTCGCACAACTTTTTCCTGTTCAGCTGTAAATTCAGCTAACCGGGCTGGTTTTCCAGCATCCAATAGCGGCTTAATTTTATCTAGCACTTCAAATTCAGCTTTCGCTTCTTTATCGCCACTCTTGGCCGCTCTGGATACTCGGTCATAACGTTTTTCAATTGATTCCAAATCAGCTAAAACTAATTCTGTATTAATGGTTTCAATATCATCAATCGGATCAACGGTTCCATTGACATGGACAATATTATCATCATCAAATGCACGTACAACGTGAACAATGGCGTTCACTTGCCGAATGTTCTCTAGGAATTTATTTCCTAATCCTTCACCTTGTGAGGCTCCCTTTACAATTCCCGCAATATCTGTGAATTCAAAAGTAGTTGGGATAATTTTATTACTGTTCACAATTTCGGCAATGCGTGCTAAACGGGTATCTGGTACTTCAACCATCCCCATATTGGGTTCAATCGTAGCAAATGGATAGTTAGCCATTTCTGCCCCAGCTTTTGTAATCGCATTGAATAGTGTGGATTTACCAACGTTAGGTAGTCCCACAATTCCGGCTGTTAATGCCATAGTTTTATTCCTTCTTTTCTTTTAATTTTCTTGCTGTGCCTTTACCAAAACCTTTTTAAAGCGCCGATCAAAGTCGTGACGAGTCAACATGACGACCCGTTCACACCCCTGACACTTAATTTTCATATCGGCACCAATTCGAATGATTTGCCAACGATTGGTCCCACAGGCATGGGGCTTTTTCATCTCAATGATATCTAAAAGTTCATACATTGGTATTACCTCGTTTTCAAGCGTCTAGATCCAAACCTAAGACCGTCATAATTCGATTCAAGTCCTGGTCTGACCCATAATTAATTTCAATCTTTCCCGCGCCGCGTTGATTATGTGTAATCGCAATTTTAGTGGATAGCTTCGTTGCCAAGGCCATTTCCACTGCCTTTACCTCAGTTGAAATTTCTGGCGCCTGCTTTGGGCTACTTTGGGCTTCATTCATCTCATTGACCAGCCGTTCAACCTGCCGGACCGTCATATTTTCTTGCATTACTCGCTTTGCGACATTTAAAATTTGGCGCTTATTATGTAAGCCTAACAATGTCCGTCCTTGGCCCATTGATAGTTCGCCATTTTGAATCCAAGCTTGAACTGGCTCAGGCAAAGTTAACAAGCGAACGGTGTTTGCAACAACCGAGCGGGCCTTCCCAAGACGTTTAGCAACTTGAACCTGTGTCAAATGTAAGGTATCCATCATTTGCTTATAAGCTAAAGCTTCTTCAATCGGTGAAAGGTTCTCTCGTTGTAAATTCTCTAAGACGGCCGCTTGCATCATCGTTGCGTCATCATATTCACGAATAACCGCTGGAATAGTTTGATTGCCAGCTAATTGTGTAGCTCGCCAGCGTCTCTCACCCGCTAAAATCTCATATTGATCCTTTTGATCATGTGCTAATCGCACAATAATAGGCTGTAATATTCCATTTTCTTGGATTGAATTCGCTAACTCTCGTAATGCCCCTTCATTAAAATGATGGCGTGGTTGGAAGGGATTCGCAATAATTTTTTCAACTGCTAATTCCTTGATGGTATCACTTTGTTTAGCGTCAATTTCAATTCCTTGTTGTCCAAAGAGTGCGTTCAATCCACCACTGACAATGTTATCGCCTAAAACACTTTTCTTCTTAGATGTCGTCATGAGCTGTTAAAACCTCCTCAGCCAATTTACCGTACACTTCAGATCCCTTTGATTTAGGGTCATAATCGCTAATGGCTAATCCATGGCTCGGTGCCTCTGATAGCCGAACATTTCTAGGAATGACCGTAGTATATACTTGATCAACGGTGAAATAATTTCGCACTGCATCTTCAACTTCATTCGAAAGATTTGTCCGCGCATCCACCATTGTGAGTAGCACCCCTTCAATTTCCAGACTTGGGTTTAACAAACTTTTAATCTGGGTAATTGAATTTAATAACTGTCCTAATCCCTCTAAGGCGTAATATTCAGCCTGAACTGGAATTAAAATAGCATCGGCGGCAGTAAAAGTATTAATTGTAATTAATCCTAGTGAAGGTGGATTATCAATTAAAATATAATCATATTCGCCAGAAATTACGCCAACGGCCTCCTTCAATCGAGTTTCACGAGCCATTACTGGTGCTAATTCTAATTCTGCTCCCGCCAAACGAATCGTTGCTGGAACAATTTCTAAATTATCATGGCTTGTTGGAATAATAACATCAGCTAGCGGTACCCCATGCACCAAAACATCATAGATTTCATGTTCTGGTTGAATGGCTGATTTTTTAATTCCTAACCCAGAAGTCGCATTCCCCTGTGGATCAGCATCAATAATTAATACTCGATGTCCTAAACTAGCAATCGCGGCTCCTAGATTAACCGTTGTGGTCGTTTTTCCAACCCCACCCTTTTGATTGGCTAATGCAATAATATGTGCCATGAATTTACCTTTCTCTGTTTCTTATTCTATTTTTATTATTTCAAAGTTCAACGTTTTTATTTTTATAATGTTTTATTCTTAATATCACTAAACTTACGTGGATATTTCGCTGGTGTATTCTTGATTTTTTTAATCACCACAATCTTACGTGCATCACCGTTAGGTAAATCTACATCAATTTGTGCCTCAACAGCACCACCCACCGTTGGAATGGCCTCGGATGCCGCCCGGAGTTCCTCACTTGCTCGACTCCCTTTCATGGCTAACAACACACCACCTTGTTTCACCAATGGTAACGTCATTTCAACTAACATTGGCATCGCCTTTAAAGCGCGTGCAGTGGCGACGTCAAATGTTGCACGCGTGGATGCGTTCTTAGCTCCAAAAATTTCAGCTCGTTGATGGATAGCTTGAACCCCATCTAGTTCTAATTTCTCAATCAACTGATTTAAAAAATTAATGCGTTTCTGTAACGAATCAACAATCACAATATTTAATTGTGGAAAAGCAATTTTCAATGGTAACGATGGGAATCCAGCCCCCGCCCCAACATCAACTAATTTCAACGCTTGCGTTTGTAGGTTTGGGTACGCCCAAGCTAACGTCAATGAATCAAAAAAGTGTTTTAAATATACTTCATTTTTTTCAACAATATTAGTTAAATCCATTACTTGATTGATCTCAATTAAGTAATCATAGTAAATCTGATACTGCTCTAATTGGCGCTCGTTTAATATAATACCTTTTTTTGCTAAGGCAGTCTCAAATTCTTCGGGATTCATCTATTTTCCTCCATGTAAACAATTACATTAAGAATAACCTAAAAAAACAGGTGTTTCAATACTTTTGATTGCGTTTCACGTGAAACATAACCATAAATCTTTTTTCCGATCAACCAAGTGAGATAAAATAAACTAATGCTTCATCTCTAAATCTCAATGAGATTACCATTCTGATGAAATTAACATTCATTACATTCGTTCATTCCTTTTTTAAACTTGTCAAAGTACTTAAAAATATTTATAGTAATATAGGTTAAAATAATTGTTGAATTAAAACGTTAACTACTATATAAGAACTAATTTGAAAGGACCTCATCATCATGATTAAAGCCAAGTCACAATACTGGCAAAACATTATTGATCAAGCGCAAATTGCAGGCCAAGATCACATCCCCTTTTTTACTTTGGCTCCCATGGAAGCCGTCACTGATACCGTCTTTAGACGCGTTGTCGAGCGAGCAGCCGGTCCTGATGCGTACTATACTGAGTTCACTAACGCTCGAAGCGTAGCGCATCCAAAGGCTAAATTCTCTGTCCAAGGGCGCCTTGCTGTTGCCCCTAATGAAAGAATGCCCATTGCTCAAGTTTGGGGTGATCGGCCCCAAGATTTCGTTTCATCGATTACGGAGCTAAAAGAACGTGGTTACCAAGCCGTCGATCTCAATATGGGATGTCCCGATGGTACTGTGATCAAAAATGGTGGTGGTTCTGATTTAATTCGTAATCCTGAAAACGCTGCAGCCATTATTACTGCAGCTAAAGAACCAGGTCTACCCATTTCTGTTAAAACTCGGCTAGGCTTTAATCATCTTGACACCTATAAAACATGGATCCCATTTCTCTTAAAACAAGACGTTCAAGTTCTCACGATTCACTTACGTACTCGCAAAGAAATGTCTAAAGTCCCTGCTCATTATGAATTAATCGACGAAATTTTAGCCATGCGTGACGAAATTGCTCCAAATACGTTAATTCAATTAAATGGTGATATCAAAAATCGGGCCGAGGGATTAGCTTTAGCCAAGGCTCATCCCGGCATTGATGGATTTATGATTGGTCGTGGTATTTTTGAAAGTCCTTGGGCCTTTGAAAAAGAACCACAGGAACATACCTTAGAAGAGGCTTTAGGTTTATTAAACCTTCAATTGGATTTACATGATGAAGTCACGCAGTTATATGGTCCTCGCCATTTTCAAAAATTAAAGCGTTTCTTCAAAATTTACGTCCGTTCATTTTCATATGCATCAGATTTAAGAATGGCACTGATGGAAACTAATTCTACCACCGAAGTTCGGCAGGTTTTAGCAGAATTTGATCAACAGTGGCAAGCGCATCTAGCCCAAAACTAAAGTGGTGCCTCGTTCACAAATTAGAGTTGCTAAGTTAATGATCTCAACTGATAATTTATGCTAAAATCAATTTTAAAACCCTCAACCGTATCCATTATCGGGCTGAGGGTTTTATTGAATTAAAGACCGAACCTGCTTAAATTTCAGGCCTACATCGTAACAATATTTATACTTTATTTTTGACGCCATTCATCTTGATTTTCTAATAAGAAATTTCTAAAACTGAAGATCGTCGACAGTAAATCTGGGAGTACAAATAATAAAAAGGCAAGCAAACGCATAAAAAGACCTGTGGGTTGCAGCAACCAAATGAACAAATAATCCATGGTTATTGTCAAAGCTAATATGGCTGGTGTAGCATGTACATACCCATCAATAAATTGTTTTCGCATTTTAATTACCTCACTTTATTTGGTTGCGAATACTTTTTGAACAAACTCTAGCTTCATTTTAAAATGTTTTGGATCCATGAAATCATCAATACCATGGCGGGCTTCCGCGACGAGTTCTAGTTGGGCTTTTTGAGTCCCAATCAATGCTTGAGCCGCATGAATTAAGTTAACCGTTTGTTGATATGGTACTACTTGGTCTGCAGTCCCTGCCATACCCAAAATTGGGGGCATCTGTGGGGTCAAATATTTTACTGGGTCAATCTGTTCGACTAAATTCAAAGCGTCTTTGGGGCTCTGTGACCTAATAATTGACCTTCAAATGATTCTGCGGTCCCTGTTTCAGCATACTTAGGTTGGATACCAGTTGCTTTAAATTGGGACGTAAATTGATCAACCCGGTATGGTCCATACATAGCAATAATACCCTGGACGGTCTCACTCTCATCCTCAAAATCACCAAATCTAGCCTGTTTAAAATACGGTGTATTTGCCGTTAATCCAGCTAAAACTGCTAATTGTGCGCCTGATGACTCCCCCATTAATATCGCATTCGCTAAGTTTAATTGGTACCTAGACCCCTGGGCATGTAACCAACGTAAAGCTGCTTTTACTTCATAAATTTGAGTTGGAAACGCGGCTTGCCAAAGCAAAGAATAATCTAAGCTAACTACCGCAAAACCAGCCGCTAAGAATTGCAAAGCAGGTTTCATTTTGATTGAGCTTTTTTGACCACGCCATAAGCCACCACCATAGATATCAATAATGACTGGAAATGGACCTGTCCCGTGATTAGGTAAATAAATATCTAATTGATGCCTTTGCCCAGCCATATATTGAATATCATGCCATTGATGCTCAATCATTTTAGTTGTCGCCGGCTTAAAATTGTAATCCTGCTCAATAAATTTATTCTTCATGATGCCCCCAATTCAAAAGCGTTGTTTCATACTATTTTAACAATTTTAATCCCAAAAAGTTAGAACTCGTTGAATCAAAATAGGCTTTTATTAAAAAATGTTATATAATAATACTTACTTTTAAATAGTTAATTGGAGGTTCAGGATGTTAACATTACATAATTTTAATTTCACCACCTGGGATCACTACCTGCAAAAACAAATCGGTCATTCGATCCCCTGGCACATCGGTTCAGATCACTTAGAACACCCGCTCTATGCAACTGACTTCTTTAAAATGTTGCATGAATTCAAAGCTTCAGACTTTTATGATCATAATTATCAACGGACACTAATGCAAAAGAATATGCCAACACCCGTTACAGAAGCCGATATCATTACCATTGCCAACGAATCCCATGATTTTTTTAAATTGCGAGCAACCCTCTCAATGATCATTGAGAATGAAAAATATTTTGAAGGTTTATGGGCCGCAATGTTAGAAAAAGGAATTTTACAAAAATTACTAAAACAGCTAAACCTCACCACCCCTAAAGATTTTCCAATGTGGTAAGTGCTCTGTAAGCAGGAAACTGACGTTCCCCCTTATTGCCAATATTTTTCAGCATCTCTGTAAAAATTAATCCTAAATAAAAATCATCATTTTTAAAAATGATGATTTTTTTATTATACTTTCGGTTGTGAGCTAGTCTCAACTTGTTCCTGCCGATTAACAAAAAATTCCCACAAATAAACAAAAAGCGTTCGTAAAATCGCATAGGTTGGAATGACCAAAATCATACCTGGGGCACCAGCGACATTTCCAGCCGCTAACAATAACACAATAATCGTCATCGGATGAATATTTAATCGTGAACCAATAATCCGCGGATAAATTATATTACCATCAATTAGATGCACAATTGCTACAACCACAATGGTGAAAACTACTTGCCAAATACCTTGGGTAACAGAAACAAATAATGCTGGGATAATCCCAATATATGGGCCCAAATAGGGCACAATGTTAGCTAAACCGGCGATAATGGCTAATACCAACGCATATTTTTCGCCGATTAAGAAATAACCAATTCCCGTTGCAAATCCCACAAATAACATTTCCATAACTTGACCCATAATGTAATTTGAGAGTGTATCATTCAACAATTCAGCAACTTCAGCCATATCATCTTTACGCTTGGGGAACCATTTTTGCACGAATGGGAGTAACTTGTTCCCATCACTTAACATGTAAAAGGTCATTACTGGCACGGTTAAGGCGTAAACTAGATAGCCAATTAACGAACTAGCAAAGCCCCCAATTCCATTTGCCATCCCATTCGCAATTTGTGTCCCATATTTTTGGACTCCCCGCTGTAAAGTATTAGCATCCATGGTCACGCCCATCCGATTCACCAACTCAAGTCGATCTTGGCTTTCCATCCAATGTTGCATTTGACGTAAATATGTTGGTGCCGACTGTACAAAATTAGTGATTTGATCCACTAAACGCGGAACCACAACGGCAATAGCTAAACCGATTAAAAACATCATGAGCACCACTAGAAAGAGGGCGATCAAACTACGTGGGATATGTTTTTCTTTGGTGATTTTGACTTTTTCAATGATTTTAATAATCGGATTTAAGATATAATACAACAAACCTGAGATCAATACTGGAATAAAAACTGCTCCAATAAACTTAAAAATAGGTTCCAAAATGAAATCTAATTGAGAAACCACCATTAATAGTAGGGCAATAATTAATAATTCCAAGGACCAAAATAAAATTGATTTTGATCGGATTTTTTCTAGCATAGCAATTACTCCTTAGTAAATCTTAAAAGTTGTATAGTCAGGATTTAACCCAACACTCGCAATTTTAACATGATGTACTTTTGTCCCATTAGACGGTCCAATTTCAATCTGGGTAATAAACTTACGCAAATTAAATTCTTCACCTTGTGCCTCAACTAGCACCGATCCGTCATTTTCATTAATCACAAATCCCACAATGCCTAATTGGTCGGCTAATCGCCGGGTCGCCCATCGAAACCCAACTCCCTGTACCAGTCCATAGACTTTCATTCGAATTGCTTGTTCCATATCATTTATTCCGTTCCTTTCCTGAAATCCAATGTTTTAAATTCAGCACTAGCTTAATTTAATGATATTGGCGATATTTAGCTGTTAATTTAGCTGTTGTTATAATGTGTTCTTCCATTTGATCGTAAAGTTGATTCAAATAAAAACCAGATTCTAAATCTAAAATAGTGTCCAAAGCATAGACTTTTAAGACATAATTATGATCACGCCCCCGCGGTTTCATTCCTCCGTAATGACTTGCTGTTCCTTTATCTTGATTATATGCCATTGGACTATGGGAACTGTTTACCCCTTGCACAAATGCTACAGAAGTCTGACTAGCATTTTCCAATACTTCTGGCATCGTGAGATTTGCTAAAACCCAATGAATCCAGATAAAGCCTTTGGTCACCTCATAAGCATCAAGATCATATAAAACTGCGGCATAACTTTGCACGCCTTGTGGAGTATCTAATATTTTTAAAGGGATTGAATAAGTAGGCATTTGATTTTCATTCATATACCTACTATGCCCGCCAAAAATATCTTTAAAATATCCATTTTCAATTCCAGTACTTGTTATCTTCATGATTTTTTAGTTCCCATCCCCCTCAACTACCTGCACAAATAATACTGATCACCTAAACTCACCTCTATGAATTGCCTCATAATTAAATTTATTGCGTCAAAATTGGTAATAATTCAATCCAGGTTGATTCAAATAAGGGCAAGGTCAGATTACCATCCCATTTATTCATAAAATATGGGTGGTAAAAATATGTAAAAGCCATCATAACTGTAATTCCACGTTGTTGCCGAAATGTATCCCAAGCCATCATATACTCAACCCGGTTCGCAAAAGCAAGTAATTCATCATTTAAAAGTTCACTCTGTTGATTAACTGACTGGACATATAGCTTCGTCAAAGCTGGGTCAGTCTGAAAAGCGGTCTGCCGTTGCTGAACCAGATTTTGAAGCCAATCATGAAGTCCATCAATTCTCTCCGTCTCTGGCAGGCGTACTGCTTGCGCTAAAATTGGTTGATCAATTTGTGATAACCAATTTTTGATTAAAGCCGCCACTAGTGCCTTGCGATTGCTAAAATGTTTATATAAAGCTGCATGGGAAACGTCTAAGCGTTTGGCAATTGCGGTCATTCGCAAGCTATTTACTCCACTTTCGATCAAGACTGAACGCGCGGCCGCAAAAATTTGATCTTCCGTTATTTTACCCATCATCATGTCCCCACTAGTTTTCTGTTATCTTTTATTATAAAGCAGTCATCCGTATCTGTCCTGCCTCTTATATCAAATCATCGATCCCCACTTTTGTAAGAGAATCGTATTAAAAAAATAAATTAAGGTTTTAGCTATTCAATTATTTGTCGCTGCAGCGGAAACGATCGATTCGATTCTTCAAATCACTGTTCCAAATCGTTTGTAATTTTTAAACTTATTTTTTTCGACCGTCCTTTTATCACTACTTTGATATAATTCATACCGTATGATAATGCTGCCATCTATTTTATATAATCATAATGCCAACAATAAGCTTGGATCATGCTAAAATAAGATATTCTTAAAAAAGGAGCTGGGGTTCACCCTTGTAGTACGAAAATATGGCATATAATCGCAAACCAAACCAGCCTGGTAAACCTTACCAAGCTTCCCGTGGCGCACGTTCCACCTCAAATAACGTCATCGTTAAAGTTGGTGATAAATTACTCATCACCATCAAACGCCTAGGCATTAATGGCGAAGGAATTGGTTATTTTAAACGTAAAATCACCTTTATTCCTGGCGCTTTACCCGGTGAAGTAGTTGATGTTAAGGTCACTAATTTTACCGATCGCTTTATTGAAGCCGAAATTCGCAAATTCAAACAAACCTCCCCTGATCGCGTCCAACCAGTCGATGATCAAAGTGTCGGTGGTTTTGAATTAGAGCATTTAGCCTACCCTAAACAATTAGAATTTAAGCAAGATGTCATCCGTCAGGCGCTTGAAAAATATAAGCCTCGTGGCTTCGAAAATATTAAGATTAAACCAACCATTGGGATGGAGCAACCACAAGGTTATCGCAACAAGGCTCAATTCCCGGTCCGGCAAATGAAAGATGGCTCAATTGCCGTTGGAATGTACCAGCGAAACTCACATTTCTTAGTGGATCTACCGAAAGTTTCAACTCAACATCCAGCCACTTTGAAGGTAGTTCGGACTGTCCGAGATATTTTGGCGGAATTAAAAATTCCGATTTATGAAGAAAAGAAAAATTCTGGAATCATCAAAACACTGGTCGCACGTGTGAGCGAATCAACTGGTGAAGTGCAACTAACGATTGTGACTAACTCAGATAAGATTCCTGAACTTTCAAAATTGATTGCTTATATCCATGATGATCTCCCAGAAGTGGTTTCCATTCATCAAAATGTCAATCCTGGTGAAACATCTCTGATTTGGGGTGGAGAAACTAAATTACTCTGGGGTGCGGCATACATTACTGAGACCATTAATGGGAAACAATTTAAATTATCACCCCGTGCTTTCTTACAATTAAACCCCCGGCAAACTGCCCGCTTATATCAAGAAGCGCTCACAGCTTTGGATTTACAACATGCTGATAAATTAATTGATGCCTATTCTGGGGTTGGAACCATTGGAATTTCATTGGCTGATTTCGCAGGAGAAATTCGCGGAATGGATACCATTCCAGAGTCAATTACGGATGCAAATCAAAACGTCTTAGATAATCACGTCAACAATACTAAGTATTTTGTTGGTGCAGCTGAAGATCTAATTCCACAATGGACCGCTGCTGGTTGGATTGCCGATGCAATGGTCGTCGATCCACCTCGAACTGGTTTAGATATTAATTTAAGAAATACAATCTTAGCTCACGCCCCAGAAAAATTTGTCTACATTTCATGTAACGAATCGACGTTGGCTCGTGATTTGGTCGATTTACTCCAAGTTTATGATGTTGAATATATTCAACCGATTGATATGTTCCCACAAACTGCCCGCTGGGAAGGAATCGTTAAATTTACTAAACGCTAATGCTATTAAAAGCGCCCAATCAACGGTTTCGACCGGATTGGACGTTTTTTATTTATATCATTGCAATTAATCGCCGTACAAACGGCAAAATCAATAAGCTCAAACCAACTAAAATAAGTCCCTCTAATAAGTTAAAGGGCACAACCGCAAGCAAAAGATAATTGAAAACACCAAAGACTTGGCCGATATTGAAATTCGCAAATTGCGCATATAACGGAATGGCATACACGTAATTTAGTACGACCATCACTATCGTCAAAGCCCCCATTCCAAATACCACGGCTAAGCCTTTTTGAATCCATGAATGCCATTTGTTTTTAGTTAGACAATAATATAACACGGTCATTAAAATCATGAACCCGACAATATTCATCGGCAGACCAATGTAGTCGTTCACCCCTGAATTATTCAATAATAGCTTCAATAGTGATCGAATCAATAAGATCAAATACCCGCTTTTTAAATCAAGTAGCATCATGCCCATGAAAATCGGGATGAATGATAAATCAATTTTTAAAAACGGGACCGTTGGAATTAAGGGCACGGAAATAAATACCATTAAAACAAACGCTAAAGCTGAAAAAAGGGCAATGAGGCTTAATTTTCTAGTCTGCATTATTCTCTTCACTCCATTCATATTAATTTAAATTAAAAAAACCCCCTGAGTTAAAAACTCACGAGACTTATCAAAGATAGTTAAAAACACTCTAATTCAGCGACATCAAATCTCTTCTTTCAAATTGAATTTAAAAGAAATTGATACCGAAAAAAGCTTTTTAGTTCTTCTCCCATCCAGACTTTAACTGTCGGTGCTAGATTCACACTAGCTCAACCATTGAAACAATAGTTCACGGACTTTGATATCAGATATCATTTACCGTCGGTCGGGAATTACACCCTGCCCCGAAAAATTTCTTTAATTTAAAATTATTATATACACAAACTATGTTTTTTTGCAAAATGATTAAATTTGATGCCCGTTAAATTGAAAGCCCTTAAACCATTCTCCATAAATTATATGCAATACCAAAAATTTAAGCGACTACATAATCCCCGTAGATTTAGCTTTAAAATTATAAGATTCTTTCGTATAATTAAAACATTCATTTAAATTACTTTAGGAGGACTATGATGGCTGAACCAAAGCAACAAGAAAGCATCCTCGTTCTCGATTTCGGTTCACAATACAATCAATTGATTGCCCGCCGAATTCGAGAAATGGGAGTATACTCAGAACTGAAGCCCCACACGATTACCGTCGATGAAATTAAGGCAATTAATCCGGTGGGCTTAGTCTTTTCTGGAGGACCAAACTCAGTCAATGATGAAGGTGCCTTTACAATTGACCCTGAGATTTATAACTTAAATATTCCAATTTTGGGAATTTGTTATGGGATGCAGTTAATGGCTCACCAACTTCCTGGTGGAAAAGTTGCACCGGCTAACAATTCATCAGAATATGGTGAGACTGAAATGGAAGTTACTGATCCAAATGCAGTCCTCTTTAAGGGAACACCTGAAAAACAGGTAGTCTTGATGTCCCATGGTGATTACGTCGATCAAGTTCCTGATGGCTTTACTGCTGTAGGAACTTCTGACAATACACCCATTGCGGCCATGCAAAATCCAGATAAAAATCTTTACGCAATTCAATTTCACGCAGAAGTGCAACATACTGTCTATGGGCGTCAAATTCTAGAAAACTTCATCAACGCAACCAACGCTAAGCGCAACTGGTCAATGGATGACTTTATCAACCAACAAATTGCTGAAATTCGTGCAACCGTCGGTGATAAAAAAGTTTTGTTGGGACTTTCTGGAGGTGTCGATTCTTCCGTCGTCGGAGTATTACTTCAACGCGCCATCGGGGATCAATTAACTTCAATTTTCGTCGATCATGGACTTTTACGTAAAAACGAAGCTAATGAAGTAATGGAAGCCTTAGGTGGTAAGTTTGGATTAAACATCATTAAAGTCGATGCTCAAGCTCGTTTCCTTGATAAGTTAGCTGGTATTTCTGATCCTGAAAAGAAGCGTAAAATTATTGGAAATGAATTCATCCAAGTTTTCGATGAAGAAGCTACCAAATTAAAGGGAATTGATTTCCTAGCTCAAGGAACCCTCTATACCGACATTATCGAATCTGGAACTGAAACAGCCCAAACGATTAAGTCTCATCATAACGTTGGTGGCCTGCCCGAAGATATGCAATTCTCTTTGATCGAACCGCTTAAGACACTCTTTAAAGACGAAGTTCGTGCTTTAGGTGAAAAGTTGGGGGTGCCGCATAATCTTGTTTGGCGTCAACCATTCCCCGGTCCTGGACTTGGCATTCGCGTTTTGGGTGATATAACTGAAGCCAAGCTTGAAATTGTTCGCGATTCTGATGCAATTTTGCGTGAAGAATTTGCAAACCGTGGATTAGATGCCGAAGTTTGGCAATACTTCACCGTCTTAACTGGCATACGGTCAGTTGGAGTGATGGGGGATGGTCGGACTTATGACTATACCATCGCTATTCGTGCGATCACTTCAGTTGATGGAATGACGGCTGATTTTGCTAAGCTCCCTTGGGATACATTAGAAGAAATCTCACGTCGTATCGTCAACGAAGTAAGTGGCATTAACCGCGTCGTCTATGATATTACAGCTAAGCCACCAGCAACCGTTGAATGGGAATAGATAATTTAAAAGCGCAAGGAGGCGTTTCAAGCATCCTTGGTTAACAAAAACCCCCTAAGTTGGACAATAATGTTCAACTTAGGGGTTATTTTTTATGACAAAGTATACAAATAAATTCAAGGAGTTAGTCGTTAGGGAATGTCTTGAAAATTCTAAGACACTATCTCAAATTGCACGAAATTTCAATATACCATCGCAAAAAACGCTGCGTACATGGATTAATCAATGGCGCGATCCTGGAACTTTTGAAAGGTCAGTTTATCAATACTATTCAGCTGATTTTAAAATTACTGTGTTGCAATATACTGAAACGCACACCTATATAGAGGCTGTGTCTGAATTTGGTTTAAATACGAATTCGATTATTTCTCGTTGGCGAAACTAATTTAATGAATTTGGGTATAATAGTCTTATTCAAAACTGAAAATTATAACTTGAAAATATTGTATAAAAAAATTAAACGCCTTAGTTAAGCAACTAACCAACAAAAAGCATCAGTAGTTACTGAATTATGGCGAAGCGGCGATTATAAATTGGATGAATTACTCGAGAGCGTTAAATTAAGTCTAAGTAGCTACCTATTTCACTCTAACCATCACAAAAGTGATGAGGTTAGCATCAGTACCATTCAGGATATAAAATCAACTAAATTTCAGACATAATATGGTTATCGCAGAATCACTATACTTTTAAAGAAGAAATGATTCGAAATTAATCATAAACGCGTTCTACAAATCATGCGTCAGAACGGATTATTAATTACGACTTTCAAAAAAGTACCCGTCGTTATATTAATTATAAGGGGGTGATTGGGAAAGTCTGCGATTGATTAAATGCGATGTTCAAGCAAGTGCACCTTATCAAAAATTTTTCACAGATATACCAGAAATTCACTATGCACAAGGTCAGAAAGCTTATATAACAGCTTACATGGACCTGTTTTCTGGAGAAATTCTTGCTCATCATATTCAAAAAAGACCAACTGCATAGCTTTTGTTAAAACCATTGTTCAATATTCTAAAATACAAAAATGCGATTATTCATAGCGATCAAGCAATGTATTATCAATTGAAGCAATTTACAGACAATATAAAACAAGCGGGCCTTTAACAGAATATGAGTCGTAAGGCAACGCCACTTGATAACGCACCTATCGAAAGCTTTTTCCACATACTAAAAGTAACTTTAACTCATAATAGATTATATGCCAGTTATGCTGAATTTAAGGAACAATTCAAAGAATTTATTCAGTATTACAACAATAAGAGAATAAAAGAAAAACTCGGCAGCCTTTCATTCAATTTTCAAACGTGAGTTTGTTTACCTAACTAAATTCCAAAGTTATGATGATTTAATTTTGAAAATTGAAATTTATATGTATTGGTACAATCACCATAAAGTACGGACAGCCGTTTAACTATTTCTGTACCATTTATTGACACAGGAGAAAAAGTAGTTTATTCTTCTAAAATTAATTAGCCAAGAATTGCTCAAACAATTGAATATATATTTCGATGAAATCTAGGTACATACTTTGATCAACATATTCGTTCGCCATATGTGAGGTCGTATTTCCCGGTCCAAAGACAATAAAGGGGACCTTAGTATCCTTTTCACGCATCAAGTTAGATGCATCTGTAATTCCAGGTGAAGCCAGAACTGGAATCTTTTGTCCAGCGAACTGCTCCCCAATAGTTTGAGCTAATTTAATTAATTGATTTTCTTTTGAGGAAATTACGGCTGGTTCATCCATCATTACTTCATAACTAACATTTGCATGTTTTAAGGCCCCTGGCAATAATTTAGCCATATTTTGATCATAATTTAGATTATATTTTTGCAATTCATTTTTTACAATCGAATCAAATTTATTAATAACCGCCCGGCCATCAAATTCTGGGATAGTTCGAATATTAATCAGCGCTTCAGCAGATTCGGGTAATGAATTAACTTGAACACCACCAGTTAATACGTCGGTGTTAACTGTAACATTCCCCAAAACTGCACTAACCGGAATCTCATTTGCTCGGAATTGTTCATTCACCACATTCAAAATGCTAATTAATGGATCCAACGCGTTAAAACCCAGATTGGGCATTGAACTATGGGCTGCTGCCCCTTTGGAAGTTAATTTCAGGTCGATTGAACCTTTTTGCGCGTACGCAATTTGATAACCTGATGGTTCTGCAACTAACAAAGCATCGACGTCTTGCATATCACCATTTTCAAAAAAGTGATGAGACCCTTCTTCACCGACTTCTTCACCTAATGTAGCCAATAAGCGAATGGTTCCATGAGCTGGTTTGTTTTGCGTTTTCATCTCAATCATTGAGATAATTAATGCTGCCAAACCACCCTTCATATCCGAAGCGCCACGACCATATAATTTGCCATCTTTTTGTGTCAGTATGAATGGATCACTTTCCCAAGCTTTCAAATCTCCAGGATCAACCACATCCATATGCCCTGTTACCGCTAGAACTGGAGATCCGGTACCAATTTCAGCCATTAAATTCGCACGATTTTTACCAAGAGTCATAATTTTGGCTTTAATATCGTACTGCGCTAAAAGCTCTGCTAGATAATTCGCAACATCTAATTCATGATCATTAACTGATGGAATGGCCACCAATTTCTGCAAAATATCGATCCGTGCTGCATCATTTAAAAGTACCATATTAGCTTGCCTTCTTTCTAACATTGTCAACTTTGATTTATTCTACCAACTCATTTTACCACTTCATTTTTTTAAAAAAAACCTATTAAAAAGTTACTTTTTATGTCCAAACAAACTTTTCTTTTTGCGCAAGGTTAAACCAAGTGAGGCAATCGAAAAACCACAAACTAACCCAATAGCAATCACTACCGTATTAAAAACCTCGGTGATTCCTGCATTAATATTCCCCTTTGTAAAGCTAGTAATTGTTTCAAATGCCATGCCCCCAGGCACCAAGGGAATTAGTGCACCTACGTAAATCATTAACGAAGGTACTTTATATTTTTTAGCAAAAAGTAATCCAATCACTCCGATCAAAAAAGCAGCCATAATATTTGCTAAAAATAAATTATCGATGCTTTGAACAACCAAAAGATACGCGCCCCATGAAACCGCCCCGGTAACGCCTGAAGGTAGTAGTGCACGCCGTGGGACATTGGCAATCACCCCATAAAAATAACTTGATAAAAAGGCCAATCCAAATGAAATATAATTCATTATATTATCCTCCCAATGCAAACTTAATTATGAAATTTCCGGCCGCAGCCCCCAGAGACAAAGCTACTAAAGCAAATACAGCATCAATTGAACGGACAATGCCAGAGATAATTTGACCATCCACAATTTCACGTAAGGCATTGGTGATCGCTAGTCCGGGAACGAGGGGCATAATCGCACCAAAAATAATATTATGCATCCCCAATTTTGGGAAAACATCGGCCATCATTCCAGCTAACAAGCCAATCATTAAACCACCAATAAATTCACTAAAATATGTATTTAAACTAAGTTTATTAATTTGATTAAAACAAAAATAGGCAATGGCTCCCACCAAGAACATTGCCAAATAAGCGCTAGGACTAGCTATATTTACCAATAATGGTGTCAGTGAAACCATTCCGGCCGCCATGACTTTTTCCCATGTTTTAAATGAAATTACTGCTTTTTTTAACTTCTGAATCTCTATTTTAAACTCATCAAAATTCATATCATGACTAGTTAAGCGTCGCGAAAAATTATTAACATCGTCAACAGTTTGAAGATTAAAACCAGATAAACGTGTTTTAATGACCTTTGTGGCAATAATTTGATTGGCTGAAATTGAAACAGACGTCAAAGTTACAATGCATGTTACCGGCAGGTCAATCGCGGATCCAATATATTCTATCGTTTCTTCAATTCGAAATGATTCGGCCCCACCTAATAATAATAATGATGCCGCATCAGCCATCACGGCCATTCGATCGCGAATCTTTTGTTCACCTTGTGTATTATCCATGCCCTATCCCCACGATCAATTATTTTTAAAGTATCTGCTTCATTAAGTTCCGGTAATTGGTCCCAATAACAAGGTTGACGCTACGACTTTCTAAAATATAGAGCTAAGTCTTTTGCTACCGGAGCTGCAAATTGCTTTTCTTAAACCTGCTTTTAATTTATGGACCACGTTAAAAAATGGCTAGCCCCAGCTAACCAAATTATGCTCATTTAATTGCGTGACCTGCGGCTCTTAAAATCAAATTTTCAACCTGGGCAGCGACGGCATCGTTCCAAGCCAATAGGGCGTATGAAGTCGGCCACATCGCTGCATCATCCAACTGGGCAGCGTCTTCAAACCCTAGGGTACAATAACGCGATTTGAACTTAGATGCATCTTTAAAGAACAAGACTACCTTACCCTCTTCATTAGCGTAAGCAGGCATACCATACCACGTTTTAGCTTGCAATTCTGGTGCTAACTCATGCACCAATGCACGCTCTCGCATAGCCTCTTTTTCAAAATCCGAAAATCCACTTTTCTCCATCGTTCCATCACCTCAAATTCTATTTATTTTACATTTATAATATTCCATTCCAGAGCAATTTACTAGCTATGCTTTTTATATTTAATTCGCTCATGCTGGAGTAACCATTTTTTACGTTCAATTCCACCAGCATACCCAGTCAGTTCCCCGTTCTGACCCAAAATTCGATGACAAGGAATTATTATTGAAATCGGGTTATGACCAACAGCTCCACCAATGGCCCGAGCGTAAAAGTGCGCCCGCTTTCGATCCAGGACTATTTTTTGACCTAGGGAACCATACGTTGTTTGTGTTCCATATGGAACATCTTGAAGTGCCTCAAGAACCCGGCTTCTAAATTCCGTAACCTGTGGTTTTAGTTTTATAGCAAACGGATCAGGTTGTTGCCCCGCAAAATATTGATCGAGCCAATCAATAACCGTTCTAATTTGTGGTGTTGCTTTAATTTCAATCTGTTCTAAGTCATATTGCGCAGCAAAATGCCGTTGATCATTAAACCATAATCCTACTAATTCATCTGCCTCAACGAGTAAAGTCATCGGCCCTAACGGTGAATGATATTCAAACTGTGATAACATCTCTGTAATTCCTTTCAAATATATTTATTTTTACTATTTTAACAAAAAACAGGTATTCATTGACACCGCTTTCAAAGCTGTATATGATAACGATAAAAGGTTCTGTTACTATCTTAAAATAAGGAAAGGATGTAAAAATATGACGACTTATGCTATTACCAGTGTGACCGGCCGCTTTGGTCAAGCCGCAATCAAACATCTCAGTTAAATCATCCAACCAGGTGACCAAATTATCGGATTGGCTCGAAATATTACCAAAGCCAAAGCAATAGTCCCAGAAAATGTCATTATTAAAAAAGGTGATTTTAACGAGCATATCACGATGCGAGCATCACTAAAAGGCGTTGATAAATTATTATTTATTTCTTCCCAACCTGGGCAAGCTGTTAGCCGGAGCACCCAACATTTGAATGTGGTCCGTGCTGCACAAGAAGCGGGCGTTAAATTTATTGCCTACACTAGTTTCCCACATGCTGATACTGCTACGACACCTCTAGCCGTTGACCATCAAATCACCGAAAAAGCTCTTCAAGCGACTCATATTCCAACTTCTTTCTTACGTAATAATTGGTATTTAGAAAACGAAACTGCAACTTTAAAAACAGCTTTAGAACAAAAAATATTCATTGATGCCACTGATGGGCAACCTGCGGGATGGGCCTTAGAAGCGGAATATGCCCAAGCTGCTGCCAATGTTTTGACCTTAACCCATCCTCAACCAGTATATGAATTATCCGGACCTGCTCAAACCTATCCCGAATTACTTGGTTATATGCCAGCTTCTATCGCCGTAAAATCCGTTGCTTTCCCTCAGTTGAAAGTGGAATTAGCGGCCGCCAAATATCCCAACGATCAGGTTGCAGCTATCACTTTCAACCAACAAATTATTGCCGATGGACAATTATCTCAAACTTCCAATGATTTACCTAAACTACTTGGTCATGCTCTCATGAATCCCCATGATGCATTACAACAAGTATTAAAATAAGGAGCAATAATATGTATCAAGCTAATCCTAAGCGTTACCAACACATGGAATATCGCCGAACCGGCCATAGTGGGCTCTTACTGCCCGCCCTCTCTTTTGGATTATGGCATAATTTTGGTGAAAAGACGGAATTTAGCCAAATGCAGAACTTAATTTATACAGCTTTCGATCATGGAATAACTCATTTTGATCTAGCTAATAACTACGGACCTCAGCCTGGGGCAGCTGAAACCAATTTCGGTCGTATTTTACACCAAGATCTCAAAAATTACCGGGACCAACTAATTATCTCAACCAAGGCTGGCTATGAGATGTGGGATGGGCCTTATGGAAACTGGGGAAGCCGTAAATCATTACTAAGTAGTCTCGATCAAAGTTTACATCGGATGCAGTTAGATTATGTTGATATCTTCTACCATCACCGCATGGACCCTCAAACCCCACTTGAAGAATCAATGTTGGCATTGGCCCAAGCTGTTAAGAGTGGAAAGGCGCTGTATATTGGACTATCTAATTACGATGGTCCTACCTTACAACGTGCCACGGAAATCTTGGATGATCTACATGTCCCCTTTATTATCAACCAAAATCGCTATAATCTTTTAGATCGAACTGTAGAAAAAAATGAACTTTTAGCGACCGGATCACAATTAAAAAAAGGTCTCATCACATTTAGTCCGTTAGCACAAGGACAGTTAACAAACCGGTATTTAGACGGTATTCCACAAGATAGTCGGATTGGTAACGATCCTCGCTTCTTAAATGCGACAATGCTAACACCCCAAAAATTAGCAGCCATTCAAAAATTAAATACAATGGCTACGGAACGTGGCATTACTCTAGCTGAAATGGCTTTAAAGTGGTTACTACAAAAGCCTGAAGTAACGAGCGTCTTAGTTGGTTCAAGTAAGCCTGATCAAATTATTGATAATATTGGGGTACTCGCTCTTGATAATTTAACATCAGCCGAATTAGATCAAATTGATCAAATTATCAAACCAATTCTAAACTAATTTATTCTAAATAAAAAAACTCGAAAAACCGGATCCAATCAGGATTTGAAGGATCTTCCTTCATCTGATTAGATCCGGTTTTAACAAGTTTCAACAATTTTTTAAGCTTCCAACCCTATAAATAAATTAATTACTTTTTGGCGAAATTTTTTATTACTAAACATGAGGCCAAATCCTAATAACATGAGCCCTAAAATAGCCCAATTCAATCCATGTGGTAGGGTTAAATGACCGAAAAAATACCCAATTGATGTAATCACCAATGACCACACCAAGCTAGCGCCGGCGGCCAAGGATAAGTAAGTTTTAAAGTTTAGCCCCAAACGATGCACCGTTAGCGGAACTAGCGTTCGCACAAATGGCACAAACCGTCCCGCAAAAACAAATAAGAACCAGCGTTTGCGATTAAAATGTTGCATGAGGTTTTGAAATAATGGGCCGTTCACATGCCGATCAATATACGCAATTCGGCTGGCTTGGCGCATCAACCACGCTCCAAAATAATAATTAATTGCATCTCCCAGCCATGATGCTACTGCAAATAGTAAAATCAAAATTCCTAATTCCAAAACATTATGATGAACTCCAGCGATACTTCCGGCAGTAATTAAAATCGTATCACCCGGGATAAATCCAGCAAAAATGGCACCGGTCTCCACTAAAATCAAAATAAAAAGAATTGAAAATTCAACCCAAGTCAAGGTCCCATGAACCGTCATCATTTGATTAAACCATTCAAGTAAAGTATTAGTCATCAGAATTCACCTCAATTCTGGCAATTTACTTACATTATAAAGTTAATAGGTTAAAATTAAATTAAAATCATTTTTGCGAGGATCGTTTATTACTATGTACATTCAAAATAACCAAACTCGGCCGCTCAAGGGCTCTGAAACCATTCTTTTTTTACTTTTAGGCTTATTCTATAATGGGTTGGGCAACGGACTAGCCGTGGCAACTAATATGGGTTCAGCTGCCTGGACTGCTGCAGCTACCAATCTTCAAGCCTTCACCTTAATTCCAAAAGGATACTTCCTTTTTACCTTTGGTATCTTAGCTGCTTTAACCCTCATCCTTTTAACTAAAGAAATTTCATGGCCACATTTGCTGGGAAATTTAATTTTTGTCAGTTGTTTTAGTTATCTCGTAAATTTTTCGAGTCAAATGTTTGCCCCCGTCATTGGTGCGCCACTTTGGCTTCGGATTATTTTAGATCTAATTTCCATTATTATGGTCGGAACTGGCGTTTCAATTACCATGCGCGTCAATGTCATAACGCATCCTCTTGATGATTTAGTCTTGTATACCCGTTTTAAATACCTGCATGGAAATGCCTTTGTGGCTCAAGTCATTAACTTTACCTTCCCGCTGATCATTTCACTCACAATTTGGTATGTTTCCGGTACGATTAAATCAGTTAATTTAGGAACCTTAATCTCGTTTTTCGGTCAGGGATTAGTCATTGGTTGGGCAGATACCCATGTAATCAGATCATTAACTTTCCGCAAAAATTTTTAAGCAAGCTGATGTTCTCAATACAAAGATTGATAAATCATAAAAACTATTTTAATTGATCCATGGCCTCATTTAATAATCGATCTACCAACACATTACCAGCACTGGTCGCATGTCCCTTAACCCAGATGAATTCTAGACGTTCAGCAATGGGTTGAAGCAATTGATCCACCTTCTGCCATAACTCCAGATTAGCAATGGTTCCTGTACTTTTCTTCCAGCCTGCTGCTTTCCAATTATGCATCCAATTAGTGACACTATCCAAAACATATTTTGAATCACTTACGATCACGACAGGAGCCGTAACCTTTTGAGCTTGCTCTAAACTATGAATGACCGCTAAAATTTCCATTTCATTGTTGGTTCGCCCAAAGAAGGCCTCGGCAGCCTGAAAGAGTGGCTCAGTTAAATTATTACCACGATAGATCGCAAGGGCCCAGGCAGCTTTATCCGTTGCCTTAACGTGTCCTCCGGCTACATTACCCGTATTACGGCTGCCACCATCAGTAAACAAGTAGTATTTTTCAGGATCCGTTTTAAATTGGCCATCATAAGCAATAGAATATTTTCTAGAACTCAGGTCTTGACTATTTTTTTGTTCGTCAAACCAACTTTGAGCTGCACTGGCTGAGGTAAAGCCTTTATAACGCGGTGCTGGTTTAGTTTGAGTATATTTCTGTACTGTACTCCATGGTTGGGTATATAACCCCTCATATTGATTGCCAACGATTGCATAGGTTTTCATATTTTTTAATTCTCCGTTAATGATTTCGATCATTCTTCTGTTAATGTTTGTAAATACCTTTCAAATGTTAATAAGTCACTGTACTGTTATTTAATCGCAGTTAACACATGCTTTTCATAAGGCCATTTACATTTACACACACGCTACGCTCATTATCTATCTATGTATTGGATAGCTCAGTAACTTTATGAATTACCTAGGTCTTAGAATGGAACAGGCTGCTCAAAATTGAGTAACCCTAATGCGTATTAAAGCATCTAAAACTATCTTGCTTTTAATATCGTATGCAGAACTTGCGATATGCCAATAATAACAATAAAACCGATAATTTTAATGCCCCAGTTATTTGGACTGAATAAAAGCCACAGCAAGATGGCCACTAGTTCGATTGTAAATATCAAATACTTCAATTTTTTTAATCTCCTATTTTAATATTAAATATAATTATAAAGAATGTTGTCAACATCGAATTTATGCCCATATATCTGCCTTATATAATATATATAATTATATAACTTTTCTTAGTGATACTATCTTACTTGTAAACATAATTACTCAATACAAGGAGCTTTTGGATGGCACAAAAATTATCTATATTAATCATCTTTGCACTCTTCATTACAATGGGAATATCTACTACAAGGGGAAGCGTTATGGCATCAGAATCAGAAGGAACTATTTACACAGGTACACCCGACATTTTTGATTCTTATTATATGAAACAAAAACATAACTTAAAAATATTCTCTAATGATTTAAAGGTAGAACCTAATAATCAACTTCATTATGGGGATATTTGGGTCAGAGACATTGCCCCGGTTATTACTAATAGAATCGTTAAGTTTAAATATGCCCCTTCTTATCTTGATAGCTCATTTGAATTAAGTATTAATAAACGATTCAATAAATGGTTAAGAAATCAAAATTTGGATATTATCAAATCAGATATTATTTTAGATGGGGGTAATTTTGTCTACAACAATAAAGAAACCGTAATTATTACTAAACGCATTTTATCTGATAATTATCAATATGATCAAAAGACATTAATTCGTAAGCTCAAGAAAATCCTTAATGTTAAAAATATTATTTTAATAAATGAAGAACCTGGCGATATTTTGGGGCACGCCGACGGTATGGTTAACTTTATTAATTCAAATACATTATTGATAAGTTCATTTGAAGGTGTAGATACTGTTAAACAACAAATTAGAAACATTTTACCCAATGGCTCCTATGTCAATAATTCGGACATAAAAATACGAATAAATTTTGAAAAACGTTTTAATTATTTAACGTACTGGTAAAGTATGTGATTTATCTAAAAAAGTGCATCCTTTAATGTTTCCATGCCATTCTAAACAACCCGTCTATACTTATCGTTTTAAACGGGATATTAATATGATTTATTTGTAGCTACGCTACAAGGGAAATTCGATCACTGTTATACCAGCGAATATAGCTATCAATGCCAGCTATTGCTTCATTAATTGTCTTAAATTCTTGAAAATTAATGTATTCACGCTTCAAAATTGAGTGAAAGCTCTCAATTCTTGCGTTATCACCAGGTTGTCCTTTACGAGAATAAGAATGCTTAATCCCAAAACGAGTTAAAGTACTTTCAAATAAATCGCTTGTATACTGACTCCCCATATCGCTATGAATAATGCTTGGTTTAACAGACTTTACTGCGACTTGATTAATGACGTCGGTTGCTAATTCCTTAGTCATATGACTTCCAACTTTATAAGAAATAACCCGCCGGGTTACGGGATTGTACACACTAGCTAGATAAACCCAAGTATTTTTAACGGGAATATACGTAATATCTGTTAAAAGAATATTGGATTGATCAGGTAATCCTTTAATTAGATTTGGTCGTTGATCATATTCAGTATGTGTTTTAGGCTTATTAATTCGTTTAGTCATCCTAGACCTAATTTTTAAAGCGTACATCTGTTTATAAACCATACGCTGGCTAATTTTAATTTTTAACTGACGATTTAATAAAATTGTTAATCGCGGGTATCCATACATAGGATATTTTAACCATGCATCTAATACCTTTTGCTTAATGAAATTGCGACGAAGAAGGGTTTTACCAGGCTTCCAATGTATATAGCCATAATAAGTCGATCGTGGAATTCTGAGGACGTTCAAAATTTTAGTAATGCGGTGCCCAACCTGTAGATTGTCATTAATAATTTTTAAGGTAGGAATACGTCCTTTGATGATCAATTTTTCGCCATAAGCACCGCTGCTCGTTTTAAAATATCAAGTTCTTCTTTTAGTTGTTTATTTTCTTTAATCAATGCCCTTTCATTTGCTGACAATACTTTCGTATTGTTAGGATCGGCTTGATTAACCCATTTAGAAACCGTTGAAACACTAACGTTGTATTCTTTTGCTAATGAATTAGCTGAACGACCAACTTTATGCAAGCTTACGATCGATTCTTTAAAGTCATTTGAATATTTGATAACCATAATAAAAAGCTCCTTTATGATGTATTATATCGAACAATTTGTCCGTAATTCCATCATAGGAGCCGTCGTTCTTGGCATTAGTATTTGAATCCGTCTGGTTATCCGGTGTATTCGGCTGAACTGGTTCACTTGGCTTTACACTATTGTCATCATTCTTAGTGTAAATATATGTCACGGTTTGTGCCTTATCAGTAAACTCGCCGTTGGTTGATCCCTTAACTTCCTTGAAAGTATATCCAGTAAGCTCTTTCTTTTCAGTCGTATACTTATCGCCAACATTTCCAGTCTTCACTTCTGATTTGGCAAGCTCCTGACCATTTTCATCCGTATACTTGACGGTTACATCCGCACCTTTTTCAGGATTCTTAGTATAAACGTAAGTTACTGTTTGTTCTTGCTTGGTAATTTGGCCTGTTTCATTTCCTTTGACGGCTTTAAAGGTGTAGCCTTTAATATCTTTCTTTTCGGTCTTATAATTTGAACCTAATTTGCCACCATTAATTTCACTATCGGCAATGGTCTTGCCTTGTTCATCAACGTAGTTGGCTTTGACGGTTCCAACTTCGCTGGCCGGTAACTTCGTTAAGATGTAGCCCGCGCCATCATGAACTTTGCCAAAGTTTCCCTTAATGACCCCATAATTGGAAACTGACTGATAGCCCTTGGCTTTTAAGGCCGCTAAAGTTTTATTAACTTGATCCGTTAGATCATACGAATCTTGATAGGTTCCAGTTCTGTTAATCTGATCAGCAATCTTTTTACCATTCATATCATAAAAATTAACAGTATGATTTGACCCATTATTCTTGTAATAAGTATATATGATAGGTTTTACACTGTCTGTAAGTCGACCGGACACATCCCCCTGAACATCATGAAAGGTATATCCCTCAAACACTTTTTGCTTTGTACTATAAGGGTCGCCCACATTGCCCTGAATTACGATGGGTTTTTCGAGATAATTATTGTTTTCATCAACATATCTGACGGTTACATCATCTGCTTTTCGTGGGTCCCAAACATAAGTACCTGCATCTTTTGATCTATCGAAAAAGCGCATAAAATTCTCTGATGACCATGAATTTTCACCAGCGGGGTTATCAACGGTTCCTGCGCCAATATTGCGCCAACCTCCAAGATATTCATACCCATTTAGATCTTTTTCACCCACGGCGTGCAAACCAACATTATAATGGTTACCCGCACCATCCACACTTTTAAAATTATTATTGACCCCTACCTTTAATTCCTTCAATTGTATCATATTAGCCAACATTGAATTCAAACCCTCACCAGGTGTCCAGTCCCCTCCTCCAGTTCCTGTCCCGGGTTCTTGTGTTTTACTATCGCTTGTTAACATAGCAGTATTCGTCATATTGATGGTTGATATATCTAACTTTTTCATGGCTGAGTCACCATTAAACATGTTTTTAACACCATCTAATTGATCTGAAGTAGTCCAATTCTCAGTATCTACAGATTCAAGATTAACATCATGGAAAAACATCTTAGTCATTCGATGTACATTACTTAAATTTTGCTTACCAAATTTTACTGATTTCAGCGATGGATCAAAGGCAAACATCGATTCAGTTCTGGTCACATTGCTCATATCTAATGCTGTTAAATCAACATGTTCTAAATTAGGCATATTTCTAAACATTTCAGTGGTGTTATCAATTGATGCAGTTCCTAGACTACTAAGATCTAATGAACGATAATGAGTATTTAAAAATAAACTTTTTAGTGTATATGGGCCAGCGCCTGAAAAATCAACATTTTTAAGACCTTCAATTGTATTTGCTTCTGATGAAGCTCTAAATAAGGCAATATTATAGTAGTCATTATCACGAACAAAATTGATTTTACCATCAATGACAACATGTTCGGCATTATTAATATCTGCAATATTCCCATTAATAACGGAATCATCACGAGTAATATTATATGTCCCAGTATGATATGTCACCGTCTTAGTGCTTGCATCGTATGAGTAAGGTAATCCATTCAGTGTCGCATCTTCAGCTTCTGAAGTTGCTTTATTAGTTTTTGAATCAACATTGTTTTGTTGCTTACTTTTTTGAGTGGCTTGGTTATTGTTTTTGTTAATTTGTTCGGATGAACTTTGATTACTTGAATCGCTACTAATATGCGATTGTTCATCAGCTAAGGCCACCAAGGGATTCATCAATCCTAAAATAGTGGTGCTTAATAATAAATACTTACTTACTTTCATCTCGACTACTCCTAATTAATATATAGACAATTTTATGTTTCATTTAATATCAATTTCGAAATTATATATTAAAAATTACGTATATTAGTATTGCTTTTTTCATGATATGAACGTATTTTTTGTTTTAAAAACGTCACATTTGTCACCTTTTGTTTGAGCTTTGTTAAAGAACTAAATTTTATCGTTCACGTTAGCGTTACAAGTTATAACAAAAAACGCTTCAACAATTAAGTCAAAGCGAACATGCTTACAGGCAAATCACACCCCGTAGGTCTCATAAAATATTTTTTAGCTTTTTAGTGTACTAGTAACCTGAAAAGCCGCGCTACATTGTATGATTTTGGGGATCTAAAAACATTTCATTCCAATTTAATAGGCACTCGTAGCCCGCATTATTAATATTTAAAACTAGCATTATCCGATTAAGACTTCTTCTTCTGGATACTCAATATGGGTATCTTGAGCATGGACATTCAAGACCGAAAACATTACTGTATATAATCCTACGCGGCCAATAAACATGACCAACATAATAATTACTTTTCCAAGGCCTGACAGATTCGGCGTTAATCCTAAAGTCAAACCAGCGGTTGAGAACGCTGAAACCACCTCAAAGACATAGTATTCAGTTCCCCGCCCCGTGGGTAATTTTTCCGTAATACTCAACAAAAATGATGCTAAGAAAATAAAAATAATGGCCACAATGGCTAACATTAAAGCCTTGTTTACGGTCTTTTTTGAGAATTGTCGCTCCCCAAAGCGCACTGAATCTTGTCCACGTAGGGAAGCCCAAACTTGAGCAATTAAAATTCCAGCGGTAGTGGTCTTGATTCCACCTGATGTTGATCCAGGGGTTCCACCAATAAACATTAAGAAAACAAAAGTCATAAATCCGGCATTCGAGATGGTATTCATTGGAACAATTTCAAATCCCGCTGTGCGGGGAGTGATCGCAACAAAAAGTGTATCAATCATTTGATTGAACCACCCATTGGAATGGCTAAAAGTTCCCGTTAGTGTATCTGAAATCAAGAAGCCAATAAACCCTAACCCAATTAACCAAGCAGAAACAGTCAATGTTAAACGGGTATGCAGACTAAAATGATGTTTTTTATGTTTAGAGATAATATCGCGCCAGACCAAGAACCCTAGTGATCCTGCCAGTATTAATAGCATTGTCACAATTAAAACGTAAGTATTATTACTAAATTGGCTAAATGGTGCATCAAAGAAGACAAAGCCGGCATTAGCAAACGCCGAAATCGAATGAGCTATTGCATAGTAACTTCCTTGCCCCCACCCAAAGCGTGGAATGAAGTCAAACGAGAGTAATAATGCTCCTAAAATTTGAATAATGGCTGATAAGCGTAAGACATATTCAAGAATAGAGTGTACGTCTGAAAAATTTTGTAAATTAAGCGCCTGTTGAGCAATCATTCGTGATTTTAAGTCCAGTTGGCGGCCGGTCAAAGTAATTAACATCACCGCAAAAGTCATGAAACCTAGGGCCCCTACCTCAATCATCATCAAAATGATGATTTGTCCTGGCAACGTCCAAGTGGTCGCCGTTGGAAGCGTATTTAATCCGGTTATCGTTGTTGCTGAAACCGCGGTAAAAATGGCATCAATCATCGGTACATGAATTTGTGTATGGTGCATCCACGGAAACGTCAATAACAAACTACCCACCAAAATAATTAATAAAAAACCAAAGGTCAAAATTTGTGGCGGGGTCATTTTTTTAGCAATTTTTTTCATTATTCGCACTCATTTCTACATTTATACTATTTCCTTAAATTATAACCTAATTCCCCCAATCTAGCTCTTTGTTAATAAGCATGTGTAAAACTTTCAGTTTGAGTTATCCCCACATGTGTATAACATGTTAATAACTATCGTTAGTTTTCAACAACTAAAAATTAAATCGTGTATAACTGAATTTTCACACTACTTTTAAACAAATATAAGCGTCAACAAACGCCGTGAAAATGCACTTTATAGCCCATATACTTTTATTGATTGATGTGTAAAAATAATTATTAACAAAGCATCTAATTAAAACTTAATAATCGTTAACCCTGTTAATATAATCTTTATTTATTATAATTAGATATCGCTTTCATTATTAAAAGACGATTGTTTTAAATGTTATTACAATTAATGTTCGCTTTTATTTTTACATCTATATATTAATTCACATTTTCGAAGTTAAATTTAACTTTATTAACTCCTGACAAGCCTGTAATAATGGGTCTTTAGAGAGTTTTCCACAAGGTTACTAACAACTGTGGAAAATCATAATTTAGTATCCATTTCCAAACCGTAAACCGTGCTATAATTGAAAGCAATGTAAAAAACATACAATATTTTTATGTGTAAAAGTAGGGAACAATAACACAACAATTATGTAAACTTTAAGGTTTAAGTTGATTAGGAAGAGTAAATAAAAGATTATGAATATTAAAATCATTACCGTTGGAAAATTAAAAGAGCAATATCTCAAAGACGGAATTGCTGAGTACACCAAACGGCTATCAAAATTTGCTAAATTTAGTATTATTGAGGTTCCTGATGAAAAAGCGCCCGAGCAATTATCAGATACCCAAATGCAACAAGTCATGGCCAAAGAGGGGGATCGCATTCTTAGCAAAATTAAGGATAAAGAATATGTTTTTGTCCTCGCAATCAAAGGGAAAGAACGAACTTCTGAAGCCTTAGCCCATGAAATCGACCAATTAACCATTGCTGGGCATTCTGATCTTACGTTTGTCATCGGTGGTTCTTTAGGGACTGATCCCGCGGTTAATCAAAGAGCGAATGCTTTAATTAGTTTTGGTAAATTCACCCTACCACATCAACTGATGCGTTTAGTATTAACAGAGCAGATTTATCGCGCCTTTATGATTAATATTGGTTCTCCTTACCATAAATAACTGCGTCTTTTCCTGTTTTAATGGGACTATTCAACGCCAAATCCAAATTAACTAAAGCTTCTGAACCCGCTCCAAATCTTGATTGTGGGTCTTTTTTATGTCATGATTGATTGAAATTTCAAATATTCAGATTTTTTATATATTTAGGGATCATGTACGACCTCATTTGATTGTCTCACTTTTCAAAAACGGACAAATACATTGGTACTACTACGTTTTGGCTTTATTTATATTCTTTATGATTAATTTTGATTCCTTTTTCAAATATTTATATGATTTCAAACCCGAATTACCCGTTATTTTTGGTTGTTACCCGTTCAAAATTCCGCCCAAATAAAAAAACGGGTACGATTCATCCTTGCTATACATAGCCTCTCAGACGATTCCTCGTTTTCCCGTTTATTTTCGGGTACATATACATATACATATATATATTCACACATAAAAAGAGCCTCTATTTTCATAGCGGCTCTCTTATTTTAAATAATCCGTCAGGATTAATATTTATTAGGCTCCTATGTCAATAATTCGGACATAAAAATACGAATAAATTTTGAAAAACGTTTTAATTATTTAACGTACTGGTAAAGTATGTGATTTATCTAAAAAAGTGCATCCTTTAATGTTTCCATGCCATTCTAAACAACCCGTCTATACTTATCGTTTTAAACGGGATATTAATATGATTTATTTGTAGCTACGCTACAAGGGAAATTCGATCACTGTTATACCAGCGAATATAGCTATCAATGCCAGCTATTGCTTCATTAATTGTCTTAAATTCTTGAAAATTAATGTATTCACGCTTCAAAATTGAGTGAAAGCTCTCAATTCTTGCGTTATCACCAGGTTGTCCTTTACGAGAATAAGAATGCTTAATCCCAAAACGAGTTAAAGTACTTTCAAATAAATCGCTTGTATACTGACTCCCCATATCGCTATGAATAATGCTTGGTTTAACAGACTTTACTGCGACTTGATTAATGACGTCGGTTGCTAATTCCTTAGTCATATGACTTCCAACTTTATAAGAAATAACCCGCCGGGTTACGGGATTGTACACACTAGCTAGATAAACCCAAGTATTTTTAACGGGAATATACGTAATATCTGTTAAAAGAATATTGGATTGATCAGGTAATCCTTTAATTAGATTTGGTCGTTGATCATATTCAGTATGTGTTTTAGGCTTATTAATTCGTTTAGTCATCCTAGACCTAATTTTTAAAGCGTACATCTGTTTATAAACCATACGCTGGCTAATTTTAATTTTTAACTGACGATTTAATAAAATTGTTAATCGCGGGTATCCATAC
This sequence comes from Weissella coleopterorum, assembly GCF_011304355.1. Lineage (NCBI taxonomy): Bacteria > Bacillati > Bacillota > Bacilli > Lactobacillales > Lactobacillaceae > Weissella > Weissella coleopterorum. The sequence continues at coordinate 169,024 of NZ_CP049888.1, read as the reverse complement.
ATAGGATATTTTAACCATGCATCTAATACCTTTTGCTTAATGAAATTGCGACGAAGAAGGGTTTTACCAGGCTTCCAATGTATATAGCCATAATAAGTCGATCGTGGAATTCTGAGGACGTTCAAAATTTTAGTAATGCGGTGCCCAACCTGTAGATTGTCATTAATAATTTTTAAGGTAGGAATACGTCCTTTGATGATCAATTTTTCGCCATAAGCACCGCTGCTCGTTTTAAAATATCAAGTTCTTCTTTTAGTTGTTTATTTTCTTTAATCAATGCCCTTTCATTTGCTGACAATACTTTCGTATTGTTAGGATCGGCTTGATTAACCCATTTAGAAACCGTTGAAACACTAACGTTGTATTCTTTTGCTAATGAATTAGCTGAACGACCAACTTTATGCAAGCTTACGATCGATTCTTTAAAGTCATTTGAATATTTGATAACCATAATAAAAAGCTCCTTTATGATGTATTATATCGAACAATTTGTCCGTAATTCCATCATAGGAGCCCCTTGGCTGTTAGTGTCTTCGCAAAGTGGCTATCACTCTTAACGTAAGCATCGAGTGACTCTTTTTGAAACATTCTCCGTAATAAACGCATTCGCTACCCTCCTGAAATCAAAATAAAAACACACATGGATATCGATTAATAATCCTATATGTGTTTATATGATTTTCATAGCATCTGCATAAAGGCTCAGCATACATCGATTACTTTACCGTCACCCGAGTTCTCAACGCAAAATAACTTTACAATTGATTCGGATGACTACCCAAAAAATGTAAAGTTAAAAAATAAGTGCATTGATGTGCTGTATTTTTGCATGAATTTCATTTCCTTTATTTTATTAATTCCATTATTGTATTCGTAAAAGGAGACTCTGTCAAACAAATCTTATTGATTTGTTATCGTGTTCTAATTATTGGCATAATTTTTTATGATATCAATCACTAGTCAAAATACTATAAAATTTTTGGGGAATATTATTTTCGCAATATCGTTTATATTATTCAATCTACTAAAATAAAATATTTAAATAGTCATATCTGATTGTTCTTCTAAAATAACTTCCCGCATCAAGTAAATTAAATCATGCAGTTCCGCACGCTCATCCTCTTTCAAATAGGCAACGCCATACGTCAATTTGACCTTGTGGTCTAAAGGCACACTCACAATTTCATGATCATTGGGCTCGACAACGAAACTAGGAAAAATACCGATTCCTTGCTGTCCTTTAACCATATATATGAATAATTTTAAAGCTTAGGTCATGCTAATCGATTATTTTCTAAATTTATGCTATGTTGCTCGTTCAAAAATGGTTAAAAAAATCATTTATTGACTATCAAGAATTTAGCCCCTTAGATCAAAGATATCTTGGATCGTAATGCTTAATTGAAATAATTTCCCTTCGCTTTCATGTAATCTGTTGCTTCACGTGAAACATTTTTGATCTTAAAATAATGATTTAACAAAGCATCCTGATATACTTATATATATTTATTTTGAACAGGAGTATCTTATGGAACTTGATTTTATTATTAAACTATTATTAGCTGTCATTTTAGGGATCTTTATCGGTTTGGAACGCCAAACTCGTTTTAAATCAGCTGGAGTTAGAACCCACGCACTAGTTTCTTTAGGTGGGGCTCTTGTCATGATTATTTCGAAATATGGATTTATGAACATATTAAATCTCAACAATATTGCGTTAGACCCTTCCCGAATCGCGGCCCAAGTGGTTAGTGGAATTGGATTTTTAGGTGCCGGGTTAATCATCGTCAAAGGTGATAAGTTTCTGAGTGTTTCCGGTTTAACCACGGCTGCTGGTGTTTGGGTAACTTCTGGCATTGGGATGGCCGTTGGGGCTGATATGTATTCTTTAGCCATTGGTGGCACGATAATTATCATTATCATGCAATTGATCCTCTATAAATTTAAAGATTTCAACCTACATACTATCTATCATATTCGAATGACAAGTCCCATTGAAGATGCCCAGGTCAATGATTATCTCAATCAAATTCGATCAAATAAATTCAGTCCCGTCATCGATGCGATTAAACTTGAACATAATCAAATTAGCACAGAATTAACCGTAGTCTTATCAAATTCTGATGACTTAATTGACCTAAAACAATCTATGCCAACCAGTACATTTATCGAAATTAGTGGTGAATAAAATAATGATGTCCAAACGGGCATAAAACTAAATTTATTCTGATATAAGTTTTTAATAATTTTATTAATAAAAAACGTTAATTCAAATGAATTGAATTAACGTTTTTTATGTTAGTCTGGATTTTTTAACATATTAGCTTATTTCTGAAAAATACTCGACTTAATCTCAGTATTCATCGTGACATTCGTACCAAATTATAATTTATTACCCACCAACAAAGTTGGCATTGTAGTTAATTTATCTTCAGCATAATGAGCCAACTAATAACCTTTACCGTAACCTCACTTCTTCATTAAATGTATTAATTTATAATGTGAATAGGTCATTCCTCGTTTTATTTGCAGCGGGTAAACGCGCCTTATAAATAGCATTTAATTTTCGTACTAATAGTAAACATGTCACTGCTTCCACCAAATGGGCATTGCATTCAGGCAGCCGCAATCAATTTAAACGATTCTTTCATCAAAATTGGAGCCTCTAAATTTAATTGGCTAGAATTTAACATCGTTTAAGAAATATCATCTTTAAATTAATTGACATTATTTTATAGATCAAAATTAATTAGGTACGCGTTTTCTTTCCTTTAATAAAAGCATTGAAATAACCTTGCTTACTATCAATTTAATTGCTATATTTGGGGCATAGGTTTTAGATTGTACGTTCTTACGAAAGGATTGATCATTATGAAAATAAATGCATTTGGTGTGGAAGATTGGTTAAACGTTTGGGAAAAAAGTGCAACCTATGATATTGCACAGAGTACCATTTCATCGATGACAATGAATGAAATTTTAAATCTTGATGGACAAAATGGTGCAGAATTTTATTCTTTACTCAATGATCAAAAAATGAATTATGGCTGGATTGAAGGATCCCCGAATTCAAACAAGAAGTTGCTAAATTGTATCACAATGTTGATGATGAAAATATCTTACAGACCAATGGGGCTACTGGCGCTAATTTTCTCGCACTCTACGCTTTGATTGAACCTGGAGATCATGTAATTGCTGAATATCCTTCTTACCAGCAACTTTATGATATCCCAAAATCTTTGGGCGCTAAGGTTGATTTATGGAAGATCCATGAAGCAGATAACTGGTATCCATCCATTGATGAACTAAAACAATTAATCCAGCCCAATACTAAATTAATTTGTCTAAATAATGCTAATAATCCTACAGGAACGATTTTAAATCGAGAATTTTTACTTGAAGTAGTTGCATTAGCTAAATCGATCGGTGCTTATATTTTAGTAGACGAAGTTTATTTACCACTAGATGATCCTGATCAATTTGTTTCAATTGTTGATATTTATGATCGTGGTATCGCCACCAATTCTCTCTCTAAGACGTACTCAGTTCCAGGGATTCGTGTTGGATGGGTGGTTGCTAATCCTGAATTAATTGATTTGTTTAGGAAGTACCGAGACTATACCATGATTTGTTCAGGTGTTTTTAATGATTTAATGGCCGTTTATATTTTGCGCCATCGGCAACAAATTATCGCACGAAATCAAAAAATTGTGCTCAATAATCTAACGATATATAAAAATTGGATTGAGAACGAGCCTAGAGTGAGTGTCATTCTTCCAAAAGCTGTTTCAACATCCTTTCCGAAATTAGATATTCCAGATGATATTGAAGAATTTTGTATTAAATTATTAAAAACAAAGGGTGTTTTGTTGGTACCTGGAACTCGTTTTGATACACCCGGACATGTTCGCCTAGGTTATTGTACTGATGAAGCAACGCTAATCAATGGTTTGAATAAAATTTCAGAATTTATGATTGAACAATATGGTGTCAAAAATTAAATAACAAAAGGCCTATAAACATTTTCGTCTATAGGCCTATTTATTGCTTATTTATGTTTTTTTCCTAATACATAAGATAGTGAGAAGACACTAACCAATGCAATTGAAATCAATGCTCCAATTGTTAACTGGTTCTTAGCATCAGTCTGAGGTAATTTAGTTTGTTGCATAATTTTTCCTAGATCTGAGCTTGTCTCAGCGTTTCTAATTTGATTAATGTAATCCTGCTTCTGCTTATCATTTAAAGTTTTAGCAGTATTAATTTGATCAATCGCGGTTTTCTTCTCTTCCGCTAATTTATCTGCGCCAGCCTTTTGATCGGCGGCCTTGGCAGCGTCAACGATCTTGGTGATTTCATCAGCGGTTTTCGCATTATTGACTTGGTCAATATAATCCTGTTTTTGGTCCTTATCAAGATTCTTTAAGTCATTAATTTCATCAATTGCGTTTTTCTTCTCTTCTGCTAATTTATCAGCACCAGCCTTTTGATCGGCGGCCTTGGCAGCGTCAACGATCTTGGTGATTTCATCAGCGGTTTTCGCATTATTGACTTGGTCAATATAATCCTGTTTTTGGTCCTTATCAAGATTCTTTAAGTCATTAATTTCATCAATCGCGGTTTTCTTCTCTTCCGCTAACTTATCTGCGCCGGCCTTCTGGTCGGCGACCTTAGCAGCGTCAACAATCTTGGTGATTTCATCAGCGGTTTTCGCATTATTGACTTGGTCAATATAATCCTGTTTTTGGTCCTTATCAAGATTCTTTAAGTCATTGATTTGATCAATTGCGTTTTTCTTCTCTTCTGCTAATTTATCAGCACCAGCCTTTTGATCGGCGACCTTAGCAGCGTCAACGATCTTGGTGATTTCATCAGCGATTTTCGCATTATTGACTTGGTCAATATAATCCTGTTTTTGGTCCTTATCAAGATTCTTTAAATCATTAATTTGATCAATTGCATTTTTCTTCTCTTCTGCTAATTTATCAGCACCAGCCTTTTGATCAGCGGCCTTGGCTGCATCAACGATCTTGGTGATTTCATCAGTGGTTTTCGCATTATTGACTTGGTCAATATAATCCTGTTTTTGATCCTTATCAAGATTCTTTAAATCATTGATTTGATCAATTGCGTTTTTCTTCTCTTCTGCTAATTTATCAGCACCAGCCTTTTGATCGGCGACCTTAGCAGCGTCAACGATCTTGGTGATTTCATCAGCGGTTTTCGCATTATTGACTTGGTCAATATAATCCTGTTTTTGATCCTTATCAAGATTCTTTAAATCATTGATTTGATCAATTGCGGCCTGCTTTTCAGCTGCTAAATCATCTGCCGCTTGGTTTGCCGCCTGTGCTTCAGCTAAAATCTGTTCTACTTCTGCCACCGTTGTGGCGTTTTCTACTCGATCCACGTACCCTTGCTTTGTCGCATCATCCAAGTTAGCCATTCCTGTTATCTCAGTCTTCGCGGATGCTTTCGCATCATCTAGAGCTTTTTGATCAGCAGCCTTGGCGGCATCAACCACCTGATTGATTTCACCTGTGGTTTTGGCTTCATTCACTTGGTCGATATAGCCTTGTTTTGCCCCTGCATCTAAATTCTTTAAGTCATTAATTTCATCAATTGCGGCCTGCTTTTCAGCTGCTAAATCATCTGCCGCTTGATTCGCCGCCTGTGCTTCAGCTAAAATCTGTTCTACTTCTGCCACCGTTGTGGCGTTTTCTACTCGATCCACGTACCCTTGCTTTGTCGCATCATCCAAGTTAGCCATTCCTGTTATCTCAGTCTTCGCGGATGCTTTCGCATCATCTAGAGCTTTTTGATCAGCAGCCTTGGCGGCATCAACCACCTGATTGATTTCACCTGTGGTTTTGGCTTCATTCACTTGGTCGATATAGCCTTGTTTTGCCCCTGCATCTAAATTCTTTAAGTCATTAATTTCATCAATTGCGGCCTGCTTTTCAGCTGCTAAATCATCTGCCGCTTGATTCGCCGCCTGTGCTTCAGCTAAAATCTGTTCTACTTCTGCCACCGTTGTGGCGTTTTCTACTCGCTCCACGTACCCTTGCTTTGTCGCATCATCTAAGTTAGCCATTCCTGTTATCTCAGTCTTCGCGGATGCTTTCGCATCATCTAGAGCTTTTTGATCAGCGGCCTTGGCAGCGTCAACCACCTGATTGATTTCACCCGTGGTTTTGGCTTCATTCACTTGGTCGATATAGCCTTGTTTTGCCCCTGCATCTAAATTCTTTAACCCATTAATTTCATCAATTGCGGCCTGCTTTTCAGCTGCTAAATCATCTGCCGCTTGGTTTGCCGCCTGTGCTTCAGCTAAAATCTGTTCTACTTCTGCCACCGTTGTGGCGTTTTCTACTCGCTCCACGTACCCTTGCTTTGTCGCATCATCCAAATTAGCCATTCCTGTTATCTCAGTCTTCGCGGATGCTTTCGCATCATCTAGAGCTTTTTGATCAGCAGCCTTGGCAGCGTCAACCACCTGATTGATTTCACCTGTGGTTTTGGCTTCATTCACTTGGTCGATATAGCCTTGTTTTGCCCCCGCATCTAAATTCTTTAACCCATTAATTTCATCAATTGCGGCCTGCTTTTCAGCTGCTAAATCATCAACTTGTTCTTTTCCAATAAACACATTACTTGAACCAGAGCTGTTTGTAAAAAGATCTACCGTAATAAAATTCGGATTTGCCATCGTTCCAACAAATTTTTCTGAATTAATTTTACCATTATTTAAATTACCAGCTGGATTAATTGTCGTTGGCATTATTACAGTTGTCGCTCCAAATAATGAAATATCTGCAATCTGATTAAATAAATTACCACCAGCTTGCAAACCCGTCTTGGAAACTTCTAAAGCATCCGTCGCTAGTTTCTTAGGAACACCTAACAAAGTATTAACTGGTCCCGCCCCAAATCCAGTAAATTCTGTATTATTCACTGCTGTTTCCAGTTGATTAAGAGCCGTCACTAAGTTATTAGCGATAATCTCGCTACTCCCGGTTCCGATATCAGCGGATAAGTAGGTCCCATTATCATTAATTGGACTATTGTAACTTCCCTTTGTTGATCCCAAAACAGTTTCTACAGCATCTAACGCGTCATTGACGCCAGCCAAATCAATATGCAATGTTGGGTTTAAGCCTTGTAAACGATTAGCCTCAGTTACGAATGCATGAATTAAATCTAAATTCGTTTTTAACAAGACAAATTTATCTAGCGGTACCGTCACATTAGTTGTTACCTGCGCTGAACCATTTGCGACTACCTTGCCTTGTAAGTCAGTAGGTATCCCCAAAACAGCGTATTTTTGATTATCTCCTAATAATGAAACATCGACCGCACTGCCTCCGCTAATTGCAAAATTAACATTATTAGTTTGAAGTGGATCTAAACCATTTTGCGCAGTAGTTCCGCTATTATTAAGTGTCTGGATATCCGAGAATATTTCTCCATGAACGACTGATGCCGCAACTGAATGACTGATATTATTATCAACTCCAAAGATATCATTAATTGGGCCAACCCCACTAGATCCTATAATTGCTCCAACCATCAAAGAAGCCATCCAGACCTTCTTTGACTTATATAATTTTTTCCGAGTAATACGATTTGCACCTACTACTAAATTTATGCCAGACTTCTTCATAATTTATTACCTCCAAGTTAAGGACATCTATATTTTATAGATGTGAATGCTTTTAGTATTAATTAATCCAAGATTTACTTATAGTCTAACATATAATTTTAAATATTTTAATCTTTATTAAATCTAAAAATAATATATTTTTAATAAAAGTTAATCAATCAGCGCAAATATAGGTTTTTGGTTTTTAAAAATATTTCAAATAAAAAGAATGAAACTATCTATATTTGATTCTGATCTGTATTTAATTCAATTTTTATTCGTTTATTTTGCTTTAAATTCCCGTAAAATATGGACAATATCAAGATAATTGTTTTGTTCTGCATAATCTAATGCTGTCCGTCCAGAATTATCCTGAATTGTTTGATCCGCCCCATATTCTAGTAATATTCGTGTAATTTCTTGATATACCGGTCCTCCGTCGCGTAGCCCAACAGCTTCAATTAAAGCCGTATATCCAAAATTATTTTGATAATTTACGTTCTCTTGTCCATGTTCTAACAATATCTTTAAAGTTTCAATATGTCCTTTTTCTGCCGCTGGAATCAAAGCATTACCACCATACCGATTATGTTTTACCAAATCCGGTTGCGATTTTTCCAACATTTCTTGTAAAATTTCAGTTCGCCCTTCAGCCCCAGCGTACAGGTATGGACTATCTTCATTCTCATTTTGAATATTTATATCGGCACCATTATCAATTAAAACTTTGGCAATCTTAATATCATTATTATGCACCGCTAAATTTAACGGGGTATTCCGTTTTTCATCAAATTCATCAATTTGGTATGTTGGATCTTTGATAATTTGTTTTACCTATTCTAAATTATGTTGATTAACCGCTTTGATTAAAGCACCAGGGACCGCTTTAGCCATTTGATTGGCCTTTTTTTGCTCCGTTCGTAAATTATTTTCACTCGTCCTTTTTGTCTGGCGAAAGTTAGTGTCTTTGAAGTTCGATACCATAAATATTAAAAATAACCCTAAAGCGATATAAACGAGCACCCACCCAATTTTATGGTTCATCATAACCTCCTCACCATCTTTTAAACCTAACAAATTTTACATTAAAAATTAAATTTAATTAGATAAACACAGCACGTCAAAAACCATTTATTTAAATTGAAACTGATCATTAATTACACCCATCATATCAATTTATATTTAATAATTTCAATACTGCTTACAAACTTATTCATGCGTATAATAATAGTAATAATAAAAATAAATCGGAGGATTTAACGATGTGTACTAGTGTCCAAATGCATGCCCTTGATGGTACTTCGCTCTTTGCTAGAACCATGGATTGGCATCCTTTTAATCCAAAAGTTTTAACGATTCCAAAACAATATCAATGGGCTAGTACGGCAAATCCAGCTAAGATTTTAACTAACACATTTAAAATTATGGGCGTTGGTCAAGATATTCCCAACCTTCATGCCGATATTTCAGATGGGATTAATGAGTACGGTCTTGCTGTGCAAAAACTTACCTTTACCAAACCATTCCAGAACGAACCAACCATATTTCAAAATCACAAAATATCTTTAGCCCCTTTTGAAGTCGTCACTTGGCTTTTAGGTAACTGTCGCTCAGTCAATGATGTTCTTAACCACTTAGAGTCACTTCAGATTATTCCAGACCATGATAAGCAACATGCAATTTTAGGTCAAAGTTTACATTACACATTAACTGACCCTACTGGAAAATTAATTAACTTCGAACCAGTGGGAACTGAATTAAAAGTCGTTCAGAATCCAATTGGAGTTGTTACAAATTCAGCCAATCTCCAACGAGAAATCGATAAGTTAGATCAATATATGGATTTTTCTCTTCCCTCAACCCACTTAAATGCCATTGCCAGTGATAATTTTAATGGTAAACATGCAATGCCTGGCGGTTTTAATCCAACTGCACGCTTTATTCGCGCCACCATTTTAAAAGAACATGCTATTACCCCGCCAACCGTGAGGAGAACTTGATCGAAACATGGCATATCTTAAATAGTGTTACTGTTCCAAAAAGTCATGCACGTTCTGATACATATACCATTTATCGCAGTGCAGTTGATTTAACCTCCCGTCGACTTTATTTCCAAAAATATGAAGATTTATCGATTTCAATTTATGACTTTGACTAGCATGATTTACATCAAACTAATAACCATTAATCCGTTTCTGGTCCGTTCAATACAATATGTTGCTGCTTAATAAATTGTTAATTTCATTCTCAATTTTTATGATATATTAAGTTACAGAAACTAATTCAGGAGAAAAGTAATGCCAAGGCATATTTTTATTAATCGAGAATCAAATAATGATCACATATCCATCTTCTATGATGAGCCTGCATTTATTGTACTTGCGGATAAAGACGATTTACCTAAAATAAATATTTTGGAAGAATCCCATAAACCTGGTATTTATATTTTAATTGGAGAACATCAACGCTATATTGGTCAGGCCTCTGGTTCAATTTTTAGTCGCCTACAGCAACACTTTATTAATAAAAATTGGTGGCATAAAGTTATCTTCTTTGGTCGTGATGACGGTCACTTAAACAAGGCTCAATTAGATTTTTTAGAGGCCAAATTAATTAATGCTTTTTCACAGTCTAATTTTAAAGTCGATAATAATACTACTGGTAATCATAGTTATATCGACAAAATGAGCAAAATAACGGCTAACTCCCTTTTAAAATTAGTCGAAGATACACTAAGTAATGTTTCCAACATTAACTTATTTGATGATCTAAACAGCAGCGAGCATGAATTAATAGATGAATCCAGTTTGCATTCGGTAACTTTTAAATCTAAGCAATATATTAGCAAATCAGCTCGCAAGATATTATTAGACCTTGTTAAAGACATTATTGTCACTGACGATTTGTTAAGTTTAGCCCCAATCATCTCAAATTCGCTCCCCAGCACGACATATTTTATCGGCACTGAAAAGCGAATATCATCCAAAGGAACTGAACTTTCACAGGTTATTTCAGAAACTCCTTACCATCTCTATGTCACTTTCTCGACTAATGTCATTGAAAAAAAGCTTCAATTAATCGCTGATTTAACCCATCATCCCATTGAAATTAATTTCTAGCATCATTAATATTAATTTCAAAATAGCAATGCTTATTTACCTTTTAAAAAAGTATAATTAAAATATCAAAAGTTAAATTTGTTATTACTTAGATTGGGGGAATTTATATGGAAATTAAAATCATTGCACAAAATACGACCGATCCCCAATTATGGGCCACATTTCAAAGTCAAATTAACCAATTTGACTGGGGTGGTGCCAAATTTATCGCAAAAAAATGTTAGGTAACATGGCTCCCAATGAACGTATCGCAATTGCTTTAGATTCCAAAACGGTCATTGGAGTGGGAGCACTTGTGGATCAAGATATTGCTCAAATCCCACAAACCCCTTTTATCAGTACCATCTATGTGACCAAAAAATATCGAAAAAACCAACTTGGTACAGCGATCGTCTCTAAACTTGAACATACTGCCCAACAATTAGGCTATAAAGATGTTTTTATTATCTCAAGTTTAGATAATTTCTACGAAAAAATGCATTTTTCTAAGATTGATGATATTATCGATTTTATGAATCGGCCGATGAAGTTATACCAAAAATCACTACGCTAAATTAAACGGTGCAGCTAAATTAATTAAATTAAAAGGGGAACATTTTGATGATAGAACATACTGCCAAATTTTATAAAGCACGCAAAAACGATCCAAAATGGGCTGCAGAATACAAAAAATTCCGCCAAAAGCGCGTTGATACTTTCGCATCCCGTTTACTCGTCTTTTTACTAGTTTTAGATGTCATTTTAATCATAATTAGTGTTTTTAAATAATCAATTAGAAACATCGATTAAATAACCGGTGAACTGAACCCCATTAGTTTTCTCTAGCTAATGGGGTTTGTTGTAAGGTGGAACTTTTATTTTATATTTCAATCTAAAAGTTCAAAAAATAATTAATTACTTTTTAATTTTCACCATTGTTTCACATGAAACATCAGCGAAAATGATCATTTTAACCTATATTTTTTTTTAATAATTTCTTTAATATGAAGGAAAGATCCTATGTCTGAAAATATCAATCTTCTTGTCACCCTTGACGAAAATTACTTACCATATTTAAAAGTAATGTTATTTTCATTGCACCAAAATAACCTAGATCAGCATTTCGATCTGTGGCTTTTCCATGAAAAAATCGATAGTCAACAATTAACTCAGCTGTCCTTGCTAGTAGAAAGACTAGCTGTTACCTTACATGCTGTTCAAATTTCAGGCCAACTTTTTAAAAATGCACCAACCGTAGAGCGTTATCCTCGGGAAATGTATTTTCGTTTAGCTTGCGGGAATTTACTCCCTCAAAACGTCAAGCGTGTCATCTATCTGGATCCAGACATACTGGTTATCAATTCTGTTCGGCCACTCTGGGAGTTAGATTTACAAGGCAATGTTTTCGCAGCTGCTGTCCATGCCGGTTTAACTAATATTGCCAAGAGCATCAACAACATTCGGCTTCAAACTACCAAAAGTTATTTCAATTCTGGCGTTCTCTTAATTGACGTTGAACGTGCTCGTAAAATTGTTAAATTAGAAGATATTTATCAAACAATTCGTAAATATGGTGATTACTTATTGTTGCCAGATCAAGATGTGATGAATCATCTATATAGTCACGTAACCCTCGAAATTCCCGAAGAAATTTGGAATTATGATACGCGCCAATCTAATATTTACTTCACTCGCCACGTCGATACCTTTAACATGCGTTGGGTCGCACAAAATACTGTATTTTTGCATTTTTGTGGTAAACCAAAACCTTGGAGTACAAGAAATAATAGTCGTTTTGGTTTTCTTTATCTTCACTACCAACAACTACTTCAAAAATTTGAGTGAAAAATGCAACATTAAAAGGCACTGTTTGTCAGAATTTCAAACAGTGCCTTTATTAGATTTAGCTTAATACCAAGCCGGTTTATCTCCATCGGTATTCGGCTTATTAATTCCAAGTGAATCATTAATTGCTTTTTGCGGATTTTGAATTAATTCACTAATAACCACTCCCACCGTTTTTCTGGAAACCTCAGTTCCTTTAAATGGTTCATTTTTATGCGTTATTTCATAATTAACTTCATTTTGATTGGTTAACCAAGCGGGTCGAATTATCGTACTGTCTAAAGGAGCAGCTTCAATGATGGCGGCAGCTTTGGCATACGGTTGAAGATAACCATCTAAAGTTTGATTATTCCAAACACCAAAAGCACCTGGTACTTCGTCATAGATTCCTAAACTTGAAACCCAATAAATTCGCCTAATTCCTTGTTTTTGCATAGCTTGTACAATTGCTTGTGCTTGTTGAACAATATCTTTTCCCGCTAAATTAGCATAAACGATATCTACACCAACTAATGCTCTCTCAAGATCGCTAACTTTCGTTGCATCCCCTTCGATCACTTGCTCACGGTTTGGATTTTGAATCGTTAACCTACTACTATTACGTAAAAAATAAATTAATTGATAATTCGTTTTTGCTAGTAAATCTTGCTCTGCAAAGCAAGCAATTCGACCATTAGCACCTAAAATTAAGATATTTTGCATGATATTACCATCCTTTATCATATTTTTAGTACAAATTAATCATACACCTGATTAAGCATAATTTAAATCTTTGGTTCGTTTAAAACTAATTTTAATTATGTTTAAATTAAATCTATTTGAATATTATCTTTTTACCTAATTCATATACAAATTATTTCTATCGCTCTTTATAATTTGAATATTAATCAGTATAATTAGTTTAAATACATTGAAAAAGACAGGGGATACATAAAAATGGCAGAGACATATGCGGTGGTGGGACTTGGACGCTTTGGTAGTTCACTGCTTGAGTCATTGATCAATGACGGACAAGAAGTTCTAGCAATTGATAATAATACTGAAATGATTCAAAATTACATGGAACTCGCCACACATGCTGTGATAGCTGATGCCCAAGATGAAGAATCTCTTCGTGAATTAGATCTAGCATCCTTTGATCACGTCATTGTCGCCATTGGCCATAATCAACAAGCTTCAATTTTAGCTACAATTATTTTAAAGGATATTGGATGTAAGCATGTTATCGCCAAAGCCGAAAATAATTTACACGCTCGAGTTCTCGATAAAGTTGGCGCTGACGAAGTCGTCCGTCCAGAACACGAAATGGCTCAACAAGTTGCTAATCGCCTTGTTTCCCCCAACCTATTAAACTATATTTCACTAAGTGATGACTATTCAATTGGTGAAATTAAAATTACTAATTTTTCATTTATCAACCAATCCCTTGCCGATTTAGATATTCGTTCTAAATATGGTTTGAACGTCATCGCTGTTAAAGCCCATGAATTATTCCTTGTCTCCCCTGATGCTGATTATGTCTTAAATATTGGGGACGTACTGACGGTGATTGGTACAAGTGCCGATGTGCAAAAATTTGATCGCCTTGTTTCTGGGATCAAAAAATAATCTCGAATTTTTAACTTTTTAACATCAAACTTAGCTTGCCGCTGTTAAAGGTGCTCGTTATAATAACTTAATTAATATCAATTCTATTGAGAAATTAGTCAGCAGATCAACGTATTGTTCAAGCGAGCTTGTGATTGGTGAAAACAAGTACATGCAGATCTACTTGGAAACTAATGGAGTAAATTGACCAATTAAATTAATTAAGTTGCTTAAACCATACTAAATGGTTTAAGAAATAGGGTGGAACCGCGTTTTTAGATCATTTCAATAACGTCCCTATGTCAAAATTATTTTTGACAAGGGGCTTTTTTTATTACCCTTTGTTTCATCTCAAAGGAGCAAATATGTCTAAACAACGTGAACTAAGCCGAGCATTATCTGCTCGGCACGTCCAAATGATCGCCTTAGGTGGTTCAATTGGAACCGGTCTGTTTCTAGGATCGGGAAGTGCAATTCATACCACCGGACCAGCACTAATTTTAGCTTATTTAATTACTGGTATTTTTGGATTCCTAATGATGCGTGCCGTTGGTGAGTTACTTTTATCAAATCTAAAAATTCGTTCTTTCATCGATTTTGCCAAAATATATCTAGGTACAAAATGGGAATTTGCGATTGGATGGTCCTATTGGTTAGCTTGGGCCAGTCTTGCAATGGCAGACTTAACGGCAACTGGAATTTATATTCGTTTTTGGATTCCCAGTCTGCCTCAATGGATAACTCCACTAATCATCGTACTCATTTTAGTTGCACTGAATTTAACAACCGTGAAATTATTTGGTGAAATGGAAGCCTTATTTGCATCAATCAAGATCATCGCCATTTTGGCATTAATTGCAAGTGGATTAGTCATGATTATTACTGGTTTCCATCAGGGTAATAATACTGCTTCATTTCAAAACTTATTCAATCATGGAGGCTTTTTCCCAACCGGTATCAGAGGTTTTCTTCTAGCTTTTCCGATGGTTATTTTTTCATTTACCGGAATTGAAATGATTGGTTTAACGGCTGGTGAAACAAAAAATCCAAGGCTTGATATTCCACGGGCCATCAATGCCGTCCCCATTCGGATTGCACTATTCTATATTGGTGCTATCACAATCATCATGTCCATTTTCCCTTGGAATCAAATTAAGCCCAATCAATCGCCATTTGTGCAAATTTTTACTGGACTAGGTATTAATTTTGCAGCTGGAATTATTAACTTTGTGGTTTTCACCGCGGCGCTTTCTGCGGCTAATTCTGCAATTTTTTCTACTTCACGGACGCTCTACGTTTTGGCCAAAAATAGATTAGCCCCCCATTCCCTAGCACATTTATCAAAAAATAACGTTCCAATTACTGGTATGCTTGCCTCTGCCATTGTTTTTTTAATTGTCGTCTTATTAAACTATTTTTTCCCAAGTCAGGCGTTTGACCTCATTACTGGTGTGGCAAATACCTCGTTTATCTTTGTCTGGCTCTTAATTTTAATCACTCATCTTAAGTATCGGCAGCAAAATGACCAATTAGGAGCATTTCAGATGCCCTGGTTCCCCTATACAAACTACCTAACAATTATTTTTTACCTCTTTATCCTAGTCATTCTCCTGATTAATCCCAGCACTCGCCTCTCGGTAGTACTAACAATCATATTCTTTATGCTGATGATCCATGGTTATCCTTATGTTCATCGATTTAAAGTTAATTATTAAATCTCCTAAATTTATGGGTTCCCTCGACCATGTTTATTAATTAATTTATAATATTTATCAATCAATCGTAGCATTAACCCGATGAAGTTTATAAATTGTGCTACAATATCAAAAAACAGTTAAGAAACGGGGAGTTGTTCATGAAAACTTTTAAATCGATTATGTCATCATGGGTCTTACCAATTTTAATCGGTTTGGCATTAGCGTTAATTATCCGGCAATTCTGGTTTACAATTGTCCGTGTTGATGGAACTTCAATGGAACCTAATTTAACTAATAATGAGCGCGTTTTAGTTTTGCGTTCATCCGAAATTAAACGGGGAAGTGTCGTTGTCTTTAATGCCCAAGGAATTGATCCAAACGTCCAAGTTAAACGCGAATATGTTAAACGAGTAATTGGATTGCCTGGTGATAAGGTTGCTTCTAAAGATGGTGAAATCTATGTTAATAATAAAAAAGTTGATCAAAATTATCTGCCCCAATCTGAAAAAGTAGCAACTAATAATGTCAACAATGTTGGAAATTGGGATAACTTATCTGAACTAGGACAACACATGAATTGGAATAAAGACAGCCAAACGATCACCGTTCCAAAGGGTAAGTATTTTGTCTTAGGAGATCATCGAACGGTTTCAAATGATTCTCGTTACTGGGGATTTGTTCCAAAGGATAAAATGTTTGGGGTAGTTAAGGTTGGTTTCTGGACCAAAACTGCACCAAAAGATGCTATCAATCAGCAATACATTAATTTTTTTGCAACAAAATAAACAATAAAAAACACCACTCTGGGGTATGCCCACAGTGGTGTTTTTTAAGTGTTATTATTATTTATGTTTCTTTGAACGCTTCGCCTTATTAATAGCTCGTTCTCGATCCTTAAGCGCTTGTTTTTTCGCTTCCCGCTCCCGTCGAATCTTGAATGGATTTTGAATTGTCCAAGTTTGTGCAACTTGGAATGCATTTGAAACTACCCAGTAAAGCGACAAAGCTGATGGCACGTTAATCGCGAATAAGAAAATCATTACTGGCATCGCATACGTCATCGTTGACGTCATTGAATTTTTCTCAGGCTGTCCAATCATTACTAAATATGATGACATAAAAGTAAAGACGGCTGCTAACAATGGAATAATATAAGTTGGATCATGTTGTCCTAATTGGAACCACAAAAATGTCCCAGTCTGTAGTTCCTTTGTATTGAAAATCGCTTGATACAAAGCAATTAGAATGGGCATTTGAACAATTAACGGAATTAAAGACGTAAATGGACTCACGCCTGCTTCCTTATACAGAGCTGAAGTTTCAGCTTGCATCTGTTGCATTTGTTCTGTATCTTTTTTATTCGGATATTTCTCTTGTAATTTTTTCAATGCTGGTGCAATTTCTTGCATTTTTACCATTGAACTCGTCTGATGCACCATCAATGGCAAGATTAAAATCCGAATCAAAAGTGTAAAGACGATAATTCCAAGGCCATAACTATTGCCAAACCAACCTGAAACACCCATGATTGATCGAGCAAAGTTACCAATAATCGTTCCCTTCCAAAAACCATGCCCAATTGCAGGCCCCTGATACATCATCGCAGCAATAACCATAATTACCAAGGCAATTAGAGCAGCTAACACTGATTTCTTATAATCCATAAAAAACGATTTAATCTTCGACAATTTCATCATGTTCTCCATTATTAAGTTTTATTTTGGTGTCATTAAAGTTCTCAGGTAATAGATCCGCTAATTTTAATACATGAATTAAATTTTCTTTAATTACATTCATGGGTTGATCATGTGCCGCTGGGCGAGCAATTACTAAGATATCAACGTTTGTCTTCAAAAATGGTTTTAACTCCAAAACACTCTGTCGAATCCTTCTTTTTACCCAAACTCGTTCATGTCCACGTAACCCAACTTTTTTTGAAATCGAAATTCCTAATCTTAAATGGTTTTGTTCCGGCTTTTCCATCGTGTAAACAATAAACATTTTATTAGCTACTGAATTATGTTGCTCAAAGACCGCTTGAAAGTCTTTTTCTGTTTTAACGCGAAAACTCTTGCGCATGCTTTTCTCCTTAATGCAAAATTAACTCTTTTTACTGGATCAATGCTTATTTAATCCAAAAATAATGAGCGATCTTCTTAAGAAAATAAAAAACACGGATGACTCCAGCCAAATAGCCGGAATCACCCGTGTTGGTTATTATCAGTTTCCTAATAAAGGCGCTGCCGAATTAGGCTGACAATACCTTGCGGCCCTTTTGGCGGCGACGTGCAAGCACTTTGCGCCCGTTACTTGTGCTCATGCGCTTGCGGAAGCCGTGCACGCGTTCGCGGTGACGCTTCTTTGGTTGATATGTGCGCTTCATGTGATTACACCTCCCATTCGTAGTTAGATTTTTTCTGTTTTTCAATATCAAAAACAATTCAAGAATTATAATACCATTTCTACAATATTAAGGCAAGCGTAAACCAGTCAAGCACTTTAATTTAAATAAATAAATAAAATCAAGTTATCCAAAACATAACTCTCCGTTATGTTTATAAAAAATTGAATATCCCAGAGTGTTAGGGAGTTTTCCACAAAATCCACAGGTTTTCCACAGTATCAACAGGGTGTTAAAAGAATAAATTACAACCCCTGTGGAAATGTGGAAAACTCTGTTGATAACCTGTCATATCCGCATATCTTTTACACAAACGGCTCTGTATAACACTTTATTTTTCCACTTTTTTCACATCTCATCTAATTTTGTGGGTAATTTTTTAAACAACCCTGTGTATTCTTGGATAACTTTTTCAACAAACTGTTAATATCTCAATATGTTATTTTATTATCCGTATTTTTAATTTTGATTGCTTTTAACCTGTGGAAAACCATGCTAAATCCTGCTACAATAACAGATGTTTTGAAAGATAACATTGTTATTTTTCCACATTTTTTATTTTTAAATATAAATTATAGAAATTTATTCTATTAAGGAGGAGCACCCGATGGACCATATTCAACTCTGGGATGCGATTAAAACTGAACTACGAAAAACTATCGGCCCGGGGATGTCTTTTGATAATTTTGTTGAAGGTCTAACTCCAATTCAATTGATTCAAACTCCCAACAATTCCGACCAGCTCTACCTCTCAACGGCGCATAAAAATGTCGCAAATGAATGGCAGCCAAACGGTCAGTACTATAACCAATTTCTCAGTGCTTCAATCCAAGTCACCGTTAACTTACTCGGTAATCCAACTTTGATTTTGCCCGTAGTTAGTCTCATTGAAATTCCGGTTGAAAAACCAGCTACTGTTGAACAACTTGATCTCAATCTAACTGATAAAAAAGTTAACGGCGCAACTGAATCGCGATTAAATCCCAAGTATCGTTTTGACAGTTTTATCGCTTCTACTCCCAATCGTGAAGCCAAGTCCGTGGCTGAAGCGGTGGCTGAGCATCCTGGTCAAGAATGGAATCCGCTTCTATTATATGGAAACTCTGGTTTAGGTAAGACCCACTTAATGCAAGCCATTGGAAATGATCTAATCAAGCGAAATCCTAAAGCTAGCGTTAAATTCATTACCACTGATGATTTCATGAATGATTGGACAGATGCCCTTCGTTTTAATAAGACAAACGAATTTAAAAAAGAATACCGAAACGTGGACCTATTACTAGTTGATGACATTCAATTATTAGCGGATAAAGAAAACGTTCAGGAAGAGTTTTTCAATACTTTTAATGCCATTACACGCGATGGACATCAGATTGTATTGACTTCAGATAAGCTTCCAAAAGATATTAAAGGAATTGAAGATCGCCTAGTTTCTCGCTTTGCAATGGGTTACTCAGCCAATTTAACGCAACCTGATCCCGAAACAAAAATTGCAATTCTTAAAAATAAAGCTGAAGAATCCAATATAGAAATTTCATACGATGTCCTTTCAGAAATCGCTAATGCAGTTAATACTAATGTCCGTGATTTGGAAGGCGTTTTCAAAAAAGTTGTTGCTAAGATTAAAATTAGTAATGCTAAAGTCACTGTTGACGCGATTCGCGAGATTTTAAAAGACCTTAATTTTGAACGTTCAAACGTAATTACAATCCCGTTAATTCAAGAAACGGTTTCACAGTATTTTGATTTAAATATTAGTGATTTAACTGGTAAAAGTCGGGTTAAAGAAATTGTCATTCCTCGCCAGATTGCTATGTATCTTTCACGAGAAATTACACAAGAATCCTTACCTGCAATTGGTCGTGCTTTTGGTGGGAAAGATCATACGACCGTGATGCATTCAACCAATAAAATTGAAGAAACAATGTTGGATGATGCTAAACTAGAACAACAGGTCCAAGAAATTAGAGCATTAGTTCAACATTAGCTTGTGGAAAACTAAAAAGTTATTAAACAGTTATCAACATGATTATGAACATACCAAAACTATTGGGCCTCTTTTAGTTGATATGCTTTTCCACAGTTTCCACAGGGCCTACTACTACTACTACTTTCTATTTATATTAATTAGTCATTAAACAGCGTTTCGCCCACCCTACATTAATTTCACACTAAGGAGTTTTTTACGTTATGCAATTCTCAATTAATCGCCAAATTTTAATTAAAGCACTAAATAATGTAAATCGGGCTATTTCAGCTAGAACTGCGATGCCCATTCTCGCTAACATTAAGTTAGTCCTAACAGAAGACGGCTTAACTTTGACCGGATCAGATACCGATATTTCCATTGAGACCACAATTCCGACCAATGATGATCAAGCTCAATTAAAAGTAGATTCAATTGGAGGTATCACTTTACCCGCCACTTTTTTCACAAACATTGTGAAACGGATGCCTGGTGAAGAGATTAAGTTAGCAAATATTGATGGTTTTCAAGCTAAAATCAGTTCTGGTTCAGCGGAATATGATATTCATGGACAAGATGTGAATAGTTATCCGCATCTACCTGAAGTTGATATTAAAAATCAATTAATGTTACCAGCTGAGACATTAATTGAAGTGATACGCCAAACAGTTATTGCAGTTTCAAAACAATTAAGTCAACCAATTTTAACTGGAGTCCATTTTATTTTAGGTGGGGGTAATTTAACGGCGGTAGCGACTGATCGTCATCGTTTGGCGCAAAGAACCATTCCATTTGCAAATGAAGAAGTCAGCGCTGATATTATTATTCCAGGGCCATCGCTATTACAGTTGCAAGGAATGTTAGAAGAAGTTGAAACAGTTGAAATTCGGGTGGCAGCAAACCAAGTGATTTTTCAATTGGGACCCAATACATTATTTTACTCACGGTTGTTGGAAGGTAATTATCCAGATGCTTCACGCTTAATCCCAACGGAAAAGAAAACAACTTTGACGATTAATGCGCGGGAACTGTTACAAACCATTGATCGAGCCGCGTTGCTTTCGCATGAGGGGCGATCAAATGTTATCCAATTTGATATATCTGGTGAACATTCAATTATTTCATCGAATTCGCCAGAAGTTGGAAAAATTGAAGAAGAGATTTTTGCTGCTGAAACGGCTGGTGACGATTTGACGATTTCATTTAATCCGGATTATATGCGCGATGCTTTAAAGTCATTTGGGGATGAAGAAATTCAAATTGGCTTTAAAACAGCCCTTGATCCATTTACACTCGTTCCGACCAATAATGCTACAAATTTCATACAATTAATTACGCCGGTTCGGACATATTAATTGATTTACCTGTCGAAATAAAAAATAAAAAAGAGCCTAAATGAGCGTAAAATGCTTATTTTGGCTCTTTTTGTCAAAATAGCTTAAAAGTCCTTAGCGGTCTAATTAAAGCCAAATAGATAAAAAAATGGTATAATCAAGAGTAACTAATTTTGTAAATAAAAAATATTATTATCGTATTATCCCCGTGATAGAAAGGACTTGGATTTGGCAAAAGAATTGTCCATCACAACCCCCTATATAACTTTAGGGCAGTTGTTAAAAGAAACGAGTACCATCGCTACTGGCGGTCAAGCAAAATGGTATCTACGTGAGAATGAAGTATTAGTAAACCAAGAAATTGATATGCGCCGTGGTCGAAAATTATACCCAGGAGATGTTGTTGCATTACCAGATGGTGATCGTTACGTGATCAATGGTGAAGGGGCAACTCCTAAGTTTGAATAATGCGATTATTATCCTTAGAGCTTGATAATTTTCGGAATTATCAAAATTTAGCAGTTGAATTTTCACCGGGAGTCAATGTCTTTTTGGGCGAAAATGCCCAAGGAAAAACCAATTTGTTAGAAGCAATTTATGTTTTAGCTTTGGCCCGTTCTCATCGAGCGCATAGCGATAAAGAGTTAATTGGCTGGACGCAAAAAACAGCAGAAATAAAAGGGATTGTGGAACGACGGACGGGTAAGACCCCCCTTTCACTTGCTTTTAACCCAAAGGGCAAAAAAGCCCGGATGAATCATTTAGATCAAGCAAAATTAGCTAATTACATCGGACAAATGAATGTGATTTTATTTGCACCAGAAGATTTGAATCTGGTGAAGGGAAGCCCGCAAATTAGACGGCAATTTATTGATCGTGAATTTAGTCAAATGAGCCCCAAATACCTCTATATTGCCAATCAATATCGAGCAATTCTAAAACAAAGAAATCAATATTTAAAACAATTAAGTCATCATGAAAATACGGATGAATTGTTTTTAGATGTTTTAACTGAACAGTTGATTACTTATGGGAGTGAGCTGATTGAACGGCGCTTGAAATTAATTCAACAACTTGATGCTGCAGCTGCTCCGATTCAAGCAGCAATTACAAAAGATCAAGAACATTTGAAAATTGAGTATGTTTCTCAATTAAGTGAGAAAGATCTAAGCGATATCAAAATGATTCAAAGCAGTTTAAAACAGCATTTTGATAGACTAAAAAAACGTGAAATTCAAATGGGAACGACTCTGTTGGGACCACACCGCGATGATTTAAAGTTTATGGTAAATGATCATGATGTCGCTACTTTTGGTTCGCAAGGTCAACAACGTACAACCGCTTTGGCTGTAAAGTTAGCTGAAATTGATTTAATGAAGGCTGAGACTGGAGAAGAACCGATTCTATTACTAGATGATGTTTTATCCGAACTTGATTCAACGCGACAAACGCATTTGTTGACGGCGATGCAAGATCGAGTGCAGACTTTTATAACTACCCCGTCTTTAAATGATATTACACAACAATTAATCCAAACGCCTCGCATCTTTAAGGTGGCGCATGGGACACTAACATTACAAGCAGAAATGAAAACTGATGACATACCTAATTTTGAAAAAGCATCAAATTAGATTGAAGTAGTTTATGTGAGAGGAGTTTAAAAAATGGCTGATGAAGAACAATTAACATCAATCAATTCAGATGAAGTGGGGGTTATGCATACCAATGCTGATGATTATGACGCAAGTCAAATTGAAGTACTTGAGGGACTTGAAGCGGTCCGTAAGCGACCTGGAATGTATATTGGAACAACTTCTAGTCAAGGACTCCATCATTTAGTGTGGGAAATTGTCGATAATGGAATTGATGAAGCAATGGCTGGCTTTGCGAACCATGTGACGGTCACAATTGAAGCTGACAATTCAGTAACGGTGACTGATAATGGGCGAGGAATTCCAGTCGATGTTCAACAGAAGACTGGAAAGTCAGCATTGGAAACCGTCTTTACAGTCCTTCATGCTGGTGGGAAATTTGATGGCGGTGGTTATAAAGTTTCCGGTGGGTTGCACGGCGTGGGAGCCTCAGTGGTAAACGCACTTTCAACGCGGCTAGATGCAGTCGTTGTGCGGGACGGTAAGGGTTACCAAATGACCTTTGAACGTGGGCGAACAACCCAGACGATTACCGAAATTTCAGCAGAAGGAATGGGGATTGAGCGTGGTACCATCGTACATTTCGTTCCAGATGCTGATATTTTCCAAGAGACGACGGTTTTTGATGCGAAAATCTTAATGGATCGAGTCCGTGAACTTGCATTTTTGAACAAAGGCTTGCGGATTTCATTTACAGATAAGCGCACAGATGAAATCAAAACTGAGACCTTTTATTATGAAGGTGGTTTGAAAGAATACGTTAAATTCTTAAACCGGAATAAAACGGTCTTATTTGATGATCCCGTGTATGTTGAGGGAACTGAAAATAATATTGAAGTTGAGGTTGCCTTACAATATACCGATGATTATCGGTCAAATGTCTTACTTTCATTTACGAATAATATTAATACCTGGGAAGGTGGAACACACGAAACTGGGTTTAAAACCGCAATGACACGGGTTATTAATGATTACGCACGTCAAAACAATCTCTTAAAAGAGAGTGATGACACGTTAACGATTGATGATTTACGTGAAGGATTAACGGCCATTGTTTCAGTTAAGCATCCAGATCCATTGTTTGAAGGACAAACAAAAGCTAAATTAGGTAGCTCAGATGCACGAACTGCTGTTTACCGCATGTTCAATGAAACTTTTAAACGATTTATGTATGAAAATCCAGTGGTTGCTAAGCAAATCGTTGAGAAAGGACTTTCTGCTAAAAAAGCTCGAATGGCTGCCAAGCGGGCACGTGAGGAATCACGTAAAAAAACTGGGCTAGAAATTTCTAACCTACCTGGAAAGTTGGCAAACAATACCTCAAAAGATCCCGCTATCTCAGAATTATTTATTGTTGAGGGAGACTCTGCCGGTGGTTCTGCTAAGCAGGGACGCGAACGTTTGACGCAAGCTATTTTGCCAATTCGGGGTAAAATTTTGAATGTTGAAAAGGCGCAGATGAAGACGATCTTAGCCAATGAAGAAATTCGTTCATTATTTACGGCAATGGGGACTGGTTTTGGTGAAGAGTTTAACATTGAAAAGGTTAATTATCATAAATTAATTATTATGACCGATGCCGATGTGGACGGAGCTCATATCAGAACTTTGCTATTAACATTAATCTATCGATATATGCGCCCCCTTTTAGAAGCTGGATTTGTTTATATTGCACAACCACCTTTGTATCAAGTTCGCCAGGGGAAGTTTGTTCAATACTTGGATACTGATCAAGAATTGAATAACTTATTACCCACTTTGCCAGCTAGTCCTAAGCCAGTCGTTCAGCGGTATAAGGGACTTGGTGAAATGGATGCCGAACAACTTTGGGAAACAACGATGGATCCAAATCAACGTCGAATGCTACGAGTTGAATTGGATGATGCTGAAGAAGCAGACCAAGTCTTTAGTATGTTGATGGGTGATAAGGTTGAGCCACGACGTGAATTTATTGAAGAAAATGCGCGTTATGCGGAACTAGATGTTTAATTTTAATCGTGAACTGATGATTGAAAGGAGTCAAAAATGACCGAAGAAGTAACACAAGATGACGGGCGGATTAGTAATACCCCGTTAGGCGCGCAAATGAAGAATTCATTTTTGAATTATGCTATGTCAGTTATCGTGGCACGAGCATTGCCGGATGTACGTGACGGATTAAAGCCGGTTCATCGCCGAATTTTATATGGAATGCATGAATTAGGTGTCACACCTGATAAACAGCATAAGAAATCAGCTCGAATCGTTGGGGATGTTATGGGTAAATATCATCCACACGGGGATTCCGCAATCTATGAAGCCATGGTGCGAATGGCACAAGATTTCAGTTATCGGAATATGCTAGTTGATGGTCACGGTAATTTTGGATCAATTGATGGTGATCCAGCCGCCGCTATGCGATATACTGAGGCACGATTGTCAAAGATTGCTGTTGAGATGCTCCGTGATATTAATAAAGATACGATTGATTTTATTGATAATTATGATGGATCTGATCGTGAACCAACGGTCTTACCTGCCCGTTTTCCGAATCTATTAGTTAATGGGGCAACTGGAATTGCCGTTGGAATGACAACTAATATCCCACCGCATAATCTAGGTGAAGTGATTAATGGGTTACATATGTTGATGAAAAATCCAGAGATTACAACGACTGAATTGATGGAAGCTATTCCTGGTCCTGATTTCCCAACTGGAGCCATTGTGATGGGAAAAGCTGGAATTAGGCGCGCCTATGAAACCGGTCAAGGTAAGGTTACCGTGCGAGCGAAGGTTGAAATTGAAACCGACAAAGGTGGCCGGGAAAAGATCGTGGTGACTGAGTTACCATACATGGTGAACAAAGCTCGTTTGATTCAAAGAATTGTTGAACTTGCCCGAGACAAGCGGGTTGAGGGAATTGCGGGAGCCAATGATGAATCTGATCGTGAAGGCTATCGAATTGCGATTGATGTAAGACGTGATGCCTCAGCATCTGTTGTTTTGAACAATTTGTATAAGAATACCCTGTTACAAACTACGTATAATTTTAATATGCTGGCTGTTAAAAATGGTGAGCCAAAGTTAATGGGACTTAAGGAAATTTTAGTTTCATACTTAGAACATCAGCAAAATGTTTTACGACGTCGAACTCAATTTGAATTGAAGAAGGCCGAGGCACGTGCCCATATCTTAGAAGGATTACGAATTGCGCTTGATCATATTGATGCTATTATTTCAATTATTCGCAATTCTAAAACGGCTGAAATTGCAAAAGATCGTTTAATCAATGAATATTCACTTTCTGATAAACAATCACAAGCAATCTTAGATATGCGTTTGGTACGCTTGACTGGTTTGGAACGGGATAAAATTGAAGGTGAATATCAAACCTTGATGGCCCAAATTGCTGATTTGAAGGATATTTTAGCTAATCAAGAACGCTTAGATCAAATTATCTATGAAGAATTGCTTGAAATTCAAGCTAAACATGGAGATGATCGCCGAACCGAATTGCAAATTGGAGATGTCACTAATCTTGAAGATGAAGATCTAATTGAAGAAGAAGAGATCGTGGTTACCCTTACCAATGGTGGGTATATTAAGCGCGTGCCAACTTCTGAATTTAGAGCGCAAAATCGTGGTGGACGTGGCGTGCAAGGAATGGGACTCAATGATGATGATTATATTGACCAATTGATTGGAACTTCAACCCACGACATGTTGCTATTCTTTACTAGTTTAGGTAAAGTTTATCGGATGAAGGGGTATGAGATCCCAGAGTACGGGCGAACGGCAAAAGGAATCCCAGTTATTAATCTACTTGGAAAGTTAGATGATAATGAACAGGTCACAAAAATTATTAATGTTCGAGGTGATACAGCCGCTTCAAACGATTATCTCTTCTTTGTGACGCAACAAGGAGTCGTTAAGCGTACACCAGTTGCTGAATTTGGTAATATTCGAACGAATGGATTAAAGGCATTAACACTACATGAAGATGATGAATTGATTGCCGTCTTGACTAGTGATGGTGAACAAGAAATCTTTATTGGAACTCACGATGGTTATTCAGTTTCATTTAGTGAGACAAATGTACGTTCCATGGGGCGTTCAGCCGCCGGAGTGCGTGGAATTCGTTTACGTGAAGGTGACTATGTCGTTGGTGCGGATGTCCGACATACTGGCGATGAAGTCTTAATAATTACTGAAAATGGTTACGGAAAACGGACTTCAGTGACAGAGTATCCAGTTAAGGGACGTGGTGGTAAAGGAATCAAGACAGCTAATATCACTGATAAAAATGGTTCATTGGTTGGAATTTCAATCGTAGCTGGAAATGAAGACGTAATGCTGACAACTGATCAAGGGGTGATGATTCGTTTCACTGTTGATTCTGTTTCACAAACGGGTCGT
Organism: Weissella coleopterorum; assembly: GCF_011304355.1. NCBI lineage: Bacteria > Bacillati > Bacillota > Bacilli > Lactobacillales > Lactobacillaceae > Weissella > Weissella coleopterorum. The sequence goes on along the minus strand of NZ_CP049888.1, from coordinate 141,407 downwards.
GCTACGCAAGGAGTTCGTTTGATGCGTTTGGGTGATGAAACTAAGGTTGCCACCTTTGCTAAAATGGATCCAGAAGAAGAAGTCGGTGAAAAACCGATGCCAGGAGTTTCTTCACCAATTGAAACCGATGATGTTGCTGCTACTGATGCGGTTAATAAGTTATTAGATCGGGCAGAAACAGACCAGTAGTTCTAATTCTAAGATTGCGATTAAAAATTATAAAAATGAAGCGAAGCCGGTGCTTTCAACGAAGATTCATTCTTAGTTGGGACAGTTAAGTAATGGGCAAATTACTTAGACGGCTTCTTTTTTAAGCCAAAGTTTTGGTAAATGTTATATAATTAGACGGTTATCAAAAATTTTGAATTAAGTTCAAAGATTGAAAGAAAGTAATTTAAATGATTCATGATAAATTTAATTTTGAATTCTATTTAAAAATAAGTCTATTAACAAAAAATGTTTTTTGACTGTAGTTAGAGTTTGATCAACTGACCATTTGGTGATTCTAATGATCCAATGGGTTGAAGGAGGAGGAGTTTTGAGACATTATGGCCGATTTGATTGGGTAAAGTCGCGACTTGGTTTTATTATTCTATTAGTATTTCTTTTTTGGCTAAAGAGTATGATGGCCTATATAATGGATTTTCACTTATTTAGTGGAGCAAGCATTATTCAAATTATTACAATTATTATTAATCCGCTACCACTGCCATTATTATTTATTGGGTTAGCTTTTTATTTCAGGAAGAGTCGTTACTTCTATCCGATTGCGATCTTTATGGCCTTTCTAAACACTTTGTTGCTGTATTTAAATGTCATTTATTATCGTGAATTTACTGATTTTATGTCAGTATCAACTATGTTGGGGTATAACAAAGTTAATCAAGGATTGAGTGCTTCAGGATTAGCATTAGCTAACATTCATGATTTATTTTTCTGGCTAGACTTTGTGATTATTATTGGTCTATTTTTATTTAAAAAAATAAAACCGGACCACGAGATACCAACTAAATTTATGAGTTTCGCCTTTTCAACGTTAGGTATTTTTCTCTTTATGCTGACCCTAACTTTGGGTGAGATTGATCGTCCCCAATTAATTGGTCGACAATTTGATTCAAATTATATGGTTAAATATTTGGGAATTGATGCATTCACGATTTCTGATGGGGTGCGATTGAGAAATATTAGCCATGAGCGTAATTCCGTAAAAAAGACAGACGTTCAAAAGGCTTTGGATTATATTGATAAACATAATTTATCCGATGTTACAAAATATCAAGGTGTTGCCAAAGGTAAAAATGTTTTTGTGATTCATTTAGAATCTTTCCAACAATTTGTGATTGACTTACAAGTCAATGGGCAAGAAGTGACGCCTTTTATCAATAGCTTGTATCATTCTGATTCAACCCTTAGTTTTAATAATTTCTTTAATCAGGTCGGACAAGGAAAAACTTCTGATGCCGAAAATATGTTGGAAACAGGTACTTTTGGGTTACCATCAGGTTCATTATTTGCTTCCCACGGTTCTGATCAAACATTTCAGGCGATGCCGGCCATTCTACATCAAAACCAAGATTACTCTTCCGCTGTTTTTCATGGGAATAATGCCAGTTTTTGGAATCGGAATAATGTCTATAAAAATATGGGCTATCAATATTTCTTTGATGCTAGCTATTATGATACGTCTGGTGATAAGGCGATGGGTTACGGATTGAAGGACAAACTGTTGTTTAATGATTCAATTAAATATTTAGAGCGTCTTCAACAACCCTTCTATGCTAAATATATAACTGTCACTAATCATTTCCCATATACGCTTGATGATCGTGATAAGGACTCTAACTTCCAAACGACTAGCACAGATTCAGATGTGGTTAATGGGTATTTTGAAACTAATCATTATTTGGATCAATCAATTCAAGAATTTTATAATTACTTAGATAAATCAGGCTTAGCTGATAATTCAATGATCGTTTTGTATGGAGATCATTACGGTATCTCTAATTCTGAAAATAAGAGTTTAGCTCCAGTGATCGGAAAGTCGGCTGAAGATTGGACTGATTGGGATAATCAACAGCTTCAAAGAGTACCGTTCATGATTAATATGCCGGGATGGCATGGTGGAGGAATTGATGAAACTTATGGTGGCGAGGTCGATGTCATGCCAACATTACTTCGAATCTTGGGTGTCAATAAGGCCGAACAATATGTTAATGTTGGGCAAAATCTATTAAATCCAAAAAAGGAACAGATTGTCGCATTCCGAAATAATAATTGGACAACTCCTAAATACAGTCGAGCGGGTGATACAATTTATGACCATGAGGGGAAAGCCATTGAGACGTTAACGGCCAAACAGCAAAGCCAGGTTGATAAGATTCAAGCTAAAGTTGATAAACAATTATCAGTTTCTGATTCGATTAACCAAAAGGATTTGCTTCGCTTTTATACCCCTAAGAAGTTCCAAAAGATTCAGGCCCAAAAATATAATTATGCGCATGGACTTGGTAAGCTAGAAAATTTGTCTGTTAAACTAGGCGACAAGGCGACGGACCTCTATCATCAACATGGTGATACTAGTACAGTTGATCTATACCAAACAGATGCACCGGAGAAATCTGAACCCCATTCTGATACTTCAAGGATTACGCAACAAAATCCTGATGATGTAGATAAACATGATGCGGGATTGGATAATGAACCGAATCCATAGAACAATATGAAAGAAGTTGGAAAAATAGTGAGTTATTGAGTTAGATGATGAAGTCTAGCTCGCAGTTCTTACTAGATTCACTAGCTTCTTTTTATTTAGTTTCGTAAATACGTTATAATTACTGTTGGATGCTAATTTTTTAAAAATTAATAAATAATACTTACCGATTTATTTTTTTGATAGAATTGATAAGGGATTTTAAACTTCAAGTATATTTACCAAAATAAAAATTAAAGGGGACACAGGAGAAAATTAGATGAAATATTTATTTAAAAAAGAATATTTAAAATTTGGATTTAATATGTCCCAATACGTATTTAGAATTGGTGAAATTGAGTCGATGTCTGGGATTTCGGCGCGACAATTAAGATATTGGGAAAGTAAGGGAATTATTGAGCCGTTAGAGCGGCCAGATGAACAGTCTGGTCGAGTTTATCCCTTTAAAATGTTTATGAAAATTATGATGATCAAAACTTTTTTGGATCAGGGAAATACTTTGAAAAATGCAGTTATGCATGTAGACGAGACACAACGATTCATGCGGGCAACTCATAATATTCTTGCGAGTGCTGTCCATGGTCTAGTGTATGAAGATGACACAGTTTTTATTGATTTGGGTGACTTTGATGCAGAAGGACGGCAACGACTATTAGCCTATCAAGAAAATTCGGGCGAAGATGAAAAAGTGAGTTATCGGTTAGTTGATAAAGCAGATTTGGAGGAGTAGGAATGGGTAAGTGGTCAGGTTTTTACCATTTGGATCAAGCCAACCGAATGAAACTACTACAATCTAGCTATCAATTTGACCAAACGGAAGTAGCTTTAATTCAAAAACACTATGATTCAATTGGTGAGACACAGATTGAAAATTATATTTATAACTTTGGTATTCCAACCGGACTATTATTTGATCTAAAAGTTAATCAGCAAAATTGGGTGGTGCCGATGACGACTGAAGAGCCAAGTGTGATTGCGGCTGCTAATCATGGTGCCAAAATGATTGCAACGGGAAGTGGAGTAAAGACTACCCGAAAAAAAAGGCTGATGATGGGACAAATTATCTTAACGAACGTTGATGATTGGGATAATTTACAAAATTTTATTGAAATTAATCAGATAGAAATTTTGGCAGTTGCTAACGCAGCGCATCCGTCAATGCTGAAACGAGGTGGTGGTGCCAAGCAAGTAATATGTAACTCCCTAGGCAATCAAACGATGGAGCTAAACATATTAATTGATCCCAAAGCCGCAATGGGAGCCAACCTAACAAATACGATGGTTGAAGCCGTCGCTGATTTTTTGCGTGCAGCAGGATACCAAGTATTAATGGCGATATTGTCTAATAATGCAAAATATGCGCTCACTAAAGCACAAGTTATGATCCCCGTTGAAGCTTTAGTTGGTAAGTTAGATATAGATGGGCTGACTATTGCGCATAAAATTGAACAAGCCAGTCAGATTGAGCAAATTTCAGTTAATCGTGCGGTCACAGCAAATAAGGGAATTATGAATGGCATTGAAGCTGTTGTATTAGCAAGTGGAAATGATACGCGGAGTGTTAGTGCCGCCGTACATGCTTTTGCGGCTGATCAGGGCCGATATCGAGGTTTGATAAACTGGACTGTTCAAAATGATCAATTGGTTGGAACCACTGTTATGCCAATTTTAGTTGGGATGGTTGGTGGATCGATTGGAATCGTCCCTCTGGTACAATTGAATCATAAAATTATGAATCACCCGAGCGTTGAAGAATTAACTGATATAATGGTGGCGGTGGGGATGGCTCAGAATTTAGCTGCTTTGCGTTCATTGGTAACAGAAGGAATTCAGCGGGGGCATATGGCTTTGCAGGCCAAAACGTTGGCAGTCCAAGTTGGTGCAAAAGGTGACGAGGTTGTGTCTCTGACAGATTTACTTAAGCAGAGTTCGATTAAAGACAGCCAACATGCTAGTAAACTATTACAACAAATAAGAGGGGAAAAAAAATGAGCTTTTCAAAAGATACCCAACAATTGTTAGAACAATTGAATGCGATCTATCCGGGATCAATCGTTTTACGAACATCAGGATCTAAGACCAATACAATTTTACCCGAACATGTGACGACTGATGCACTGGGTAGTCGTTTAATGATTGAAGTTAATGACTTAACGGCCCCTGATTTTGAAGCGACCCGTGAAATGTTGAAAATGCTTTTGACTTTAAATGGATATCCACAAGTTTATTTTCAACTACGAACAAAGGAAGCCAAAGTTGATGAACAATTAATGATTATGATGACGTATTTATATCAACCAGCATTAAATACCATAATCTATCGAGAGCAGGCTCAACATGGACAGTTAACTGATGCGATAGTATCCGCCTATATAAATGGGGTTTTGAAGACTTTAACCCCAGAAGATGGGCAAAATAATGAAGCCGCACTCCGGTTATTAACTTTAATTGACGCTAAAGTGTTCTTATCCAATGTTAATGGGGACGTGACTGAAATTGTCGCTGACCTAAATAATAAATTTCCAGTGGCATGGGCTGCTGCGGAATCATTATATGATCAAATGGTAGTTGACCGCATAAAAGATCCATTTACGGTTGCTCAAGCGATTCAAACGTTATTTAAGGGATTTGATGCACAAATGTTAGCATGGGAACTACCAGAATTACATGCGCAAGAATTTACAACGGTAACCCCGGTCTTATCACAGAAGCAATTAGAACAACCAATTTCAAGCAATTATGGAATTCGACATGTTGATTTGTATCAATTTGGAGATGAAGATAATCAGAATGCAGTCTTTATTGGTGAAGATAAGCTATCAGGACAAAATAGCTTTATTTTAAAAGCTCCGGGAAAAGATACCGCAGCATTTTTTAAAGAAATCTATGCGTTACCAACAAAAGAATTATTTGATCAACTAAAGCAACCCTATACAACATACTGAAAGAAAATTAATATTTACGATAATGATGATTAGTTGCTCCATTTATAATGGTAACTAATCTTTTTATTTTAAATAATTACTTTAGGAAAACATGATATAGCTGGTTAGTTGAAGGCTTTAATTGGTGGTGAAGCTTGATTTAATCAGCTTTTGATATTTAATATAAAAAACTTTTCAAAAACTATTGACGAAAACTGTTTTTGCTAGTAATATTAATAAACGTTGTTGGAAGACAACAAACAAACAAGTTTCAAACTAATTAAATTAGTTGTTGACATTAAATCAGCTGCTTGTTATACTAATTAAGTTGTCTCGTAAGAGGTCAGCGAGTAGAACATTGAAAACTAAATAACGTTTCGATGAAACAAATGTGCAGGTGTGTCTCATATTTATAATATGGTAGATACAAACATTTGCGAAGTCAATTTCGCTAGTAAATTCGTTTAACATCTGTTAAACAACAAAAAAAGATTGAGTTATACTCAAGCTTCAATTTTAAATTGAGAGTTTGATCCTGGCTCAGGATGAACGCTGGCGGCGTGCCTAATACATGCAAGTCGAACGCACTGTGGTTGAAATGATATGAAGAACTTGTTCAGATTTGATTTTCAACATTGCAGTGAGTGGCGAACGGGTGAGTAACACGTGGGAAACCTACCTCTTAGCAGGGGATAACATTTGGAAACAAATGCTAATACCGTATAACAATTAAAACCGCATGGTTTTGATTTAAAAGATGGTTCTGCTATCACTAAGAGATGGTCCCGCGGTGCATTAGTTAGTTGGTGAGGTAATGGCTCACCAAGACGATGATGCATAGCCGAGTTGAGAGACTGATCGGCCACAATGGGACTGAGACACGGCCCATACTCCTACGGGAGGCAGCAGTAGGGAATCTTCCACAATGGACGAAAGTCTGATGGAGCAACGCCGCGTGTGTGATGAAGGGTTTCGGCTCGTAAAACACTGTTGTAAGAGAAGAATGACACTGAGAGTAACTGTTCAGTGTGTGACGGTATCTTACCAGAAAGGAACGGCTAAATACGTGCCAGCAGCCGCGGTAATACGTATGTTCCAAGCGTTATCCGGATTTATTGGGCGTAAAGCGAGCGCAGACGGTTATTTAAGTCTGAAGTGAAAGCCCTCGGCTCAACCGAGGAATTGCTTTGGAAACTGGATAACTTGAGTGCAGTAGAGGAAAGTGGAACTCCATGTGTAGCGGTGAAATGCGTAGATATATGGAAGAACACCAGTGGCGAAGGCGGCTTTCTGGACTGTAACTGACGTTGAGGCTCGAAAGTGTGGGTAGCAAACAGGATTAGATACCCTGGTAGTCCACACCGTAAACGATGAGTGCTAGTTGTTCGAGGGTTTCCGCCCTTGAGTGACGAAGCTAACGCATTAAGCACTCCGCCTGGGGAGTACGACCGCAAGGTTGAAACTCAAAGGAATTGACGGGGACCCGCACAAGCGGTGGAGCATGTGGTTTAATTCGAAGCAACGCGAAGAACCTTACCAGGTCTTGACATCCTTTGACCACTCCAGAGATGGAACTTTCCCTTCGGGGACAAAGTGACAGGTGGTGCATGGTTGTCGTCAGCTCGTGTCGTGAGATGTTGGGTTAAGTCCCGCAACGAGCGCAACCCTTATTGTTAGTTGCCAGCATTCAGTTGGGCACTCTAGCAAGACTGCCGGTGACAAACCGGAGGAAGGCGGGGATGACGTCAAATCATCATGCCCCTTATGACCTGGGCTACACACGTGCTACAATGGCAAGTACAACGAGTCGCCAACCCGCGAGGGTGCGCAAATCTCTTAAAGCTTGTCTCAGTTCGGACTGTAGGCTGCAACTCGCCTACACGAAGTCGGAATCGCTAGTAATCGCGGATCAGCACGCCGCGGTGAATACGTTCCCGGGTCTTGTACACACCGCCCGTCACACCATGAGAGTTTGTAACACCCAAAGTCGGTGAGGTAACCTTTTATTAGGAGCCAGCCGCCTAAGGTGGGACAGATGATTAGGGTGAAGTCGTAACAAGGTAGCCGTAGGAGAACCTGCGGCTGGATCACCTCCTTTCTAAGGAAAATCGGAAACCTGCATCTTCGTTGAAACGTTATTTAGTTTTGAGTGTTCTACACTCAATTTAATTTATTGGGGAATTAGCTCAGCTGGGAGAGCACCTGCTTTGCAAGCAGGGGGTCAGCGGTTCGATCCCGCTATTCTCCATTAACACTTCGGTGTTAAATTAGTTCTTTGAAAACTGAATCATATATATAAATTTTAAAAATTTCAATTTTATTGAATACAATATAAATTGAACCGAGTAAATCAAGGGTTGATCATCGCAATGATGATTGACAGTGAATTACACCGCGTTATTTTTTGAGTTTTTTAATTAGTTCATCACGATATTTATATCGTGGTAATCGCAAGCGACCGTAAGGTCGCATACTCAAACTTGAATCATCAACGAAAGTTGATCGGTTAAGTTATTAAGGGCGCATGGTGGATGCCTTGGCACTAGGAGCCGATGAAGGACGGTACTAACACCGATATGCTTCGGGGAGCTGTAAGTAAGCTTTGATCCGGAGATTTCCGAATGGGGGAACCCAACTTGTTATGCAAGTTATCACTAGTTGAATATATAGACTAGTTGAAGGTAGACGTTGTGAACTGAAACATCTCATTAGCAACAGGAGTAGAAAGAAATATCGATTCCGTCAGTAGCGGCGAGCGAACCCGGAAGAGCCCAAACCAAAGTGCTTGCACTTTGGGGTTGTAGGACTACCGTTGTGGAGTTACAAAATTGTATGTTAGTCGAAGTGGTTGGGAAGCCACGCGAAACAAGGTGATAGCCCTGTAGACGAAAGCAGACAATCTCCCGTGTAGGATCCTGAGTACGGCCGGACACGTGAAATCCGGTCGGAATCTGGGAGGACCATCTCCCAAGGCTAAATACTACCTAGTGACCGATAGTGAACCAGTACCGTGAGGGAAAGGTGAAAAGCACCCCGGAAGGGGAGTGAAAAAGTTCCTGAAACCATGTGCCTACAAGAAGTCAGAGCCCGTTAATGGGTGATGGCGTGCCTTTTGTAGAATGAACCGGCGAGTTATGATTACATGCAAGGTTAAGGTGGAAAGACCGGAGCCGTAGCGAAAGCGAGTCTGAAATGGGCGCCATAGTATGTAGTTGTAAACCCGAAACCAGGTGACCTACCCATGTCCAGGGTGAAGGTGTGGTAAGACGCACTGGAGGCCCGAACCTGTGCATGTTGAAAAATGCTAGGATGAGGTGTGGGTAGCGGTGAAATTCCAATCGAACTTGGAGATAGCTGGTTCTCTCCGAAATAGCTTTAGGGCTAGCCTCGGAATGTAGCGTATTGGAGGTAGAGCACTGTTTTGGTGCGGGGCCCATCTCGGGTTACCAAATTAAGATAAACTCCGAATGCCAATTACGTATGTCCGGGAGTCAGACAGTGAGTGATAAGATCCATTGTCGAAAGGGGAACAGCCCAGATCGTCAGTTAAGGTCCCTAAGTGTGTGTTAAGTGGAAAAGGATGTGGAGTTGCATAGACAACTAGGATGTTGGCTCAGAAGCAGCCACCATTTAAAGAGTGCGTAATAGCTCACTAGTCGAGTGATTCTGCGCCGAAAATGTACCGGGGCTAAACACACCACCGAAACTACGGGTGCCACGTAAGTGGCGCGATAGGAGAGCGTTCTATGGGCAATGAAGTCAGACCGTGAGGACTGGTGGAGCGCATAGAAGTGAGAATGCCGGTATGAGTAGCGAAAGACAGGTGAGAATCCTGTCCACCGAATGACTAAGGTTTCCTGGGGAAGGCTCGTCCTCCAGGGTTAGTCGGGACCTAAGGCGAGGCCGAAAGGCGTAGTCGATGGATAACTGGTTGAGATTCCAGTACCAGGTGAACATGTTTGAACGATGGAGGGACGCAGAAGGCTAATGGATCCCAGCGACTGGAAGTGCTGGGTTAAATCACAAGTTTTGGGAGTAGTTAAATGCTTATCCCTATAAGAACAAGTGATGATGAGGATCGAAATAAAGTAGAGAAGTCCATGATGTCACGCTGCCGAGAAAAGCTTCTAGTTAGTGTTTACCTGCCCGTACCGCAAACCGACACAGGTAGTCGAGGAGAGAATCCTAAGGTGTGCGAGTGAACTCTCGTTAAGGAACTCGGCAAAATGACCCCGTAACTTCGGGAGAAGGGGTGCTCAGCGCAAGCTGAGCCGCAGTGAATAGGCCCAGGCGACTGTTTATCAAAAACACAGGTTTCTGCAAAATCGAAAGATGACGTATAGGGGCTGACGCCTGCCCGGTGCTGGAAGGTTAAAAGGAGTGCTTAGCAATAGCGAAGGTGCGAATTGAAGCCCCAGTAAACGGCGGCCGTAACTATAACGGTCCTAAGGTAGCGAAATTCCTTGTCGGGTAAGTTCCGACCCGCACGAAAGGCGTAACGATCTGGGCACTGTCTCAACGAGAGACTCGGTGAAATTTAAATACCCGTGAAGATGCGGGTTACCCGCGACAGGACGGAAAGACCCCATGGAGCTTTACTGTAGCTTGATATTGAGTGCTTGTGCAGCTTGTACAGAATAGGTAGGAGCCGTAGAAATCGGAACGCTAGTTTCGATGGAGGCAATAGTGGGATACTACCCTCGTTGTATGATCACTCTAACTCACACCACTAATCGTGGTGGAAGACAGTGTCTGGCAGGCAGTTTGACTGGGGCGGTCGCCTCCTAAAAGGTAACGGAGGCGCTCAAAGGTTCGCTCAGAATGGTTGGAAATCATTCGTAGAGTGTAAAGGCAAAAGCGAGCTTGACTGCGAGACTAACAGGTCGAGCAGGTACGAAAGTAGGACTTAGTGATCCGGTGGTTCCGCATGGAAGGGCCATCGCTCAACGGATAAAAGCTACCCTGGGGATAACAGGCTTATCTCCCCAAGAGTCCACATCGACGGGGAGGTTTGGCACCTCGATGTCGGCTCATCGCATCCTGGGGCTGTAGTCGGTCCCAAGGGTTGGGCTGTTCGCCCATTAAAGCGGTACGCGAGCTGGGTTCAGAACGTCGTGAGACAGTTCGGTCCCTATCCGTCGCGGGCGTAGGAAATTTGAGAGGAGCTGCCCTTAGTACGAGAGGACCGGGGTGGACGTACCACTGGTGTATCAGTTGTTCCGCCAGGAGCATCGCTGAGTAGCTATGTACGGATGAGATAAACGCTGAAAGCATCTAAGTGTGAAACTCGCCTCGAGATGAGATTTCCCATTCGAAAGAAGTAAGACCCCTTATAGATGATGAGGTAGATAGGCTAGAAGTGGAAGTACCGTGAGGTATGGAGCGGACTAGTACTAATGGTTCGAGGACTTAACCAAGTTGAATACGACGTGGTGGTTCAAGGTATGTTGTTAAAATTTATAAAAATATGATTCAGTTTTGAGGGAATTAACTCTCAACAATTAAATCCGTGTCGTGACGATAGCACTGAGGTCACACCTGTTCCCATCCCGAACACAGAAGTTAAGCTCAGTAACGCCAAAAGTAGTTGGAGGATCGCTTCCTGCGAGGATAGGAAGTCGCGACGCAAATTTATAGTTCATCATGTCTATGATGAGCTTTTTTGTTATATTTTTTTAAATGGATAAAGCAATATAAATCTTATGAGATTAAAGTACCAAGTCATAATGCTTCTGCTATAATAAATAAAGTGTTAAATTAACTATTATTAGGGAACAAATTTAAATTTAGTAACGAATACTCATTTGTATTTGGAAAGTAGGAAAAATATGACAGAGCAAAAGACTTTTTATATCACGACCCCCATTTACTACCCATCAGGTAAACTACACATTGGGAATACATATACTACGGTATTAGCTGATGCAGCAGCCCGATATCATCGATTATTAAACGAGGATGTATATTATTTAACTGGAACCGATGAACATGGTCTTAAGATTGAACAGAAAGCTGATAAAATGGGAATCACACCTAAGGCTTATGTTGATGGAATGGCCAGTGAAATTAAGGCACTCTGGGCATCACTAGATATCACTAACGATGGATTTATTCGGACAACTGATGAAATTCATGAAAAGGCAATAACAAAGATCTTTAATCAATTACTAGCCCAAGGTGATATTTATAAAGGTGAGTATGAGGGCTGGTATTCAGTTGATGATGAGGAGTATTTTACTGAATCACAATTGGCTGAAGTTTATCGTGATGATCAGGGTCGAGTTATTGGTGGTAAAGCGCCATCAGGTCATGAAGTGGAATTAGTTAAGGAAGAATCATATTTCTTTGCGATGTCTAAATATGCCGATTGGTTGCTTGAATATTACCAAAACCACCCTAACTTTATTCAACCTGCAACGCGGATGAATGAAATGATTAATAATTTCATTAAGCCAGGCTTGGAAGATTTGGCAGTGACAAGAACTTCATTTAAATGGGGCGTACCCGTTGAATCTGATCCGAAACACGTAATCTATGTGTGGATTGACGCTTTATCAAATTATATTACAGCGTTAGGATACGATTCAGAAGACGATAGTAAGTTTAAAAAGTATTGGCCAGCTAATGTTCAATTGTTAGGAAAAGAAATTGTTCGTTTCCATACTATTTATTGGCCAATTATGTTGCATGCATTAGGGCTGGAATTGCCAGAAAATGTAATTGGACATGGCTGGTTAACGATGAAAGATGGTAAAATGTCTAAGTCAAAGGGAAATGTTGTGTATCCTGATGTCTTAGCGGAGCGTTATGGCGTTGATGCAGTTCGTTATTATCTTTTACGTGCGATGCCGTTTGGAAATGATGGGATCTTTACACCTGAAGATTTCGTAGGTAAGTTAAATTCTGATTTGGCAAATGATCTTGGGAATTTGTTGAATCGAACGATCGCAATGATCAATAAATATGAGGCGGGAGTGATTCCATCTTTGAATACAGGTATAACAGAATTTGATGCTAGTTTGATTCAAGTAACTGAGGAAGTCATTGTCAAATACAATGAATATATGCAAACACTTCATGTTTCAGACGCTTTAGCGGAAATTTGGAAATTAATTGCTCGCGCAAATAAATATATTGATGAAACGCAACCATGGGTATTGGCTAAAGATGAGGCGAATCAAAAAGCCTTGGCTTCAGTGATGGCGCATTTAGCAGGAGCATTAAGAGTTATTGCTATTTTACTCCAACCAGCTTTGTCTAGAACTCCAGGGGAAATATTTAAACAATTAGGCCTAGCTGACTCAAATTTGGCAATTGAGCAATTAAAGTTTGAGGATTTACCTACTGGTGGTAAGGTTGTTGCCAAAGGAACCCCAATTTTCCCCCGGATTGATGTTGAAAAAGAAGTTACGTATATTCGTGATTCAATGATGGGTGGGGGTAAAGAAACGGCAGCTGTAAAAAAGGCAAAGGCTACTGCAGACAATGACACACCTGTCATTGAGAGTGAATTAATTGAATTTGATGATTTTGAAAAAGTTTCATTGAAAGTAGCTGAAATCAAGGGTGTTTCAGAAATTGAGAAGTCTAAGAAATTATTGAAATTTGAATTAGATGATGGAACTGCCAATGGTCGCATTATTTTATCTGGAATTAAGCAATGGTACCCAAACTATCAAGAATTGGTTGGAAAAAAAGTTGCGTTTGTGGCTAATTTAAAGCCCCGAACGATGATGAAAAAGTATGTTTCAGAAGGAATGTTACTATCGGCAGAAAAAAATGGTAATGTTATTTTATCAATTTTGCCAGATGAAATTGAAGCGGGATCGGAATTAGGTTAATCAATTTCAATAATTTATTTTTGGCTTAAGGTAAGTACGATATTATAAATAATGTTGAAGGAGGCGCAAGTCACCGACGACGACATATTCATACTACCTACTCCTTAAAATAATGCTATCCTCGGATGGCATTATTTTTTTGATTTAAAACATAATAATCTTATCATTAGTTTAAGGTAGGTGGTTTAATATTAGTGATGTTGAAAGAGAATATTTCCCTTACAACAACATATTCATACTACCTACTCCTTAAATAGAAAAATGATGCTACTTCCTGGGTAGCATCATTTTTTTAATAATTAATGACAAACTTATTATTGGTTTAAGGTAAATACGATATTATAAATAGTGTTGAAAGGGCAGAGACCCTAACAACATATTCATACTACCTACTCCTAAAGATAAATGGAGCCTATGTTATTAAAAATAATATAGGCTCTTTTATTTTTATATCTTAAATTTGGTTATTTTAAACTCAATTTAAGTTGGAATAAGTATAATACTGATTATTGAAAGGTTTCAAACATAATCTGATTTTTCAAGAAAATATTCATATCCTACTCCTAAAAATATGAATTCTGTGAAAGGCTTACGCTTAACCACCGTAAGCTTTTTATTTTGTTATAATATATATATGAAGAAATTAAGGAGTTCAATATGGCAATTTATGATCCAACCAAGCGTCCCACTGATGCTTATGACACACACACACATTTAAACGACGAGACACTTTGGATTGATCCTGCCGCATATTGGGCACGAGCACGAGAGCATCGTGTGATGGAAATGAACGTCGTTGGTTACAATAAAATTGGGAATGAACGTGCCATTGAGTTGGCGCAAACCTTAGAGGGCGTACATGCAACGGTTGGTTGGCAGACAGAAGACCTGGCTAACTTTGACAGCCAAGAAATGCTTATTTTAGAACAACAATTAGCCAATCCCAATGTGGTTGGTGTTGGGGAAACGGGATTAGATTACTATTGGCCTGAAAATCCCGGACATGAAGTTCAAAAGGGTGCTTTAAAGAATCAATTATATTTGGCGCATTCAATGCACAAGCCGGTAACAATTCATTCACGAGATGCATTTGACGATACATATGATATTTTAAGTAATAGTAATGTATCAGAATTTGGTGGCGTAATGCATTCCTTTACCGGTGGACCGGAAGAAGCTAAGCGTTTCCTTGATCTTGGAATGTATATTTCATTTTCAGGGATTGTAACATTTAATAACGCCCAAGAAATTAAAGATGCCGCCAAAGTGGTACCATTAGATCGGCTTCTAGTAGAAACAGATGCACCATTCTTGGCTCCAGTACCATTACGTGGTAAAACGAATGAACCAATGTTTGTAAAGTACGTTTTAGAGAATTTAGCGGAACAATTAGAAATGTCTTATAACGATTTAGCAAAAATAACGACAGATAATGCACATCGACTCTGGCATACACACAATGAAGATTAACGAAATTATTATTGTTGAGGGTAAATCAGATACTGAAAAAGTAAAAAGAGCAGTTGAGGCTGATACCATTGAAACAAATGGATCGGCTTTAGACCCTATGACACAGAATACGATTGTTCGAGCGGCTAATGCGCGCGGGGTTATTGTTTTCACGGATCCGGACTTTAATGGGGAAAGAATCCGAAAAATTGTTACTCAAATTGCGCCTAATGCTAAACATGCTTTTTTAACTAAGGATGAGGCTGGTGCTCAAATTAAACATCATAGTTTGGGGATTGAGTATGCGACAATCGAAATAATTCAAAAGACCTTGCAACAGGTAGCCGGAGAAACAAGTGATGCACATATTTCTGATATTACTAGAAAAGATTTATTAAATTGGGGACTCATTAATGGATCCAAAGCAGCATCACGCCGCACATATTTAGCTGAACGGCTGAATTTAGGATATGTGAACGGAAAACAATTTATGAAACGAATTCAAATGTTTGGGATTCAAAGAAAAGAGCTGCTTGAAGTGCTAGCTGAGCTAGAATAATTTAACTTAAAAGGAGTAAATGAATGACAGCTAATTATCCTGATATTGCGACTCCTTTACGGACGCAAGCCATTATGAATCAATATGGTATCAATACTAAAAAGTCTTTGGGACAAAATTTTTTAACGGATTTAAATATATTAAAAAATATTGTTTCAGCGGGGGATGTTAGTAAAAATGATAATGTGATTGAAATTGGCCCCGGAATTGGTGCATTGACAGAACAATTGGCGAGGGCCGCCAAAGAGGTTGTCGCTTTTGAAATTGATGATCGCTTAATCGCAGTGTTAGATGATACTCTAGCACCATATAATAATATTAAGGTTATTAATCAAGATATTTTAAAGGTTGACCTAATGGCCGCCGTCCAAGAAAATTTTTCTGACCCAAGTGCACCACTTAAAATTGTAGCTAATTTACCATACTACATTACGACGCCCATTTTAATGCAGATTTTAGAGTCAGAGGTGCACGTTGATGCAATTGTTGTTATGATGCAAAAAGAAGTTGCTGATCGACTAGCAGCGAAGCCTGGTACCAAAGAATATGGCTCTTTATCATTAACTGTTCAATATCGAGTACAAGCACGTGTTGCATTTAATGTTGATCGAACAGCTTTTATTCCAAATCCAAATGTTGATTCAGCAATTGTTGTGCTAGAGCCGCGCGAACCGTTAGCGATATTACCCGATAATGAACAACGGCTATTTAGTTTGTTTAAAGTGGGGTTTGTAATGCGACGTAAGACGTTATGGAATAATTTAATAACCGCATTTGGTAAAAACGGGGGGATGCAAGATAAATTGATGGATGCTCTCGAAGCGGCTCAGATTAATCCTAAAATTAGGGCCGAAAAATTAACGCTAGAGCAGTTTGTAACATTACAAAATACATTAACTGATGCTGGTGTATATTAAAAATTAATTGAAACTGTTAAAATGATATAAATCATAATTACACAGTGAATAATTAGTGATTAAGGTTGTGTTAACAGTCTTAATTCAGTATAATTGTTGTACTTGAAATAAAAAAACTTAAACAAGAAAGAGGTATTTTATCCTATGGATTCTGCGTCCATTATCTATAATTTAATTGCAATTGTTGTAATCTTATTATTGGCGGTCTTATTTACTTTGACCGAATATTCGTTGGTAAAGGTTCGGCCTAGTGCTTTGAAAGCGATGGCTGATGCTGGAGAAGGCAAGCCTAGTCGTAATTTAATTGGAGCGCTCCATATGACAGAGCATCTGACTGAATATCTTTCAACAGCTCAAGTTGGAATTACATTGACTAGTTTGATTTTAGGTTGGATTGGAGAAGCTTTTATTGCGGCTTTAATCCTATCTACTAAAATTTTGCCAGAAAACCTAGCTCATCCGGTTGCATCAGTGGGAGCAATTTTAATCTTCACGTTCATCCACGCTGTCTTCACTGATTTGGTGCCAAAGAATATTGCGATTGACAAGCCAGTGCGGACATTATTATTGATTGTTCGACCGGTACGGTTCTTCCATGTGATTTTATATCCCTTAATTTATATTTTCGATCGAACTGCGGCAACAATTACTAAATTGTTAGGCTTTAATGCACATCCAGATGAAGAGATTTACTCACAGAATGAAATTATTTCGTTATCTGAGGATGCGGCCCAAGCTGGTGAATTAGATGCTGAAGATGTAGCTTTCATGAAACGTGCATTCGAGATGAATGATAAGGTTGCAGCTGATATCATGATCGATCGAACTCAATTGGATGTGGTTGATGTTACAGCCACCATTGGGGATGCTGTTTCGATCTATTTGGAAGATAAGTTCTCGCGATTACCTGTGGTTGCTAATAATGATAAGGATAAGATTTTAGGCTATGTCTTTAGTTATGATTTGGTTCGACAGATGCGTATTAATCCAGAAGCTTCAGTTCGAATTGTTTTGCGAAATATTCCTAACGTTTCAGAAAATCAGGATATCCAAGATATCTTAGAGGAAATGATCACGCATCGAGCACCAATTGTGGTTGTTAAAGATGAATACGGTGGAACTTCAGGAATCGTGACTGATAAAGACATCTATGAAGAATTGTTTGGGACAGTTCGTGATGAAATTGACGACGTTTCTGATGATTTAATTGAAAAAATAGCATCGGATGAAGAAGGTCGAATGCACTATAAGGTTAACGGTAAGTTGACATTGTTTGATTTTGAACGATATTTCAAAGTCGAAATTAAAGCTTTTAGTGATTCAGAAATGGTGACTCTAACGGGCTTTGTTTTGGATAAAGATCCGGACGTTTCGGTTGGGGATGAATTCATCGTTTCGCACTTTAAGATTATTCCTCTGGATTATAAAGATGCTTACATTAATGAATTTGAAGTAATCGACTTAAACGAAGATGATATTATTCAAATTTACGATGATCAGAATGTAACTCCAGCTGACTAAAAATATTAATACTAAAAGCTTCGCTGTTTTAAATTAAAAACAGCGAAGCTTTTTAATATATTAAAAACACTCCTACCTCATTAAGAGGAAGGAGCGCTATTGACCGTTCATATTATCATGAATAAATATGAATTAGAAATCTAATTCAATGTTTTTAGTTAGGATGTCAGTATAACTAAAGGAAGCACGATCAAATTGATCGCCATCTTGCTTTAAGTCCAAAACAAAGACTGAACGAAAAGTTTCTCGAACGATGGCTTCATGTTCAATATTACGATGACGGCTTTCATGGGTAGTTAAAGTTACTGACTCTCCAATATGAGCGTCGAGTTTATCTTTAATTTCGGCTAATGCGGTTGGCATAATTCACACTTCCTTTCATGCAAGGATGACCTCGCTTTGAATAAATTGATATATGAACCAATTTATGAATTTTATAGGATGTAACTAGACTAAGCACCATCTGTTATTATACAACATTTTTAAGGTTAATTCAATATTGTATTATGTTGTGATTTAGTTTAATAATAATCTGTTAGAACGGAATAAAAGGCTCGACGATAAAAGCTGTCTGTTAAAAGTTATAAGAATTTGCTATGATAAAAGCACTTAAAATAAGGTGGATTTGCAGATGAATAGTGGACGAATTGAGTGGCCTCAATATTTTATGATGCAGGCGGTGATGCTTGCATCACGAAGCACCTGTACCCGTTTACATGTAGGGGCTGTGATTGTTAAAGAAGGACGCTTAATCGCGAGTGGTTATAACGGATCAGTTATGGGAACACCACATTGCGATGAGGTGGGCGATTATATCGTTGATGGACATTGTATTCGGGCAGTTCATGCAGAACAAAATGCCTTACTTCAGATGGCGAAAATGGGAATTGCCGCAGATGGGGCTGAAATTTATGTAACTGATTTTCCTTGTGTGCATTGCACCAAGTTTTTGTTACAAGCCGGTATTAGTAAAATTAACTATTTGCGTAGTTATCGAAATGATGCTTTTGCGATGGAGTTGATGCAACAAAAGCATATTAATTTAAATCAGGTGACCCTAACTGAAGTAGACTTAAAAAAATTTAATTTTGAACAGTTTATAAATGATTAATTTAAAGGAGTAATACGATGAGTAAAAGCGAGCAAACCTACTTAAATTTTGCGAAAGAAGTTTTGGAGAATGGTGAATTTAAGGCGGATCGAACGGGGACTGGAACCTATTCAGTTTTTGGACGCCAACAACGTTATGATCTGAGTGAGGGTTTCCCGCTCTTAACAACTAAGCGGGTTGCTTTTAAATTAATTAAGAGTGAGTTACTTTGGTTTTTAAAAGGTGAAACGAATATTCGCTACTTACTTGAAAATAATAATCATATTTGGGATGAGTGGGCGTTTAAAAATTGGGTTAATTCGAATGAATACCAAGGTCCTGATATGTCTGATTTTGGTCGACGGGCGACTCAAGATCCAGAGTTTAAAGTGCTATATGATCAACAGCATCAAATTTTTTGTGACGCCATTTTAAATGATGATAATTTTGCGGCAAAATATGGCGATCTGGGGCAAGTTTATGGAGCCCAGTGGCGTCATTGGGAAAAGGTTCAAGGAGGCTTTATTGACCAAATTGAGAACGTTGTAAATGAAATTAAAAATAATCCCACATCACGACGCTTAATTGTCTCAGCTTGGAATCCTGAGGCTGTTCCCATGCAAGCTTTACCGCCTTGCCACTCATTGTTTCAATTTTATGTGGTTGATGGAAAACTAAGCCTGCAACTATATCAGCGTTCCGGTGATATTTTCCTAGGAGTTCCGTTTAATATAGCATCGTATGCTTTGCTATTACATATGGTAGCTGCTCAAACAGGTTTGGCAGTCGGAGAATTTATTCACACTTTCGGTGATGCGCATATTTATGCTAATCATGTTGATCAAGTGAAAGAGCAATTACAACGCCCTCTTCAAGCCTTGCCAACGTTAAAACTAAATCCCGCTGTAAAATCAATTTTTGACTACGAGCTTGAAGATATTGAAATTGAGGGTTACCATCCGGCTAAATCGATTAAAGCACCAGTTGCGGTTTAAGGTTAACTAAAGAAAAAAGTATAAAAATGGTAAAGATACATTCCATTGGTCGAGAAATTGAGCTAATAAATGGTATTATGAAATAATAGTTTAAATTTGTCATAAAAACGGGAAACTCAGCCCAAAAAATGAGGAGAATTTTGATGGATAATGAACCAAACTTTGACGGAAAACAACCTTTAAGTCGGGTTTCACGTAATAATATGTACAATCAGCAACATAAAAATAAACCTAAAAAAACCCGTTTGAGAGTTTTTCGAATCTTTTTGGTTGCCTTAGGGGCTTTGGGAATTATTTTGGGCGTAACAGCCGCTAGAACGTATAATCGAATTCATGACGCTGTCGATAAAACTTTTTCAAGTGCAGGGGTTAAAAAATCACGAAATGTTTCGGCAGCTCTTTCAAAGGGAGAGCCATTTACCGTTCTTTTGATGGGAACAGATACGGGTGAATTGGGCCGTTCTGATGGAGGTCGAACAGATTCGTTAATGTTGATGACAGTTAATCCTAAGCAAAAGAAAACTACCCTGATGTCTATTCCACGTGATACGGTTATTGCTCCGGTTGGATATGAAACGGAGTTCCCACAAAAAATGAATTCAGCGTATGAATTTGGGAAAGAAGCCACAACAATGAAGACCGTCCAAAATTGGTTAAATATTCCAATTGATTATTACGGAATGGTTAATATGCGTGGAATGGAAGATGTCGTAAATGAAGTAGGGGGGATACAAGTTGAATCACCGTTAACATTTAAATTTAATCCGACAACTGCACACGCAGATTCTGGATATAATTACGGTCACTCCGATCCAGGAGATCTTTACAGTTTTACCAAGGGATCAACGACGTATGGCTTTAATAAAAATGCTACCGATGAAAAGTATACCTATTCAGACAAAATGAATGGAGCCGCTGCGTTGGCATTTTCTCGTATGCGTTATGATGACCCACAAGGTGATTATGGTCGGACGCAACGACAACGACTAGTCTTACAAGCGATTATGACGAAAGCTAAGTCAAATCCAACTCGTTTGGTAAATCAAAGTTTCTTAAATACGATTTCTAAAAATGCTCGAACTGACTTGACGTATGATGATATGATGGCGATTGTTAAAAAATATCTACCAGCTGCTAATAAAATTGTGACTGATCATATCCAAGGTGGAGGACAAGAAATCAATGGCGTTTCATATGAACATGTGACTCGGAGTGAGCAACAACGTGCTACTAATGTTTTGCGCAAGTCACTGGGCTTAAAAAAGGCCAAAGCGGGTCCACTATATGCTGGTAAAATTTCTGATTATACGATTGAGTCTAATGGTCTGACAACTGCTGAGACTGAAGAAGCTAGTACCAATTAAATAGATAACATCAAGCGGGAATTAAAAAAATATAACTAACGTGTAAATAAGTGTTCGTATACAATACGAATACTTATTTTTTTGAAAAATTGAACATGATAATATCAAGTAATATTAACCGTTGTAAATTCACTTGACATTATATGTCATATAATATAATCTACAATAGAGATTGACAACATTAGATTAAATTAAATGGAGGAATACAATGAAAAGTAATATTTACTTTTCGCAGCTTGAAGGACATTTAATCGGTTTACCAGAGAATAAAAAAATCGAAATTATTCAAGATTATCGGCGTTATGCAGAAAAAAATGAATTGAGTGGTGAAAACCTAATTAATGAATTAGGAACGCCTAGACAACTTGCGCAAAAGGCTATGGTTGAATACTCCATTGATGAAGATACAATTGAAGAAAATAATAGTTTAATCAATGGTGAATTTAGTTTTTCACATCGGATCAAACAAATTCGAAGACAATTCCATTTATTGGGGATGATCATTAGTTTCTTAATGTCCAATATTGCTTGGTACCCAGCGATGTTTTTGATTTTCATGGGCTTATTTTTAATGACTGTATTGATGGTGATTATTGATTTGGGCTTAGTTTTAATTTTGTTTATCGGCCTTTACCAAGTTTTCATGGGAATTTCTGTTTTTGGACATCATCATGCAATTGCCATTTTTCAAGGCGGAATTGGCTTATTCTTAGTGGGAACTCAATTCGTTGGTTGGCCCATTGCGGGTGCCATGATGCGAGGATTAATGAGCCTGCTGATGCGTTATACCAAATCAGTGGGTCTGCGATTTGCTAAGATAACAGGAGTAGATCATGAATAAAGTTATTCGGTCAATTATAAGCGGGTTTGTTTTAATGGGCTTGGGTATTGTTTTGATGATCTTTGGATCAATGAATGGGGGCGGGTCTCGAGTATTTTGGCATCATGGAAATTTTTGGGTTCCAGATGAGGTTAAAATCCACCAGCAAATTAAAGGCGTGCAAAATATTACAATTCAAGGGGATACATTAGATGTTTTGATTCAACCCGATGCCAAGGTCCAAAATGGAATGAGCATTGAAGGAAACCTGACGAATCAAGCGGGGTTTAAAGTTAGTAAAGACCAAAATACTTTGAAACTCAATTATCAAAATATGAAAGATAATATGCCTAACTTCTCAGATGTTTTACAAGATGAGGATCATTTAACGATTAAAGTCCCCCAAGGAACTAATCTAAAAAAAGTTAAAATTAATGTACAAAGTGGAAACGTAGAATTAAAGCAAATTACAGCACAAAAAGCCCATCTAAAGAATGTAGATGGTCAAATTAAAATTTTGCAGGGTAATTTAAAGGCAGTTGATCTAAATAATAATGATGGATCAACTCGGCTTGACGGATTAAAAACTCAGCAAATTAGAATTGATACTGGTGCAGGAAATATTAATTTACATCAATTAAAAAGTGATAAGACCCAAGTTCATATTGATGAAGCAGATTTGGTCATACAAAAAAGTCAACTGGGACAAACGTTGATTAGTATTAATCGAGGCATGACAACTATACATCAAGTTACGGCACAAGATTTATTTGCGCAATCGATCTATGGTAATTATAATCTGCAAGAAATTAATCTAAAGGGTGCTAGTACAGTTGCAACACAAAGTGGAAACATTAATGTAAATTGGCAAGATAATTTTGGATATCGTTTGGTAGTACAAGATCAAGGAAAGATTAAGGTTAAAAATGTACCTTATGCAAAGTGGTATCAAACTAAATTTGAGCGAGTTAATCGATTGACGTTAACGACTTACCGTGGTGATATTATGGTAGCTAAATAGAAAAAGAGGATAAAAGAAGATGTTTGACTTTATTAAATCAATTATAATCGGGATTGTTGAGGGATTAACGGAATTTTTACCAGTTTCATCAACCGGTCATATTATTATTGCTGAGTCATTAATGAAAATACCAGGTGGAGCAGTTTGGACGAAAGCATTTATGAATGTTTTTGATTATGTGATTCAATTGGGTGCCATTATGGCAGTGATTCAATTATATTTCCATAAATTAAATCCATTTTCACCTAAAAAAAACACACTTGAAAAGCAACAAACGTGGCAACTATGGTTTAAGGTTATCGTAGCTTGTTTGCCAGCCGCGGTGATTGGTCTATTAATGAATGATTTTATGGACGCTCACTTTATGACGCCAACGGTTGTGGCAAGTGCGCTAATTTTTTATGGAATTTTGTTTATTTTATTAGAAAAGTATAATGAACGTGAATCAGTACAACCGTGGCTGACTGATGTGAATAAAATGTCATATAAATTGGCCTTTACGATTGGTTTAATTCAAGTTTTGTCAATTATCCCAGGGACTTCACGTTCGGGCGCAACCATTCTAGGAGCAGTCTTCTTAGGGGTGTCACGTGTCGCCGCCGCTGAATTCTCATTTTTCCTTAGTATCCCTGTCATGGTTGGTGTTTCAATTCTAAAGTTAGGTAGTTTCTTCCATAAAGGTGGGACATTTACTGGTATGCAGGGTGCGGTATTGGCAATTGGCTTTATCGTTTCATGGGTTGTTGCTTGGTATGCTATTAAATTTATGATGAACTATATTAAACAAAATGATTTCAAAGCCTTTGGTTGGTATCGAATCATTATTGGAATCATCGTTATTATTTTGGGTGTTTTTGGATTATTACATATGTAAATTAAATTATGAGGTAGTTACACGGACAAAATTTTGGTCAGTAACTACCTTTTTGTTTGAAATAACCATTATTTTCCGTATAATTTGTATTATGACGGAATAAAAGGCTGGATAAATTAATGAAAAAAACCATCAAAAAGGTGACAGATAATCTGTATATTAAAACTATTTATAATACGGTTACCCGTATTAATTTAGGCGTTGCCACGGCAGCTATTTCGTATTATGGGTTCCTATCATTGTTTCCGGCAATTATATTTTTAGCAGCTATTTTGCCGTTGTTAGGTTTGACCACGGATGTAATTATGCATTTTTTGGATAATGGAATGCCAAAGTCAATTGCGGGCATGCTATTACCAATGATTGAATCAATTTTAAAACATCCTGGGGTGGGGACCCTATCATTGTCAGCCTTAGTAGCTTTATGGTCTTTAAGCCGAGTTGTAGCCATGATTAGACAGGCACAAAATGAAATTTATGATGTAAAAGTAAGCAATAATTCGCTTCTCGGACGTGCGATTTCAGTGGCGTGGTTGATTTTGTTGTTGGGGATTATGGGAGTCCTATTTTTGCTTTTCTCAATTGGAACGAATATATTGGATGCATTGCCAATAAACGCGCAATTAACGAACCAGTTGAATCATATAAAATCAGCAGCAATTCCAATTGGAATGTTTTTTGGTCTTTGCTTATTTAATTTTCTGATTCCAGCCAAAAATCCGCGATTTATTTTTGTGATGTTGGGGACCGGTGTACAATTATTAGGGATGTTGGCTTTAGCTAAAGGCTTTGGATTTTACGTTAAATTGGCGGGGCATTCTTATTCATTCTATCAAGCGATAGGATCAGTGGTTATTTTAATGATTTGGCTTAATCTAGTTGCGACCATCGCTCTAATTGGAACAATGGTGACAGCAATATTAGATCAGTTATGGCCGCAAAAAAAGGCTCCTTTTAGTAAAGTTAATCAAATTTTAGAACGAACAGAAAATAAAAATAAATCAGATTAATATCATATTTGAGAAGAATCATCGTTACTGATGATTCTTTTTTTAATTTTTTTCAAAAAAACAGCATAAATTTTTATGCAATATATTAGTTTAAAATGCATAAAAAGAATTTAAAACGTTTAAGTTCTGAATTGGTATATGTCATTTTAAGGCGCTTACGATAAGATGATTTTAATAATAAATTCACAAACATAATCATGAATATTTATTTAAAATTGATATATAAGAGCGTTCATAAAAATAAATGTAAGCCTTTACATTATTGATATAACAGACTATTATTAAGGCGTTGAGAAAAGTAAAAACAACTACTCAACAACATAAATTTATTTCAATATTTCAATGATGTATTACTAGATAGGAGATTTAATAATGATTAAGAATCCAGCAATTCAAGTCAATTCAGAAATTGGTACTTTGAAGACAGTCTTGTTACATAGGCCAGGTGCAGAAATTGAAAATATTACACCTGATACAATGGAACGTTTATTGTTCGATGATATTCCTTTCTTGAAGAACGCTCAAATTGAGCATGATTATTTTGCAAAGACTTTGCAAGATAAGGGAATCGAAACGGTTTATATCGAACAATTGTTAGAAGATGTCTTAGCTGATTCAGCGGTTAAGGATGATTTCTTAACACGTTATCTAAATGAACATCATTACATGAACGATGCAATGAAGGATATCAAAGGATATCTAAATACATTATCAACCCACGATTTAGTAGCTACGATTTACGCAGGTGTTCGTCGCGAGTTGGTTGACTTTAAGCACCCTAACCTTCACGATGTGGCTGGCTCAGATGCCGAAAATCCATTCTTAATGGATCCATTGCCAAATGCTTACTTCACACGTGATCCACAGGCAATGATGGGAAGCGGATTAACAATTAATTATATGACTTTTGAGGCCCGTCGTCCTGAATCATTAATTACTGAGTTTGTGATGAAGTATCACCCACGCTTTGCAGGAAACGTTGATATCTGGCTCGATCGTAATACTGACGCTCGAATCGAAGGTGGAGACGAATTAGTTCTTAATGATCATGTTTTGGCGGTTGGGGTTTCACAACGTACTTCAAGCCGTGCAATCCAAGCCTTGGCTGAAGAACTATTTACTAATGAAGATAGTAACTTCGATACAATCGTGGCAGTTGAGATTCCGCATAACCACGCCATGATGCATTTGGATACTGTGTTCACGATGGTTAACTATGATCAATTTACAGTCTTCCCAGGAATCATGGATGATGATGGCAAGATGAATATTAACGTTTTGCACGCTGGTGACCAAGGTCAGGTGGTCATGGAACACCGGACTAACTTGAAGGATACTTTGAAGGAAGTCTTGAAGTTAGATGATTTGGACTTAATTGAGACCGGAGACGGTGATCCAATTATTGCCCCACGTGAACAATGGAATGATGGATCAAATAATTTGACCATTGCACCTGGTGAAGTTGTGACCTATGACCGAAATTATGTATCTATTAAGTTGATGCAAGAGCACGGAATTAAGGTTAACGAGATTAAGTCAAGTGAATTGGCTCGTGGTCGTGGTGGTGGTCGTTGCATGTCACAACCAATCTGGCGTGATAATCTTTAAAATACTTTATTAATATTAATAATCGAAGTAATGAATGAAAAATTAAAGGGGATTCCAAGTATGACAAATTATGATGTATTGCGCGGCATGAACGGACGTTCTTTCTTAAAGGAAATCGACTTTACTCCCGCCGAATTACAAGAATTGATTAACTTAAGTATTGATTTACGTGATGAGCTTGAAACTCAAAAATCAGGTGGAGCTACAGTCACAAAATATCTACATGATAAGAATGTTATCTTGTTGTTCTCAAAAACTTCAACACGAACACGTCTATCATTTGAATTCGGAGCTGATGAATTAGGAGCTAATACCGTTTATATCGATCCAAATTCAAGTCAATTTGGAAAGAAAGAATCAGTAGCTGATTCAGCTCGGGTCTTTGCAGGAATGGCTGATGGAATTGAGTATCGTGGATTTGCTCAATCAGACATGGAAGCGATGGCTGAGAATGCTGTAGACACAAAAGGTCGTCATAAGCCAGTTTGGAATGGTTTGACTGATGAATGGCATCCAACACAAATGATTGCTGACTTTATGACTGTGCAAGAAGAATTTGGTCATCTTGGTAACGACATTACTTTGACTTTCGTTGGTGACGGTCGCAATAACGTGGCTCATTCATTGCTTGTTGCGGGAACAATGTTGGGTGTAAACGTGCATATCGTCGCACCAAAGGAATTACAACCAGCAAGTGATGTTGTCGCAATTGCTGAAAAGTATGCTAAAGAAACTGGTGCTAAGCCAATGATCACTAGTGATGTTGACGAAGGCGTTAAGGGATCAAACGTATTGTATGCTGATGTTTGGGTATCAATGGGTGAAGATAACTGGGAAGAGCGCTTGAACTTGCTTGGTGATTATCAAATCAATGCTGATTTGATGGCTAAGACTGGTCATGAAGATACAATCTTGATGCACTGCTTACCAGCCTATCACGATATGAATACAAAGATGGCAAACGATGCTCACGAAAACTTCCCTGGAATGGTTGGAGAAGACGGAATTGAAGTAACTAATGAAGTCTTTGAAGGTTCACAAGGACGTCAATTCGAAGAAGCGGAAAACCGTAAGCACTCAATTAAGGCGATTATGGTTGCTACTTTGGGCGACATGTCAATGTATCCAGAATCTTAATAAAATAAGAATACGCAGGACTTGCGTTTGCATAAGGAAAGGCGATTCTTAATTGAAGGCTTTTCCTTTTTACTGTGAATTGGAGTAAGGAAAATGGATGATAAAGGTGGAGCAAAAAAAATTGGTCTAATTGCCCTCATTAGTGGTGTTGTGACTAGTTGTTTAGGTTCAGGAATATTTAACGTATCAACAACCCTAGCACAGGGTAGTACCATTGGCGTGACAATTATTGCTTGGATTTTCGTTATGATTGGAATCGGAGCATTGTCTTGGGTCTTTACGAGTTTATCTCGTACCCAACCTGAATTAAATGGTGTAACAGACTACGCTTATGCTGGTAGTGGTAAGTTAGCGGCAGCTAGTTCAGGGATATCATATTTCGTAAGTGGTTTTTCTGGGAATCTGGCGTTCTTAATTATGTTGGCCCAAGCGATTAGTATCTTTTCACGTTATGTACCATTCTTGGCGACATTTCAAGAAGGAAATAGTCCGGTCACATTAATTTTCATCTCGCTATTCTCTTGGCTCCTAACATGGGGCGTTATCAAATATGGGGCAGAAAAAGTTTCTAAATTTAATACGATTGTTACGATCTTTAAAGTTAGTGCTTTGTTTGTCTTCATTATTTTTGGAATTATCTTCTTCAAGTCTGGAATTTTTTCAGCTCACTTCTGGCAAAATGTGACTAACAATATGGGGCATTTAACATTTAGTAAAATTACCTTTGGTGGGTTCATGAATCAATTCGGTGCAGGATTACTTTCAATGATTTTCTTGTTTGTGGGAATTGAATCAGCTTCAATGCTGGGTGATCGTGCCGAAAAAAAGTCTGATATTGGAAAAGCAACTATGATTGGAACTGTCGTGTTGTTCTTCTTGTATTTCGTGATTTCAGTACTTCCATTTGGAATGTTGAGTCAAGCAAAGTTAGCGACGATCAGTCAACCAGGCTTAGTATATGTCACTGAAAATACGGTTGGTCCATTAGGATCGGCCTTCATGAGTATTGCTTTGATTATTACTTTGGTTGGAGCATTATTGAGCTGGTTCTTGTTGCCGGTTGAACCATTACAACGTTTATCAGAACAAAATATTTTCCCAAAGTGGATGGGAAAAACTAATGACGTTGGTGCACCGGTCGGAAGCTTAGTATTTACACAAGTTCTGTTACAAGCTTTGATTTTGACATTGATTTTCACCGACTCTGCTTATCAATTTGCTTTGAGTTTGTGTACGGTGGCGATCGTTATTAGTTACTTCTTTGTCGGAACTTATCAATTGAAGTTAGGTTTGCAACAACATGCAGCGAAGGTTTGGTTACCTGGTTTGATTGTTGTAGTCTTTGAAATCATTGCGGTTGCGGTTTCAGGATTGGAATACTTAGCATTATCAACTTTGGTTTTGGTTTTGGGATTTGGTTTCTATATTTATACGGTTGGATCAAATAAAATTAATAAAATTGAATGGTTGATGATGGTGATTGTAACCGTTGTTGCAATTGGAACAGTGATTGGATTGATGACCGGCGCGATTGCAATTTAAAATTATAAAATAAAGGTGGATAGAATAATGACAAAACGTGTAATCTTCGCACTTGGTGGTAACGCCATTTTAACTAAAGATGCATCAGCAAAAGCACAACAAGCGGCCTTAAAAGATACGGCGCAAAAATTGGCTGGGTACGTTAAAGCTAATCCAGATGCTCAATTGGTAGTGACTCATGGAAATGGCCCTCAAGTAGGGAATCTCTTATTGCAAGGTGCGTTAGGTGCGACAGAAAATAATCCAGCGATGCCATTAGATACAGTAGGTGCGATGACTCAAGGAGAAATTGGGTTCTGGATGGCTAATGCGTTAGATGAGCAATTAGAGGACAGCCAGGTCGTGACGGTTGTGACCAGGACAGTTGTTGATGGGAAAGATCAAGCTTTCCAAAATCCAACAAAGCCAATTGGAATGTTCTATCAAGAAGCAGAATTAGACGAACTTAAGGCTGCGCACCCTGATTGGGTCTTTAAAGAAGATGCAGGTCGTGGATTCCGCCGGGTGGTTCCATCTCCAAAACCGATCAATATTGTAGAATCAAGGTCAATTGAGAATTTGGCTAATTCTGGTGCTGTATTGATTGCTGGTGGTGGGGGCGGAATCCCTGTAGTGAAGACTGAACATGGTTACGATGGAGTCGAAGCCGTAATTGATAAAGACTTTACAGCTGCGAAGCTAGCAGAAGTTGTGGACGCGGATGAGTTAGTTATTTTGACAGCCGTTGACATGGCCTATATCAAATTTGGAACACCGGATGAGAAGCCATTACGCGAAATTTCAATCTCAGAAGCACGTAAGTATGTGGACGATGGAGAATTTGCAGAGGGTTCAATGAAGCCAAAGATTCTAGCTTTGATTTCGTTTGTTGAGCGGACTGGTAAGCGAGCCGTAATGACTAGTTTGGAAAATATTGCTGAATATGGTGAAAATGGTCGAGCTACTGTGATCGTGCCAGATTAATTGAAAAAGTAAAGTTTTGGCTAATACATTATGGATTAGTGAGTAGGCTCTGTTGGTTAAAAATTAATATGCATTCAAAAGAATCATCAATATTGATGATTCTTTTTTGCTCTGGAATGTAAAAATAAAGGCCGACTGAAGGACCTTAATCAAGCGGCTTAAAATACTCTATTTACGTGGGTATACACGCTTTTGAAAAAGAATGGATCATTTTGGAATTTAGTGGCGTTATTAGAGATATCCATGGAAATTCAAAGTAAACGCAGCAGTTGTTGGCAATATAGGAAAAGAGGACGATAAATGATTCCACAAAGTTTCAAAAAAATTAAAATGGTCGGCTTGACTCAAAAAGATGAAAGAATCATCCGCTATTGGGCAGTTCGTTCAAATGTGTCAGAACATCAGATTCGCGAACTAGCTAAAATTTTTTTAGAGCTTGGTTTAGAAGAATCAATCTCTGAAATTAAGACCATTGATACTGTGACGTTGAGCTTAATTTAAAATAAAGGAGCGAATAATGGTAAATCAAGAAAAAATAAAGCAAACAGATTTACAGCTTGAATTAGTGTATCAACTTGTTGATGGGCATGAATTTATATTAAAAGTGAATAATGTCATCGATAGTCTCACTAAAGAACAGGTAAAAAACATCATGGAACGTTTAATGCATTTTGAATGGATCACCGATTTAAAGGGGAAAACACGTTTCCCCGCAGGAATGAAGCCTAAATCAGCACGTTATACACATCGTAATTATCAAATGATTTGGCAACAAAGTGATAAAAATAATAGTTGGATGAATTAAGCCAAAAGGGTCGGGTTTTACCCGACCTTTTTGAATGTGAAATTTGAAAGTGTTTTTTTGGAAAAATAATCGGTTAACTCATGAATAAAAAGGGCATACCAATTATGGAAGGTCAAGGATGAGCTAGATGATAATCCAATAGGGAATTGGCTAGCTCTAATGAAACTTCAAGTGCAATGGTCATTTATTTCCAAAGGACCATGTAGGTAAGGATACGACGTTTAAAGTTAAGGAGATTTTGATTTGATGATTTACTTAGTGCATCAAGCCGGAAATTTAAAGTGTTCCGACGGATATGAAGGCTATCAGCCGCTGCTTTGATTTTCCCATTATGTTGAATTAATTCATTTATGTTACTCATAATTAGCGGCGGTCTCCACCATATAAATCTAGGATAATTATCTAATTCATGATGGTATAAATTTTGGTTCAGTAGCGCTTATGTTGATTTTTAGTGCCGTCCGTTTAAATATTAACCAATTTTCGATTTTAAGGCTTAGAATCGGTTTATATATCAATAATTGCGTAAATCTATAAATATGATTGTTAGAATAAACTTACTTTTAAATAGTATAAATGCTTTATTACAGTTGATATGAGAATAAATTGCCCTTTTGAAATACAACATTATTTTGTTATGAAATAACTTACGGCGGAGCCGTCATATTTTACGAACGGACTTTCGAATTGAAACCAAAAAAAGTTAATTTAAGGAGTATATCATGGATGATACAAAATCAAATAACGGCATATCGCTGTTTGCACTGATTGTAATGGTTATTGTCAGAACAATTGAAGCCTTTTATTTGGAACTATCTCAATTTAGTTTAGGTAAGATAAAAAAAAGTAACTGAAGATAATTTATGACTATTTTTAAAGTTTATCAATTTAGAATCATCTGCTATAAATTAATCAGCTATTTTAACTAGATGCATGTTAATGTAAGTATAAATAAAATAATGTAATATTTAGTTTATTAAATTAATGAATAACTAACCCATCAAAAATGGGAGTAAGGGTGCAAGATGCGTATTTTTAAAAAAATAAATTGGGTTGAATATTGGACATCTCATATTTTTTCATTTGGACAAAAGGACGGTCTCCCATATACGGAAACTTTATATTTTAGAACTGATGGTCGGATTCATTTTGGTCAAAAAACTAGTTCAAATGAAACTTATTGGCGATTAACTTCCACGCAGTTGGAGATTTTAAATGAAAATATGGAAGTTACGACAACCTTTGAACTGGATAAAACATTACAAAAACAGTGGATTGGCACATTTAAATTAGATGAAAATATTCATCATGTTTTGAATGAGGTTTCAGAAATCCAAGCGATTGATACATTAATAAATGATGCAAGTTTGAATTTAAATAAAAAAATTGAACAAGCGCAATTACAACAATTCAATCAGCTCCATGCATGGTTAAAGCCCTCAAATACACAATTAGTTAAAATAGCATTTGTGGTTAATGCAGTAGAAACTTTAGATGCACTTATTCCGTTGATGCTTGCAATTAAAGAAAATGAACAATTTGAATTAAAAATATTAACATTTAATCGTTTTTTTCGAGGCGATGAGCAACTAAATTCAAAAACATTAGTTGAGCAAAAACTAAGTGAATATGATTTGACGCCGGTCTTAAATTCGAATACACCTACATTAGATTTGGAACGTTTAAGTAATTGGTCCCCAGATTATTTGGTTCGACAATCAGAATGGGATGCCGATTTCCCTGCTGCTTTTGCGGTGAAAAACTTGTGGTGGACTAAACTGATTCATATTGCTTATACCGTCTTGGAAGATTTTATTGAAAATCCAAACTCTAAATTACCATTTTATACACAAGAATATTATGAAAATATTTGGCGAACCTTTATTCCAGAACAACTAGATGATGAGGCGATCAACGTTTTAGATAAAACATTTATTCCACGTGAAACTTATCAAGCCGTGGGTTCTATTAAAGCGCTTCAAATAAAAAAAACAGAACCGGTATGGCCAAACAATAATAATGCTCTATCACGAGTAATATGGATGCCACACCATTCAGTTGAACCAGGTTGGTTTCAAATGGGGACATTTATTGATTATGCAGAGACTATCTATAATTGGGCGGTGGACCATCCGAATATATCAATTTTATTAAATCCCCATCCATCATTAGACATAGTTATTAAACAAAATGATTTATCGATGTCAATTGAAGCATATAATAGTTTTATAGACCGTTGGGAAAAACTACCGAATACTGAATATCTAGTAAAGCAAAATAGTTATCCGGCGGTAGCAGCATCTGATGTTATTTTGACCGATGGTATTAGTATTTTATATGAAGGTCAGATTTTAGAAAAACCCATTGTTTACTTGGAGCGCTCAGATCATGTTAAATTTACACCGGCTGGTGAAAAAATGATGCGAGGGGTTCATCGTGAGAATAAGGTAGAAAAAGCACTACAAAAAGTTGAATATTTACTGCATCAAGCTGATGAATTAAGAGATCAACAAATTGAAAATGTAAAACCATGGGTCTCAGATGCACACCCAGAACAAAAAATTATCAATGCAATATTAACCGATTTTAATAATGGAAATTAAAGAGCAGGTCGTGTTTACTAAAATAAACATGGCCCGCTTTTAATTTAAAGCTGTTATTAAAAACGAAAAAATAGATTTTAAATCGACATTAATAGTATTTAGTTTAACGGATCTTTTTAATATAATTTCTATGAAAATCATTAAGGTCCTTTTATATTGTGGAATTCAGACGGATTATTAGATAGAATAGAGTTTGGTAGATTAAAAATAGTATATAAGTGAAAGTAAGGATTAATTAAATGGATAAATTAGCAGTGTTAATTCCAGCCTATAATGAAGAACAAACAATTGAAAAAGTAGTTAAGGACGTCTTAGAAGTTACGCAACAAATTCCAGAAACTAAAATTTATGTATATGACAATAATTCTAAGGATAAGACTGTAGAATTAGCTATTAAAGCAGGTGCCGTGGTCCGACATGAATTTGCACAAGGTAAGGGTGCGGTGATTAGGCGCATGTTTCGTGAGGTAGAAGCCGAAGCATACATCATGATTGATGCAGATGATACATATCCAGTTGAAGCAATTCCAGAAATGTATGCCAAAATTGTTGATCGTGGTGTTGACATGGTTGTGGGTGATCGGTTGTCGTCGACATATTTTGAAGAGAATAAACGTCCGTTCCACAATGTTGGGAATAGTTTGGTACGTTGGTTGATTAATTTCTTATTTAAGACGGATATCCGTGATATTTTGACAGGTTACCGTGGATTTAGTTTCCGGTTTGTTAAAACTTTCCCAGTACTTTCACGTGGATTTGAAATAGAAACTGAAATGTCAATTCATGCAACTGAGAAAAAAATGCTGGTTGAAAACCAAATTGTGACTTATCGTGACCGTCCAGAAGGTTCTGAATCAAAGTTAAGTACGGTTGGTGATGGTTTAAAGGTCTTAAAGACGGTTATCAATTTATATCGTGGATATCATCCATTTGCTTTTTATGCGATTTTTTCAGTTCTTTCATGGCTTATTTCATTTACACTGTTCATTACAAGAGTATGGGTACCATATGCTGAAACAAAATTAGTGGATAACATGCCAAGCTTAATTGTCTCAATGATTTTGTTGGTATTAGGAGTGATTGCGTTCTTCTCAGGTTCAATTTTGAATGCGATTCAAACTAATGATAAGCGGTCATTTGAATTATCATTAATTTCAGCTGATGAACGATTCCGGGATACGAGTAAGTAATTAAAATGGATTTAAAATTAAATAGTAGATTAATTTTGAAGACGGTAATTTTAAGCATTTTATTTTTATTAGCTGGAATTATCGCAACTAGTCTTCCAATCACAAAAATTAACCAAATAAATAATAATAATATTAGTGATTTTTTTCAAATGCATTGGCTATTGATTCTAATTGTTATTCTAGTAGTAATATGTAGTAATTTCGAACAAAGTGGATATATAGAATTAGTCACTGGTATTTTTTTTGGTTTTTTAAAAGTGAGTGCAGTTTTTGCCCATTCATATACAAATTTAAAATTA
This sequence comes from Weissella coleopterorum, assembly GCF_011304355.1. Taxonomy (NCBI): domain Bacteria; kingdom Bacillati; phylum Bacillota; class Bacilli; order Lactobacillales; family Lactobacillaceae; genus Weissella; species Weissella coleopterorum. Next base: position 106,165 of record NZ_CP049888.1, on the reverse strand, counting down.
CCACAATTTTCAGAGTTTCAAATTTTAATAGTTACTTTGCTAATAGTGAGTTATGGTATTTTTTATTGGCGTATTATTTTATGTTTAAATGTGCTCATTGTGAAATTAAGGAGAATAATTAAACAAAATAATGCTAAATTGAATCTTAAGTGGTGGTATATTGTGTTCATACTGCTTTTGATGTGGTTACCAGTAATGCTTGTATTGGCACCTGGGACCACAACATTTGATGGTCAGAGACAAATGGATGAATTCTTTCATACAAGTGTTACTAGTTTGAATTTTAGGTATATGGCCACCAATCATCATCCTTGGTTTGCTACGCTTTGGGAAGGTTCATTACTTAAGTATGGAATGCAATTATTTGGCGGTGGAATTAATCAAGGATTATTGGTACATTCCTTAGTTTTGATAATTATCAGTTTGGCAGCATATACTTATTTGATTATGAGTATTAAAAAATATTTTGGACCGATCCAAGCAATTCTAACAACTATTTTTATTGGCATTTTCCCACATTTTATTAACTATGCTGTCCTCTTTGAGAAGACGGGTTGGTATCAGGCTTTTTTTATTGTTTTTTTTGTCAGTGTATTTCGTTTAAGTAAAGCGGATGATCAAAAAATTAATTTAATTCTATTGGTCTCTAGTGGGATTTTGACTAGTTTATTTCGTAGTAATGGATTTATGGTAGTATGTGCAACTATGTTGTTTGTACTACTTTTCCTAGGGCGTAGGCTTCGTAATACTTTTCTATGGGTTGGGATTATAATTCCAGTTTTAATTTGGAGTAATATCTTCATTCCTATGATGCATGTTATGCCATCTTCGCCAGCAGAAAAGATGAATGTGCAATTTCAGCAGGTTGCTCGAATCTATTCGCTACATAATTCGAATATTAGTAATTCTGATAAAATGTCAATTAACGCAGTATTACCAATAGATAATATTAAAGAATATTATCAAGATGACAATGGAGATAATTTGAAACAAATTTATCCAATTAGTAGTTTTTTAATTACGGATCACGATATTCTCAAAATGAGAGGGAATTGGGATTGGTATAATAAACAGAGTTATAAATACAACATTAAGGCCTTCAGTATCGTATGGAAAAAATTAATATTACAATATCCTGAAGATGCGATAATGGCTACTATTCGAAATAAGTCGATTGATTTGAGTCCGGGATTAGATCGCGGTAATGATATTTCCTTATTTACAGGTGGGTTGACCGATTATTTCGTATTGGCTAATAAGTGGACTCCACAGTATTACAAACTATTTGGTAATTCAAAATGGGTAAATACTCTTCAAAATTATTACAATGCTTGGGCTCAGAACCCGATACTATCTATTTTTGTTAATACTGGGCTGTATACATGGATTATCATAGCGCTTGTTTTCATGTGGTTTAGAAAAAAAGAATGGCAGAATATTCCGTTTATATTAGGGATAACTTTTTCTGCAATGATCAATTTTGCAGGAGCTAGGAATGGCGATTTTAGGTACTGTGTTCCTATTGTAGCTCTCTTACCTTTGATAATCTTGATTTATTCTGAAATGATGGAATATAAAATGAATAGAGAGACAGTGTAGACTATTAATAAAATTGAAAGACGGAAAGTATGGAGAAAATAAATAAGTATGTTTTGAGTAAATTGTTCATTGTAATCTTGGTAGCGTTAGGGACTAATCTTTTTTATACACGTGGAATTAACGTAGAACAGCTAAATGATTTTTCGGGTACTTCGATTATCCCTATTTTAGCGATGGTTATCTCTATTTTGTTACCAATTACCAATAATATTAGATTATTTATGAAACAATTCCTAATTGGATTGGTAATTACAGGAGTATTTTTTTATCTGGGTTATCATAATGTGGGACCGAATTACAGTGTTGTTGAAGCTCGATATATTTGGAATGGATTGGGAATTATTGGTTCATCCTTGTTCTTTGCACAGTTAATAAACGAGTGCAAAAATATAAGAATGATTAATTGGCAAACAGGCTTAGTTTTAGCTAGTGCTTTTGGCATGGGGGTATTAATTGATAAGCCGCAAGTTTATATGTTAGCCCCAATTGATTATATTTTTACTTTGAAATTAAACTTAATTGATGGGTTAATATGGCTTATATTTATGTATTTAATATTGGTAAAAATTAAGCCTCAGCCAATTAAGATTATCCAAAAGATCGTATTAGTTATTTTTACAATTTTAGTTACTAGTGTGTACGTAATTGGAATATCAATTGATGTTTCAGGAGATTTAATCTTTTTGCAAACGCATAAAAAATTTTACGTTATCGCAACAATTTTAATGTTGATTGTTTTATATACATTAATTGAAAGGTTACTAATTTTTTTAAGTCATAATAAATCAGTTGATCATGATTTTAAATTTAGTAAGCTCACTTATAAAAAAATACTAATTATTAATTTTCTTTTGTGGATCCCATATATTTTATCTTATTTTCCTGGTACGGTTGGCTTTGATGGAATGAATCAGTTAGCTGAATTCTTTATAATTCATGCACAAGATGGAACACAATACTATCCAACTAATCATCAACCATGGTTCACAACATTGGTAATGGGTGGGGTAGTTAAATTTGGTAAGCATATTTTTGGTACTTTTGCCGCAGGTATTGGAACTTATTCAGTATTGGTAATAGTTTTTGCAATGTTCACTAATCTAGCAATTGTTAAATTAGTCATATCAAAGAAGAATGATTTATGGGGCTGGGCAACATTTATATTTATTACAATTTTTCCGATTTTTCCGTATTGGTATATGACTTTTGATAAGACTGGATTATTTATATTAATTTTTGCATGGTTTATGATTAGTAGCGTACCTATGTTTGAGGATGATAAGTTAAATACTGTTCAAATCATTAAAATCATTTTCTGGGGTAGTTTGTTGGTATTGTTTAGGAATGATATGATTTATGTTGTTTTCATGTCATCTATTATTGGATTTATATTCAATAAAAATACTAGAAAACACTTATTTTGGATTCTATTAATGATTAGTTTTATTTATCTTGGATGGAATAAAGTGTTAATAAAATCTATGGATTTGGTTCCATCACCGCAAGCTGAAATGTTGTCAATTCCAATTCAGCAGGTCATACGATCATATCGCGAAACACCTGAGGTGTTTTCAAAGAATGAAATTAAAAAAGTTAATACGGCTATGTCAGCTTTAGATTTAAATTTAAATCAAATTTCAAAAGAATATAATTACGGATTAGCTGATAATACTAAATCACAGTTAACTGGTAGTGAGTGGGTTTGGCAATATAGTTTACCTAAAAATGATAGAAAACGGCAGGTGACTTTACAAACACAACTAAAGAAGGAAAACAAACATGTCAACCTTTTGATGTCTGTTTGGAAAAATAATTTAACACAAAGCCCGCTGAGTTATTTTACAGCTACATTTTCTAATGTATACCACTATATGTATATATTTGGTATTAATCATGGAAATGGTTATCGATTAACATGGAATGGTAACGTAGTTAATAGTAAACATTTTAAATCTAATTTGGTTCATAGTTATGATTATGAACTTATAAATGAAAAACAATCTGGTCTGACAAGTTTCGCAACGACTATGCGTAAAAATATGGGTGAATTAATTCATGCACCAATCATTGGCTTTTTCATGGTTGCTGGATCCTGGGGATTAATTATATTATTTATTTTACTAGATTCAGTTTTTTGGTGGAAAAAACAAAATGCGTTCATAGTAATTCTAGTAACACTCGTTTTTTTGGTTAATTTTGCTGGTCCTGTTGATGGGGGACTTCGTTATATTTTCCCTTTGATGTTAACGATGCCAATTATATTAAGTACTTTGAAACGAAATAACAAAAAATATATTTAACATTGCATACATTATGTTTATAAAAAAGCATAAGTAATTAAATTGTAATTTGGGTAATTAGCCGTCGACATTTAATCGTGGCTGATTACCCATTTTTTGTATTTTATATATAAACTATGTATTATTTGTTTTTAATTAAAATTTCTGTTATAAAAAAGAAAGTTAGGTCGTTAAACACTAACTTTCATGGGAAATATACATAATATTACTTTCTTTTAATTCTACGGGCGATATAAATTGGTCTCTTTTTCACTTCAAGATAAATATTTGCAATATAGCGGCCGATGATACCAAGACTTAATAATTGAATACCAGCTAACATTAGAATAATTACTACCATTGATGTCCAACCGTTAATTGCTGCTCCAGGATCAATAAAATGGCGAATGAATAGCACAATTGTAAAAATAATTGAAACACTAAACGATAAAATCCCAAGCACGAAAGAGATAATTAAGGGGAATTGTGAAAAACTAACAATACCTTCAAAGGAATATTTAATTAACTCCCAAAAAGACCAGGATGATTTTCCGGCAATGCGATTAACATCTTGAAATTCAATATACTTTTGTTTAAACCCAACCCAGGCAAAAATTCCTTTTGAGAAACGATTATATTCTTGCATTGATAAAATGACATCTACCATTTGACGAGTCATAATTCTATAATCACGGGCACCCTCCACAATATGGGTATCCGATATCTTATTAATAATTTTGTAGAATAAAATGGAGAAAAAACTACGGATAATCGGCTCGTTTTTGCGATTAACACGACGTGTACCAATTGTATCCCAGGAACCAGAAACAACACCCGCCAACATTTCAGGTAATAGTTCAGGCGGGTCCTGTAAATCAACGTCCATAATTGCGATATATTCTCCAGTGGCCTGCTCTAGGCCAGCAAACATCGCGGACTCTTTTCCAAAATTTCTAGATAATTCAATGAAATTGACAGCTTGCGATTTTGTTTGTAATTCTTCAAGGATTTGGATCGTGTGGTCACTTGATCCATCATCGATGAACCAGTATTCAAAATCATATTCACTTAAATTTGTATGAATCAACTCCAAGGCATCGAAGAAATACGGAATTGCTTCTTGTTCATTATAAACAGGAACAATAATGGATAATTTGGCCATTAATAATCCTTCTTTCACTTTTAAGGTTTTGTTTATTTTAGCATATTTAAATTTTCTTGGAAATCAGACTGATGGCTGATTATATCGTAAAACCATTAAAAATAAATAAATTACTTTCAAAACATTGATAGATGGCTTAAAATTTAGTTGAGTGAGCAATTTTTTAGTTAAATTGTTTGGCAGATATCATAAAATCATTAATCTTAAATAAAATAGAAGCTTACCCAATTAATATTTAAAAACACGAGGAATATATTTAATGACCGAGAATAAAAAACTAGCAATCGTTTTGCCAGCATATAATGAGGAGTTGGTAATTGAAAAAACAACACATATATTACTAGATATCATGGACCGGATGATTAATGATCACTTAATTAGCTCTAAAAGTGTAATTACATATGTTGATGATGGAAGTAAAGATCAAACGTGGTCATTCATGCAAGGGTTGCATGAACAAGATTCTCGTATTCAAGGGATTCATTTTAGCCGAAATTTTGGTCATCAAAATGCTTTAATTGCGGGATTAACGGAATATACCGATACTGATTTTGACTATGTTGTAACATTAGATGCAGATTTACAAGATGATCCACTGGCAATTATTGAGATGGTGAAACTTGCAAATTCTGGTAAAAATATTGTTTATGGAGTTCGAAATGATCGAACAACCGATTCCTGGTTCAAGCGATTTTCCGCGCAGAGTTTTTATAAAGTTATGAATATTTTGGGAGTTCAGACGATTCCTAATCATGCTGATTTTCGGCTAGTGGATCAAAAAGTTTTAGCAGCCTTTGGAGAATATAATGAACGGGATATGTTCCTTAGAGGCATTTTTCCATCAATTGGCTTTAACTCAGCGCAGGTGTTTTATGCAAGAAAAATTCGTGAAGCCGGTGAAACTAAATATCCTTTGAAGAAAATGATAACATTCGCCCTAGATGGGATTACCTCATTTTCAGTACGACCAATTATATTGGTTCGAAATTTGGGATTAATTATGGTGACAGTTAGTGGACTATTTTTATTGTACACACTCTGGTCATATTTTTGGGGTAATGCAGAAGATGGTTGGCCGATGCTAATGGTTTCAATTTGGGCAATTGGTGGTTTGCAACTATTGGCAATTGGAATTGTTGGTGAATATATTGGTAAGATTTTCATGGAAGTGAAGCATCGGCCACGATATATTATAGAAAAGTATTTAAAGTAGGTGGAATATGCTAAAAAAAATATTGGTTGGGTTTACTAGCTTATTAGTAATAGTTGGGATAGCTTCTGGGTCCTACTATTTAGGAAATAGTCGTAAAGAGGATGCTTCTAAGAAAGTAAGTAGCGCGCAAACGAGTGAAAAAAAAGATCGATCAAAAAAAAGTTCATATTCAGTAGGTTCAAAATTTAAACCATCTGGTGAAATGGGACAAGCGGTAGCAGATCAATCATCCTTAATGACATCAAAGACAGGTGTGCCAATTACGGAAGATAATATTAAAGATGCTCGTGAACAATTACAACAACAAGGAATTGATGATGGGGCATTTTCAGATTTGGATATAGCTAAGGTTATTGATAAAGCTAATAGCGATAGTCTTGATTTAAAATCAGCAGTCAAAGCGATTTATCCTCATTACTTTGATTAAATTGTTTAAATACGTGGAGAAGAGAAATGAAATTAACAAAATTCGTTGGTGTTGCTGGTATTACCTTAGGGATTGGGATTGTTTCTAATAATCAGCTAATTAGTGCCAACACAGTAAATGACTATATTTTAGGTCAAAAATTCCCAAAATTAAAACGACAAAACAATATTAATCAGTGGCTTAATAATCCTAACTGGGAAGGTGTTAACATGCATTACCGGAAAGGTAAGCCAGAGGGTGTGGTTGTACACGAAACCGCTAACGCCAGCGATAAATATAATAAAAATGCAATTTGGGATGAAATTAATTACATGTTAAATAATGCTGGCTCAGCTTTTGTTCATTCCTTTGTGGATGCTAATAATGCGGTTGAAATTGCTAATCCTAGTTACATGGCTTGGGGTTCGGGAGCCGAAGGGAATCGCCGATTTATTCAAACTGAATCCACGGAAGTTGGTAATAAGAAAGATTTTGCACGTGAAATTTGGAATATGGCAAATCTACAGGCGGATTATTTACATCAATTTGGACTCAAGCCTTCACTTGGTGGAACGGTATGGAGCCATGCCATGGTTTCAAGTAATCTAGGTGGGACAGATCATACAGATCCTAATGGATATTGGGCAAGTAGCGCGGGTCAGTTTTTTAATTCAACATATACTATGAATGATTATGAGTATTTATTGGAACGCGTGTATCAATCAAAAAATGCCAAATATAAGGTGGGTCAGAAGGTTCAAGTAGCAGCTTTTGCGACCAACGAAGCGAATGGTTATGATCTTAGAAATCATCAAAATTGGGTTGGAACGATTAAATCAGTTGAAAATTCGACGACATCTAATTCAAATCATGCTTATTATATTGATTATGGAGATGGTAATGTCAATATGCATGTTTTGGAACAGGATTTGAAGACTGCTCCGGCAGCTAAGTTTAAAGCCGGGCAAAAGGTTCAAGTTTCATATAATGCAGGTTCAGAAACTAACGGTTTCTCCTTGAAAGATAAACAAGGTTTAGTTGGAACAATTAAGTCGCTTAAAATTAAAAATCACAGTTATTCACACTACGAATATTGGATAACTTACAGTAATGGAACACGTAGTGAACACGTAGCTGAGCAAGACCTTTCGAGTCAAATTATAAACGCTAAGCCTAAGTATAACGTGGGACAGAAGATTCAAATTAGTAGTAATGCGACCAATGAAGCAAACGGATATGATTTAAGAAATCATCAAAATTGGATCGGAACGATTAAGTCTCGAGAAGCTAAAAAAGCCTCTGTATCTAATTTTGCGTATAGTGTTGATTACGGTGACGGTTCTCATAATGATCACGTCTTAGAACAAGATTTAAAGACTGCTCCGGCAGCTAAATTTAAGACGGGTCAAAAAGTTCAAATTACAATGAATGCTGGGTCGGAAACCAACGGCTTTTCCTTAGTAGATAAACAGGGATTAGTAGGAACGATTAAGTCGGTTAAAATTAAAAATCATAGCTATTCGCATTACGAATATTGGATAACATATAGTGACGGAACTCGTAGTGAACATGTGGCTGAGCAAGATCTTTCAAGCAAAATCATTAATTTGAAGGCTAAATATAGAGTTGGTCAGAGAGTTCAAGTCGGATTGAATGCCGAAAGTGAAACCAATGGTTTCTCATTATTTGATAAACGTGGCCTAGTCGGGACCGTTAAGTCTGTTAAAACTAAAAATCATAGCTATTCGCATTTTGAGTATTGGATTACGTATAGTGATGGAACACGTAGTGAACATGTGGCTGAACAAGACCTTTCAAATAATATTGTCCCTATTAATCCGAAATATAAAGTAGGTCAAAAAGTTAAAATTGCCAATAACGCTGTAAATGAAACCAATGGCTTTAATTTGATGAATCATCGTGGTCAAATCGGAACTGTGAAATCATCTAAAATGAAAAATTATAGCTATTCGCGCTATGAATACTGGATTGTATATAGTGATGGAACACGTAGTGAACATGTAGCTGAACAAGATTTAACAAACAATCTTTCTAAAAGCAGCCTAGCTATAACTGAAACCATTTCTAGTCAACAAACAACTAGTTCTAGTTCCTCTAATACTAATTCAGTGAAGAGCGAGAGCTCTAGTTTTATTTCGGAAATCAAACCTGATTTCAAAAAAAATTCAGAATCTGAAAATTCATTAAGCGATACATCAAAATCAAATAGCGATAATAATAAATAATTTATCTTATATAATCTAACAACAGAATTAAAAATTTAATAGCATAAATGGACGTAAGAATTTCGGTGTTAACCTAGAATTTATACGTCTTTTTTTTATACGCCTATTTTTGTTTTAAAAACAATATTTTAGTTCATAAAATATATTCCGTATATTATTTTATATATATATTATTTTTTAGTGGTACTAAAACAATATCGTTACGTTAGATATTTCTAATTATTTAACTCCAAACCTAAAAAAACCCCATGGGTCAGATTTAATCTAACTTATGGAGTTTAGTTACAAAATATTAAATTAACTAATTTGACTGAATCTATTCACCATTTGTAGCTATAATGTTAGATTTTTTTGTCACATCAGATGATAAGTTTGAATTGGTCGTTGTGGAAGCTATAGTTTCATCTTTAACTTTGGGTTTATCTGAAACACTAGAGCTCTCGCTCTTCACTGAATTAGTATTAGAGGAACTAGAACTAGTTGTTTGTTGACTAGAAATGGTTTCAGTTATAGCTAGGCTGCTTTTAGAAAGATTGTTTGTTAAATCTTGTTCAGCTACATGTTCACTACGTGTTCCATCACTATATACAATCCAGTATTCATAGCGCGAATAGCTATAATTTTTCATTTTAGATGATTTCACAGTTCCGATTTGACCACGATGATTCATCAAATTAAAGCCATTGGTTTCATTTACAGCGTTATTGGCAATTTTAACTTTTTGACCTACTTTATATTTCGGATTAATAGGGACAATATTATTTGAAAGGTCTTGTTCAGCCACATGTTCACTACGTGTTCCATCACTATACGTAATCCAATACTCAAAATGCGAATAGCTATGATTTTTAGTTTTAACAGACTTAACGGTCCCGACTAGGCCACGTTTATCAAATAATGAGAAACCATTGGTTTCACTTTCGGCATTCAATCCGACTTGAACTCTCTGACCAACTCTATATTTAGCCTTCAAATTAATGATTTTGCTTGAAAGATCTTGCTCAGCCACATGTTCACTACGAGTTCCGTCACTATATGTTATCCAATATTCGTAATGCGAATAGCTATGATTTTTAATTTTAACCGACTTAATCGTTCCTACTAATCCCTGTTTATCTACTAAGGAAAAGCCGTTGGTTTCCGACCCAGCATTCATTGTAATTTGAACTTTTTGACCCGTCTTAAATTTAGCTGCCGGAGCAGTCTTTAAATCTTGTTCTAAGACGTGATCATTATGAGAACCGTCACCGTAATCAACACTATACGCAAAATTAGATACAGAGGCTTTTTTAGCTTCTCGAGACTTAATCGTTCCGATCCAATTTTGATGATTTCTTAAATCATATCCGTTTGCTTCATTGGTCGCATTACTACTAATTTGAATCTTCTGTCCCACGTTATACTTAGGCTTAGCGTTTATAATTTGACTCGAAAGGTCTTGCTCAGCTACGTGTTCACTACGTGTTCCATTACTGTAAGTTATCCAATATTCGTAGTGTGAATAACTGTGATTTTTAATTTTAAGCGACTTAATTGTTCCAACTAAACCTTGTTTATCTTTCAAGGAGAAACCGTTAGTTTCTGAACCTGCATTATATGAAACTTGAACCTTTTGCCCGGCTTTAAACTTAGCTGCCGGAGCAGTCTTCAAATCCTGTTCCAAAACATGCATATTGACATTACCATCTCCATAATCAATATAATAAGCATGATTTGAATTAGATGTCGTCGAATTTTCAACTGATTTAATCGTTCCAACCCAATTTTGATGATTTCTAAGATCATAACCATTCGCTTCGTTGGTCGCATTACTATTAATTTGGACTTTTTGCCCGACTTTATATTTGGCGGGTGCAACATCGTCTACAAATTTATCAAATTTATTATATTGAATGAGGCTGATTAATTTTGAACCATAATTGGGATCAGTTGCGTATTTACCAGTCAAAGCGTTGGCTGCAGCTTGATATGATTTCGCATTTTCTTTCCAAGCACCTGAATAAAAAGCGTGATTCCATGAGGTTCCATTACGAATAACATTTCCGTTATCATTCATTGATTCGGTGGGGGAAGGATATTTTCTGAATTGGGCATCTACGTAATAGATATTACCGTTCTCATCATATTCCGCGGTACGCATTGTTACGGATTGACCATTATAGGTTCCCTTAATACCAAAATAGTTATTAGCTTGGGTGGAGAGAGTTGATTGCCCCCATGCTGATTCTAAGGCTGCTTGAGCCATCATGACTGAGCCCCAAGTGTTATAACTCTTTGAAGCCGATTTAACTCCAGGCGTTACTCGATTGATAAAGTTTTGGACATTGTCAGCCGAAACGGTTTGTTGTTGATTGATAGCACTAAAGGTTCCAAGTGTTGTCACTGTGACCCCTAATGATTGTAATAGAATCTTTCTCGTTGAATCTTCCATAGGATAACCTTTCTTAAAGAAATCTTAATATTATTAAATCATATCTATTTTTAAGAGTTGTTGTCAAGATAAATCACACCAAAATAGTAATAAATTTATCTGGAACAATTTAAAATTAAATTGATATTCTAAAACTTACCTTATTTATTTGGAAAGAAAATAGGATTGATAAATTGTAATCTTATTAAAAGTGGGTTGAATTGTTTTTAAATAATTATAAATGATTCAAATGGGTTGATTGTGAAAATTATGTGAACACCGCGATAAGTGCATAAAAAAAACCATTTCATTTTGAGAAATGGCTTTTATATAGTGGACAGCCAGGGGTTCGAACCCTGGACCTACGGATTAAGAGTCCGTTGCTCTACCAACTGAGCTAGCTGTCCATTCTGTTCATTGAGGTAACTCAACAACAGATATAATCATACCAAAAAATTAAAAACAATGCAAGAACTAATTTAAAAACAAATTATACCCAGTCGCCATTTTTAAAAATTGGAATTAGTGAACCATCCGCTTTGACGCCCAATACATTCATATCAGCCGAACCCATCATGAAGTCAACGTGGATGATTGAGAGATTTTCACCCTTTTGTTGACGTTGTTCATCTGACATTTGCGTCCCATTGTTAATGTTAAATGGATAAGCTGCGCCTAAAGCAAGATGGTTTGATGCATTTTCATCAATTAATGTATTGTAGAAAATGATTCCAGATTGTGAGATGGGGGAAGGGTTAGGAACTAATGATACCTCACCAAGCGAGCGAGCTCCTTCATCGGCACGAATTAATTTTTGCAACACATCTGAACCCGAGCTAGCTGTTGCTTTTGTGACTTGACCATCAGCAAAGGTTAATTCAATGTCATTAATTAATACGCCACCATAGGAGAGTGGTTTTGTCGCTTTAACGGTTCCTGTAATATTACGATAATCAGGCGCAGTAAATACTTCCTCAGTTGGTAGGTTAGCCGTAAAGTAGTTTCCTGATTTATCAAAGGAATCAGCCCCTTCCCATACATGATCTTGAGCCAAACCAACTAATAAATCTGTTTGATTCGAAGTGAAGTGAAGTGCTTTGAAATTTTCTTGGTTCAACCAAGCTGCCTTGTCTGACAATTTTTTAATATGGTGTTGCCACGCAATGATAGGGTCATTATCGAGAGTGATACGGTTAAAGTCAAAAATTTGCTGCCATAACTGATCTAACGCCATTGCAACTTCTAAGTCTGGGAAAATTTTGTGAGCCCAATTGGCGCTCGCAGCTGCTACAACTACCCATGATAAATCATTATTCATTGTGGCATCCATCACTGGCTTTTTAGCGTATGCTAATGCTTTTGAGTATTCAGCAACACTATCTTGGTTAAGATCGCCTAGTGCATCTGGATCTTCAGAAATAATGCTAATTCGTGATGTATGGTGATCAGCAATTTCTTTTGCTCGAATGGTAGTTGACGTTGGGATAATTGCTAGTTGTTCAACTGAACTATGTTTAATGAGTTCATGAGTCAGATATTGGTCATTCCATTCAATTTGAACTTTAGCCGCTCCACGTCGATAGGCAGCATCTAAGATGAAATGCGCTAGTTTTTGTTGATCAATTGCTGCATAAATGATTACTTCTTGCCCGGATTGAACGTTGATTCCAATCGAAGTGATGAGTTCAGCATATTTTTTAAGATATCGTTCTAAAGTTAATGTATCCATATTTGCTCCGATCTAATATGATTTTTAATAATAATTTAAGATAGAGTGAGTTTAAAATGACCTTCTGGCAAAAATATTATTGGCAATATTTTCAGCATCCTGCAAAATTTTGTCATGAACATCGGGTCGGGGGAGAAAGTTGTGAACCATGACCAACCTTCAGTTGGGACCCCCCACAAGCGTAAACCGTGGACGTCATGCTGTTCAGAGTCGACCAGATTCATTGTTACGCGGTTAATGACGGCTCCACCGACTTCAAAAAAAGTTCCGTTCGCTTCTTGATACTTTTTAGTGCTAATTAATTTATCTGCAACTAAATTTTGAATGAGTGGATTGGTGCTCGTGTTCATGTTAATACCATGCAAACGAGCCTCAACCAGTTGCTTAGCAGGGTATCGCTTGCCAAAAATATCATTCGCGATAAATTGCTGGTCCGTAGCTTCGATTTTGATTTGTGGTCCTGTAATCGTTAGGATTCCAGCCCGCATTAAAGCCTGCATCTGTTCAACTCTTAATACAGGTGGCCCCACGGAAATAATGTTATTAAAGGGGTTAAATTCACGTAAAAAATTGGGGTATTCTTGTTCATTTAAATAATTTGCTAGAACATAATGACGAATAACACTTCGGATGTCTCTTAAAATGTCGAAGGCACCCGCATACGGCGCATCAACATTACCCTGGCGGGCATCACTGATATCCCATTTTAAGTATGAGATAAAAGTCTCTTGATAGTTACTTGCGCTGGCTTTTGCAAATGGATTTAAAATCAGATCCCAATTCATAATTAAATCATCAGGTAGCCCCCATTGGCGGGCGGTTACATCAATTTCATCAGAATCACTTAGTGCATCTAAAAATGCTTTAGCATTAAATGGCCATGTTACAGCTAGATCACTAATCACATTGAGATAATGTTTAAAGCTAATCTCTTTTTTGATGAGGTTCATGAAGAAATCAAAAGTAACTTCACCTTGATGTGTTTCCGCAAAGTGATCTAAAGCTGCTGGAATGAAGAAGCGAGGGCGGTATCCATCTTTGCTAACTTTTTGGTTGGTTCCGCGAGCATGTAATGGAATTCCATGTCTTGATCCAGCAATTAGTTGAGGTTCCTGTCCTGATGGTTGATAGACTAACTCAGCATTTTGGTTTCGGCTAAATTTACCACCTCGACCTATGGTAAGTTTAGCAATGTAATCAAAGAAACTAAGCCCCAGACCCCTTAAAATCACAGGTTCGTTTGCTTTAATTTGTTGAAGATCTGCTTCAGCAGGATGTCCAGCCGGAACGTAGGTTAAAAGGTTTTGCTGCGCATAGGTGTTAAGATTTTCTTCTTCTGGTGAAAGTGATTGATCAACATGTCCCAGCGCCATCACTACTTCATCTGTATTAAAAATTAGATTATTTTGGAGGGTGATACTAAATTGCTTTGAAGCTAGTTGATGAATTTCAGTAGCTGTTTGTTGGGTTAATTTAATTTGAATGTTTTGCGGTAGATCAATTAATAATTGATCAAAGAACCACTTAGAGTAAACTCCAAATAGAGCCCGAGAACTAAAACGATTAGGATTTATTTTGGCAATTTCATCCAAAAAAGCGTTGGCATTCACAAAATCATTTTTTTGAATGTAGGCAATTCCATATTGTTTAGCCCATTGGTAAAAATTGGGTCCAGTGATGATTGGGGCGTATGTCTGGATGGAATCATCAGTAAAAAGGGTGAGCTGAGAAGTAACAGTATTCATGAGAAAGTTGGGATCTTGTTCAACGCGCCACACTCGGCCACCAATCCCCAGAGGATCAATGATGTGGATCTTGGTCAATTGGTTAGTTTGATTTGCATGAGCAATTAGCCGAGGAAGGAGGGCCAAATTACGCGGCCCGGCTCCGATTAAAGTAATATGCATAGTTATTATTCCTCGATTTCAGGATTAAATTGGTGTAGTTCGGCTGGTGAATAAATCCCAATGTCTTTAACAAAAATTGAGCCAGAGCGCTTGATACCTTCTCCTTGGAGCAAACCAGTTTTGGGATAGGCAAAAGTCACCGTAGC
Source organism: Weissella coleopterorum (assembly GCF_011304355.1). NCBI lineage: Bacteria > Bacillati > Bacillota > Bacilli > Lactobacillales > Lactobacillaceae > Weissella > Weissella coleopterorum. Next base: position 91,068 of record NZ_CP049888.1, on the reverse strand, counting down.
AGCGGCCCGAATTGCTGATCCCATGATTTCGCCAGTTGTCGCGTTCAATCCTGAAGGAACATCGATTGAAATGACTGGAATATTGGCAGCGTTAACACGTTTAATCATTTCACCTAACTTGACTGGGACAGGTTTTGACAGACCGATTCCAAACAAGGCATCTACAATCACAGTATATTGGCGGAAATCTTTGACTCGATTAACAGGGGTTAATCCATATTTTTTAGCAATCTTCAATTGGATGGTATTATTGTGAGCGGCTCGATTTTCGTCACCAACAAAAAGAAGATCTACTGATACGCCTTTTTGCATTAGTAGGCGTGCCATCGCGACTCCGTCACCACCATTATTACCTAAACCGGCAATGACTAAAACCTGTGATAAGTCAAATTGTCCAGCTCCGAGAACCTCAATTCCAGCCAGAGCGGCCCGTTCCATTAAAACGAGGGAAGGTACACCAATCTCATTAATAGTATATTGATCATATTGTTGCATTTCATGCGCTGTAACTGCATCTGTCATGTTGATCTCCTTTTAGATTTAAGATATTAAGTATCATTATACATTAGAATTTTGTTAAAATTAGTAATGATATGAGTTTAATCAAGGGATTTTGATTTAATAATGTTATATTTATTTATATTGAAAGAGGGTATGAGATGGATAATATTAATAAAATTCCAGAAACAATGGAAGAAGTTCAAACTCAAGTAATGATGATGCAGCAGACTGGGTTTCAAGTTGATGAAGAAGATGTGATTAAAGAATCCATTAAGAATGGTTTTCAATCGTTATTAGATGAAAGAATGTCAGGCCATTATTATACAGTGCATTGGAATCCAGATTATACTGGATTGGATGTCATTGGATTTGGGGAGGAACAGATTGGTTTGATTCAACCAGCGGAAAAGCAATTGAGTTGGGTTGCTCAATTTAAAGCTAATGCAGATGCCATGTGGTTTAATTTAGATGAGGCGGCAGGAAAATTAATTGGAAGATAAAAATAATAAATTTTATTTTGATAAATTAAATTTATATAAAGTTCGATGTTCCAAGTTAAATTTAAGGTGTATGCTATAATATGTTTTTCAATGGCTATTATATTTTGATTTTTATTAATTAAAGGAGAATTTTTTATGCGTAAATATATTGCAGAATTCGTTGGAACAATGATTCTGGTTGTTTTTGGTACAGGTAGTGTTATCTTTGGGGGAACTTCATTTGGACCAATGCCAATTGCCTTAGCATTTGGTTTTGCCGTAATCGTTGGTGCTTATGCCTTTGGAGCCATTTCAGGGGCGCACTTTAATCCTGCAATTTCTTTGGGGATGGCAATTAATAAGCGAATTACTTGGCGTGATTTTCTTGGTTACATTGTAGCGCAAATTCTAGGAGCTTTCGTTGGTTCAGGGATCGTCGTTTCATTGATGTCAGCTTTGAGTGCCACTAAGAGTCAAATGGTTATGACAGGTTTGGGTGCTACTAATTTCCAATCACCAATTACCATTTTTGGTGCAACTTGGATCGAATTTATTTTGACATTTATCTTTGTTTTGGCAATTATGGCTATCACTGCACCTAAGAATGAATTGGGACAACAATTTGCGCCTATCGCAATTGGATTGACTTTGACTGGTTTGATTGTATTGGGTGTTGGCTTGACCGGAGCAGGATTAAACCCAGCCCGTTCATTGGCACCTGCTGTGGTTTTGGCCTTCATGGGAAGCGCTTCAGCCTTGACTAACATGGCAGCTTATATCATTGGCCCATTGGCTGGTGGAGCATTGGCTGCTGTGGTTGCTAAGTACTTGTTAAAGACTGAAAACTAATTAAACGATAAAAAATTAAGATCCGAGATATTATTTATCTCGGATCCTTTTTTGTATAATGCAATGATTATAATTTCAGGATGCTAATGTGATGGATGTTTTAGTTTGATCTAATTATAATTAATTCTAGCTAATTATCGAAGTAATTCAATCGTGGAAGCATTAGTGTTTAATTTTGGTTCAATGGTAAAATAGATGTACTGAATGATTTTATTAAATTAAAATGAAGGACTGAAAATTAAAAGAACTAAGGAGCTGGAAAGATGAATTTAGTTGAGAATGATACCTATCAAGTAGTGCTTGGCTTATTTAAGACACATGGTGTGACCTTGCACGATATTGCAGAGTTAGTGCAGGCAGGTCAAATTGACTATATGCCAAATTTATCAATGGATGAAGCCTTGGATAGTGTGCAACATGTTTTACATAAGACGGAAGTCCAAGATGCAGTAATGACGGGGATTGCCTTGGATGACTTAGCTGAGGCTGATGCTTTACCAGAACCATTGGCCACCAGAATTAAAACTGATCACCAAACTTATGGAACAGATGAAAATATGGTGATGGCGATTTTAGGGGTCTATGGTACGATTTCATGGACTAATTTTGGCTTTTTGGATCGCACCAAACCCGGTGTGATTGGTAAATTGAATGATATTCAAAAAAAGGGTGGTCGGGTCAATACGTTTATTGATGATTTGGTAGCGGCAGTGGCTGCAGCAGCGGAGGCAAGAATAGCACATGAATAAAAAATATTTGGTAATTACAACAGGTGGTACGATTGCTTCAGCGGCCACAGAAAAAGGCTTGGCCCCCAACATGGCGGCTGATGAGTTAATTGCCTTTTTCCAACCCGGACCGGAGGTTGAATTGGCCGTTTTAGATTTAATGGCAAAGGATTCAACGAATATGCAGCCAGAAGATTGGTTATTAATAGCCCAGTCCATTCAAGAGCAAGCTGAAAAATATGATGGCTTTATTATTACACATGGGACGGATACAATGGCCTATACAGCATCTGCGCTATCTTATTTATTGTATGGTTTTAATAAGCCAGTGGTATTAACTGGTTCGCAAATTCCGTTAGGAATGCAATATACGGATGCTGAATCAAATTTGCAAGATGCGTTATTATTTATCAACGATACTAAGTTAAAAGGGGTCTTTATTGTCTTTAATGGGTTAGCAATGGTGGGAACTCGGGCGGTTAAGACTAAGACACAAAGCTATGATGCTTTTGAATCGATCAATTATCCTTATGTTGCTCGGATGATGCATGGCAAAGTTAATCAATTATACCAACCGGAACCAGAGACGTTGCCTTTACAAACTGGAACACTAGCTTTAGATACTAATATATTTATGTTAAAAGCATTTCCGGGGATGACGGTTGATATTTTTGATTACCTAAAAACCCATGCACATGGGGTGATTATTGAAAGTTTTGGGAATGGTGGCCTACCTTTTGAACGTCGTAATCTGTTACCAGGAATCCAAAGTTTGACGGACGCGGGGATTCCTGTGGTGATTACAACACAAATTTTAGAAGAGGGACAAGACATTTCATTATATGAGGTTGGTCAGCGTGTCGTGGAAGCTGGTGGAATCACTGCTGGTGATATGAATACCGAGGCAATTGTAGCCAAGTTGATGTGGGTTTTAGCCTATACCGATGATATTGATGAAATTACGAAATTACTACAAACATCTGTTGCACATGATATGGGCTTTGTATAATTTGTTTGGCTTAATGAGGCATGAAAACTGAAAAGTGGTTATTAATTGAAAGTAGGATAATACAAATGGCAGAACGTGGTAAATTAAAATTTGAGATTATTGAAAAATTTGGAATTCTTTCAACGAGTAAATCTGGTTGGAACTTAGAGTTGAATTTAGTGCAGTGGGGTGATAACCAACCTAAATTTGATCTCCGTTCTTGGAGTGTCGATCATACCAAAATGGGGAAAGGCGTTGGGTTGACACATGATGAATTAACCCAGTTACAGCAAATTTCGCAAAAGATTTTGGGTGCTGAGAATCAAAATATAACTACTCATTTTGCTCAACTACCAGAAGATGATGGTTTTGGACCCGATGCTGATTTTGAAAATGATCGCCCCAAAGTAACCAGGTTAAGTGACTAAGCTTGTTTTTTAAATTGGAAGTTAATGACAAATTTAAGGTTTACTTTGTAATATAATAAAAAAACAAATTAGGAGCACGATAATGGGGACTAAATCAGTAAAAATTTTAATTATCGAAGATGATAAAGCTTTAAGTGAAACGATTAAAACAACGGTGGAGACAATTGGTGAAACGACGCAAATTTATGACGGACAAGAAGGTCTATTTGAAATTTTAGCTGGAATTTATGATTTGGTGATTTTAGATGTCATGTTGCCTGAAATGGATGGATTTACCGTCTTAAAGCGGGCACGGGAAGAATTACCGAAGCTACCAATTTTGATGTTAACGGCTAAAGATAATTTAGAAGATAAAATGCATGGATTTAATTTAGGGGCTGATGAATATATTACTAAGCCTTTCTATAAAGAAGAACTGTTAATTCGAGCTAAAACATTATTAAGACACGTCGGCTTAATCGGGGATGAAGGCGCCTTGCAAGTTGGAAACGTAGAGATTAGTATCGATAAGCATCAAGTGATGGTAAATGACGAACTGGTAAATGTTCAAGGTCGAGAATTCGGATTGTTAGTATACTTAATCCAACATCAGGACCAGATTGTGACTAAAGATCAAATTTTTGATCGGCTATGGGGATTTGATTCTGAAACCTCTCTTACGGTTGTTGAAGTCTACATGTCGAATTTACGTAAAAATTTACGGGTAGCTGGGGCCAATTTACAGATCAAAACTTTACGGAATGTTGGCTACACATTAAATGTGATCAATGAGGACACTTTATGATCGACAAAATTACCAATAACGGCTTCTTTAATCGAATTCATCAAGTACGAAAAGCGATGTCAACGCAAATGAAGGTCACTATTTTAATGGCTGTTGGGTTTACGATTGTATTTGGTGCGGTCGGAACTTTTATTGATCGACAATTTAGAGAGGTTGTTTATAGTAATCCAATTATGCGTGTAAAACAGCCATTTGATACGAATCAAGCTAACTTACTAAATAATGGTGAGAATGTCGTTAGCAATACTTATTTGAAAAGTGAAAAATTGTTTATCCCAAAGGAAGATCGAGTTTATATTAAATATTTTAATCAAGGTTGGTACATGTTTTATAAACATGGAACGATGGTATCCTATCAAAATATAAGTATTGAACATGATATGGTTGAACGTTTTTCAAGTCGTCTCCTGCTAATAATGGGGACCTCTGAAGTATTGTTATTATTGATGGCCTTTATTTTAGCTCGTGCTAATATGATCCCAATTACGCGAGCTTTACGACAACAACGCAGATTTGTAGCTGATGCGGCGCATGAGTTTAAAACGCCGATGACAGTTATTCAAAATAAACTTGAAACAATGTTAGAACATCCGAATGATTCGGTTATGGATCAAGTCGAAAATGTTGCAAACTCTCTAACGGAAGTTCGACATTTGAACAAATTAACAGCTGATATGTTGAAGCTAGCACAGGCGGATGCTGAAGTTGTAATGTTTGATTTCCAACCGACAGATTTAGTGAAAATTAGTAAGGAAGTCAGTGAAATATTAGAAGTTCAATTTAATGAAAAACAACAAATATTAAATCTTGAGATGCCTGACGAACTAATTATTGAGGGAGATGCTCAACGGTTACGACAATTAATTTTAAATTTAGTTGATAATGCGCATAAATATACGGATTCAAAAACGGTTATTACCGTCCAACTAAGGAAATTACGCAATATTGCGCGTATTAAGATTATTGACAATGGCGAAGGAATTTCCACGGAAGATAAAAAACATCTATTTGATCGATTTTATCGAGTAGATAAATCGCGTTCTCGAGCCAGTGGTGGTCATGGATTAGGACTGTCAATTGTGCAATGGATTGTGGAGGGGCATGGTGGTAAAATTAGTGTCGAAGATACAGTTCCACATGGAACAACTTTTGATATTGTTTTACCATTAAGACATCGAAAACAACCGGATAAGTAAAAGCAATAGACAAATATTTTGATTATAGTATACTAGGGACACTTAAATTAGAAAATTTAAGTTAAAAATAAAAGATCATTAATCATTGGGACCTTTAGATATTACTTTAGTGCCCAAATAATCAATAATCAAAAAGGAAGGTTACATTTAATGAGTCGATTTTTACAAATAAGCTTATGGATATTACTAATTATTGGATTACTGAGTTTCGGAATGCCTGTTTTTCATATTGCATTCGGCGTAATTGGAGTCGTTTTTAGGATATTAGGCTTTTTAATTTTAATCGGTCTAGTAATTGTGTTCTTAATCTATTGGTTTCTGCGGCGTAAAATCAGACAAACGATGGGAAGTCAAGGTTCTCAAAATTATGCCTATTATGAATTCCATCAACAAAATAAAGCACAAGATATTTCGAATAATGATTTTGGTCATCCAGGAGTTAAGGATGTCACTCCGGATGATAAATAATAAATTTAAAGTCATCTCTATGAATGAGATGACTTTTATTGTATTAGACCAGTAAAGTAGAAGAGAGAGGGATGCAAGTGTACTACATAGTTGCGTTACTAGTAATTGGAGTTGTGGGAACAAATATTATAAAACAATTTTTCCCTAAAATTCCAGAAGCATTTATTTTAATCGTTGTGGGGATTTTACTGTCCTATACTAAAATATTTCAAGGATTCGAACTAGAACCTGAGTTTTTCATGGTTGCGATTATTGCACCGCTTATGTTTGTCGACGGTCAAAAACAGTCAATTAAAAAAATTCGGGAGCGGTTTAGTTTGATTTTTGTTTTATCAGTGGTATTGGCTACTGCGACCGTTTTGATTGTTGGAATTATGACAAATCTGATCGAAGCAAAATGGACTCTGCCATTAGCGATCGCTTTAGCAGCAATTGTTACACCGACAGATGCTGTGGCTGTGAAATCGATGACCAGTGGTAGCGAGATGCCTAAGGGCGTGGGTGAAGCTTTGGAATTGGAATCATTATTCAATGATGCTACTGGTTTGGTGATTTTAGACCTAGCGCTTTCGGTCTTGGGTAACCAAGACCTATCAGTCGTGGGGGGATTGGGCACTTCTTATTTGTGGCAATCGGTGGAATTTTAATTGGACTTATTGGTGGTTGGCTGATTATTTTGTTGCGGGTTAATTTAAATTTTTGGGTCAATCAGCCAGAAGTTTCTATTATTCCGATTAGCCTGTTGACCCCTTTTGTTATTTATTTATTAGCGGAACATTTAGGTACATCAGGAATTTTAGCAGTTGTAGCGACTGGAATTATGCATAACTGGGAAGCCAATCGACTCCGCTTATCATCAACTAGAGTCCAGGTGACCCAAAGTATTATCTGGACCACAATTTCAGAAATGTTAAACAGCGTGGTCTTCTTATTCTTGGGGATTGCTTTACCTGATGTTGCTCGGAAATTTTTCCAACTAGATCAAACGTCAATTCTACTATTATTAGGATTGAGTGGCATGATTTATTTTATGATGTTCTTGATTCGTTATATTTGGGCCCAGTGGGAACATGAAGGATCCGCGCAAATTTTATTTGGTGCTAACAATACCAAGCAACATACTTTCTACTCGAAAATTTTTGCAGTTAGTGGAATTCATGGGACGATGACTTTGGCGATGGCCTTCTCACTGCCCAAACAGATTGGGGGAGTAGCATTCCCCTACCGAGATGAATTGATCATTGTGGCTTCAATTGTCATCTTGTTCAGTATGTTCGTTAGTGCGGTGGTATTACCACTATTATTACCCGTTAAAAAAGAAGATTACACAGTAGATGAATTGAATCATTTTCGTGGTAAAATGGTTGATTTTGCAATTTTACAGATGCGAAGTCAAGTAGAAGATCATTCGGTTCGCGAAGCTCTAACGGCACAGTTACAATCACAAAAGGGTTGGGGCACGATGAAACGCGAAGAAATTACTCAACTTTATCAAAACAAAATGATTGATATGAAGGACTTTGTTAGCGAGTATATTCATAGTTCCGATGTGCGGGATCGGTATAGTCAACATACGATTGTAATATACGAAAAGATGGTTGACCGAATTCGGACCAAGGGCGAGACAGGGCTGAGACGTAGGTTGGGTAAAATTCAACGTAAGCGTTTGAAGCGAAATATTAAACATTTGATGCATGAGATTAAATGGCATGCTCAACAAAATTTAAATGAGCAGTCAGGTCTATCAAAACGGCTAAGTACAGAAAGACAACGCCAGTTCAAGCAAAAAAATGTTAATTATGAATCATTTAAGAATATTTCACGTCAGGAAATGATGGAGCAATGGCAAAAAATGCAAAATGAGCTTTTGGCGTTGAATGAGGAAGTCGCCAATCATACAGACAATCAAATTGATAATTTGATGAAGGAGCGACTGGCCACTGGACATGGGGATAATCAATCGATTGACATGGTCCGTAAAAGTATGGAAGAATTTTTCAATCGTATTCGTCGGGACTATAAGCAAGCAGTTGAAGTAGACAATAATTTATTCTTGCGAGCTTTTCAGTATGAGTTTACTTTTGTACAACAAGGTGTGGAAGCCCAAAAGATCCCGCAAGCATTGGCATCCGAGCTATATACCGAGATTAATGACGCACAAACATTGCAAATTCAACGTGCGAGTGAGTTGGAACAGCAAAATGAGCTGGTGGGAATTAGCATATAACTAACATTTAGTAAGAAAAACTTGACGTAAATGTTCTTTTCCGCCAAAATGGAAATAAGCAAAAAGTTACTTTTTAATGTGATTACACATAATGGAGGTGGTTTAATATGACTGTCGAAGCAATTAATGATCAAGATTTTGTGCAAAAAACTAGCCAAGGTGTAACTTTAGTTGATATGTGGGCAACTTGGTGTGGGCCTTGTAAAATGCAAAGTCCAGTGATCGAAGCTGTTTCAAAACAACATCCGGAGGTGTATTTTGCCAAAATGGATGTTGATGAAAACCCCAAGACATCTGAAGAACTTGGAATTCAAGCAATTCCAACCTTGTTAATTAAAAAAGATGGTGAAATTGTGGAGCGATTAGTTGGGTATCACCCAATTAAACAAGTGAACGAAGTTTTGGCTAAATATATTTAGTATTGAGCAATAAATAAAGACGCTCTGAATTTATTTTCAGAGCTTTTTTTGTGGCGAGGATCACTGGGGTTGTTGGGTAAATATGATAAAATATAAAATATAAACGGGGGTGTGGATATGATTTCATTTTGGCAAGCATTTAAAAATTATTGGCGTCGGGGAGTTGATTTCCGCGGTAAATCAACACGAGCGGAATATTGGTGGATGGTACTATGGGCTGTTCTTTTTTCGGTGATTTTATTAGGCGGATTAGCAATTTCCATGTTTTTGTGGACTTCTAATCATGGTATTGGTCAGATTGAGACGTTAATTTTCAAAAATATTATATATTTTCTGATTTTGACTATTGTTATCAGCGTTATATTGATTATCCCAACGACGGCCTTAACGGTACGACGTTTACGAGATACTGGGTTTAAAACGTGGTTGATTTGGGTTTTAATTTTATTGAATTATGTATTTAATCGGATGGAGCTACAATGGCATAATTGGTGGCAGATATTACTCAGTCTCTTATCATTATTAATTTCTTTGATTATGTTCTTGGGGTTAGTGATGAAATCAGATTCTTTGCGGTTGGGTAGAATTAAAGCTCAACCAGAGCAGGTGAAGGTTGAAACTTTATATCCAATTCAAGTTAAAACCGAAGAGTTGACGATGGACACCCAAGATAATTAATTTAGACCAAAAATAACAATAACCTAATTAAAACAGAGGCTTAAGTTGGACGAGTGGTTGATGCTTAAGCTCTCTTTTACTATTTATATTAGATAAGTATAAAAAAGTCTGACTCAAGCCAGAGGGCATAAGTCAGACTAATGAGCTAAGGTTTAACTCAAGTAAGATTGCTTGTTTAGGTCTTCAATAGATTCTAGACGGAATCCCTTGCGTGATAGTAATTTAATGATTTTAGATAAAATATCTTCATCAACTTGGCGAGGTAGAGTGAAGATGATGCGCTGAGTTAAGGCGTTTTGATCGGGATTCAAAGAAACAGCGCTTGAAATGGTGGAGTAACGTGAAACATACTTAGCAGCGCGTTCGAGACTGCCACGTTCACCATCAGTTAGGAGCGTTAATGTGTAGCGTCCTTGTTCAGTTTGCCAGGATGACGCTAGCATGTTCATCATGGCCGAATGGGTTAGGATCCCGATGAAATTATGATTTTCATCAATAACGGATATGAATGGTAAATCCTGCAATGAAAAAAAAGTTTCAAAAAAAGTGGCATCAATTTGAATGAATTTAGTCATATTACGCATTATTGAAGTTACCGGGAGCGTAAGGTCCCTTTGCTGTGATTGGGCCTGATAAATATGCATTTTGTAAATGACGCCACGAAATAATGTCCCCGTAGTGTCTAAAATTGGAATAGCTCGGAATGAGGTAGTCTCAAAAATACGAAGAGCATCCTCGATGGACGCATCTTCGGAAACTGTAACTAATTCATCTTTAGATTTAATAAGTGATTCCAGCATATTAGCCTCTTTCTCTAATCTTAGTCTAATAATTTTAACATGGAATCGCATAAAGTAAAAGAAATGATCGTAAATTTAGAGAATATTTTTAGCTTTGTCAATGATTTTTTTAAAATAAAAAATTCTGTTAAAAATGTTGAAGGATCCTGATGGTTGCTAAATAGATCATGAAGGCTGATAAAAGTGCTAAATGATTGATTTAAAATAAAAAATTGAGGATCCTAATATGAGGCAATAAATAATTATTTAGCTTACTTGATGTAGTAGGATATAAAAGTTGAACGGGATTGTTTATTAGGTTAAAATTAATTAAATGGGCTTTAATCGCAATTATTCAGACATTTAGAACAAGTCTATAATATATTAAATAAATAAAAGTTAAATAAACGGGAAGATGGAATTAGAGCATAATCCTATGAAATTAAAAAAATATATTAAGATAAATAGTGTTAAAGATAGCTGTTAGATATGGCTGTTGGAAGCACTATTTTTTTGTATTATGTATTTTTTTAATGAAAAGAAAAGGTGAATTTTATGAATAACAAGTCATTGAGTGTATGTTTAAAAAAATGGAGATTATCTCAAAAAATGGGATTTGTTGACGCTTCGAGAAAAATAGGTATTTCTCAATCAACATTATTCAATTATGAAGATCGTTTGACTACACCAAGTTATAGGACAGCGGAAAAACTTGGAAAAGTTTTGAATTTAAGTGCAGTTGAAATAATTGAAATGTCAAAATTTGATATGTCAATGAAAGCTAGTGAATAAATGATTGAATTAATTCAAGGTTATTTAAGAAGTAAAATTGCTAATATTTGATATTTGAAGTTTACGATAACTTAGTAGAAGTTAAATATCAGGTATTAGGATTTGAAAAAATACCTGAATTATTTTACCCAGATGTTTAAATATAAGATCAACAATTACAGGTAACTGTAAAAGGCATATAAAATAGTTTTCAAAATTAATTTTTAAAATATTAAATATGCTTTGGTTGGATTGATTATTTAAATATGTTAGTTAAAATAAAAAACCGGCTGAACAGAAAGTTCAACCGATTTAGTACATTGAAAATAAAATACTTAAAAAAGTAAGTATGTTATAACAACGAATTAGACAATCGATATTATAACATATTCTAAATGGGACAGCGATCCCAGCTTTTTACGGAGTGTACCACAGAGAGAACTGTCTTCTCCGATATCAAGGTGCAGACTACGCTTGAAATGAATGTAGCATTTTTACTATTTGTGATTAAATAGTTGGTTAATGGACTACTATTAGCTAAGTGGACTACTGATAGTTCACTATTTGTAGATTATAAATTCCATTAAAGGAACGTTAGTAAAATAACTGGTTGATAGACTAACTATTGCGGGTGTGAGAGCCTTTAACGCATATTGCCATGACTTATACTAAATGTGTAAAACAACGTATAACGAGCAGGCGAGAGAGCTTTGTAAGTACTAATTTAAAATGATATTTACATTTTGTAGAAGGAATATTTTATTGTGTTTATTTTATTAGTATTTTAGGGAGATTTATAATATGAGTTCAACAGTCGAAACACTAGAAGAATCAATGGTTTTAGTTTCAAAATTAAGATCACTAACAAAAGATATTGATATATCTACTGACGAGAGTTTAGAAGACTTAGTAGAGTTAGAAGGATTAATTAAGAGACAAAATGAATTACTGATTAATCTACGTAGAGATGACTTGGCTTATATTCAAAAGTGTAGACAAAAAGATGATACAATTCATCGTTTAAATGAGCTAACGCTTGCGGATTTGAAGTATCGTACAGTTGACATGGAATCTGAACTCTTGATTATTGATACATTAATTGATGATCTAGATAAGTTAGGTTTTCCAAGTGATGTTGTAATATACAAACAACACCGTGAACATTATGTAAGAGATCGGCAATTGTATCAACGTCTACGTGATCGAGGTTTGATCTAATAAAATATTGTTATTGTTTAATATCAACATTCTTAACAGATGTTGGTATTTTTATTTTGAAAAAATTTAAGGGAGTTATTATGACGATTAATAAGTTTGGAAATTTATCTGTTCAAGGAACAAGTTTAGGTAAATTGCCGTATGTTGGACCGAACAAGGTTGGGAATAACAGTGACGTTAAAGTTGCGGTTGTGAATATGGGGGATTCATTTGAAACAATGAATATCTTGCCACAGCCTGGTTTTGATTATAATAAGCCATTTGGTTTAGCTATGAAGTTGATCAATGGGAAAATTGGTGGTGGCGAAGCTAAAACTAATCGTAGTGGTGGGGCACGTGTGGCAACATTTTCTGGGACTTTGGTTGAAGAGACTTCATCTGAACGTGATTCAATCCCAGAAGTCGAATTTGATTCAACTTTCATTACTGGAAAGAATCATAACGCAGTTGCCCAGATTCGTTCAAAGGACGCATTCGATAAAGAAAATTTGATTCTATTTGGAATTGATAAGAATTTAAAGATGGATTCACGTAATGCGCCAGAGCGTAATGAAGCGGGTGAGCCTATTATCAGTAATTATCAATTAAACTTTGTTCCTGCTGAAAAGGCGACAAAAGGGGAATTGAGTGAAGATGATTATATCCGTGTTTTGCTTGTTCCTGCTATTTATGACAATGTTAAGGACAAGATTAAGCGTGGTGTAAAGATCGTGCCACAAGGCTTGCAGTTTGCCTTTGTTGGGAACGACGCTACCGACTGGACGGTTTATGCCCAAGATTTGACTATTGTTGAAGGTCAAGGAACGACAACGCTGGAAAAGCCAGTGGAATCTAAGCCAACACCGGCGGTGGAAAACAAGCCTGCTAATGAAAGTAAGCCAAAGGCAGATAATGAGAAAGGAGCTAAGAACTAATCTAAGTTAGTTCTTTTTATTTGTAATTAATTATGGAAAATACAGCTAAAAAAGTATTGGCAACTGGTGTTGCTATGGTAGCAGGTGGAGTTGTAGCGACTAGTACAACCCAAGTAGACGTGCATGCCGATCAAGTCAATGATGATACTACTGCAAAGGTAAATACTAAGGGTATGAATGATTTAGTTATTCATTTAGATAGTTCCGCAAATAGTGAAGATATTGATGATGGAACTAGCTTTGAGCCAGTTGATCCCGGAGATGGTGGAGACACAACTAATCCCGGAGACAATGGGGGCAGTGTTACACCAATTGAGCCGGAAACACCAAGTAATGGGGAAAAGCCGGCTATTCCTGATCAGGTTGTAACTAATCCGGGTGTGAACAATGCGGTTACTAAATATAACCAAGCGTTAAGTAGCAACGGTGGCGATTCATCAGCCCAAGATGTAGTTCAAGCAAAGGCAAGCCTAGATGAAGCAATTGAAAAGGCTTTGCCAAGTACAGCCGTTTCTCGTAATGATGATTCGCAAAAAAAGAACGGATTCATTGGGGCTATCTTAATTGGAGCGTCCGCATTAGCTACTGCATTGGGATTGTTGATTAAGAAGCAATTTGGTAAGTAGTTAGGGGGCGCAATGTGCAACAACGTTCCGATCGATTAAAGAAAAAGCCGAAAAAGTCATTGAGTATTTGGAATATAACCAAAAAATTTGGATTTGAACGGCAAAGTAAGGATAAAGCACAAAAAATTCCAAAGGCACATAGTTTGAATTTAAAACAAGCTAAAACGTTGATGATGATATTTTTAGTTGCTTTGTTTGTTTATTTTGGGTATGTATTATTGCTTGCTAATAGTGCGGTTCATAATAATCATGCGTTGAAACATCAAATTACGGTATTGAATACTAAGTTGGAAAAAGCTAGTCAAGGAACGACTAGCTACAATCCAATTGTGGGACAGTATCTAGCAGGCTTTTTAACAACCTACTATACTTTCAATACTTCGGAAAATGACACAAGGACACAAGAATTACAGAAATATTTTGCTAGTAATTTACATGTTTCTAATAGTGTTAGAATGACCGATCAGACTTTTAAAAGCGGTAAATTGCAGGGGATATTTTTAATTGATGGAGTGAAAACAGCTCAATATGACATAGTTGTTAATAGTGATAATAAAGATGTTAATATGACTGTCAACGTTCCTTATTCGCAAAAGAATGCCCAATTAACAGTTGTAGGATTTCCTTATGTAGCTAACCCGATTGATTCACTGGGACATGTTGATAAGGCAAGATTACAACAGAATCAAAAGCAGTTGAATGATGAAGATATAAAGGCACGTGTGACGACATTTACTAATCGCTTTATTAAAAAATACGTATCAAGTTCGACTAAGGATATGTCAATGATGATGAAAGATCCAGTTGGATTAGACGGTACGGTAACTTTGGAAAATGTTGATAATGTAAATGTTTCTGGTTCAACAGAAAAGCCAGTTGTAACTGCTGATATTACGGTAAATGTAAAAGACACCAATATAAAGCAAGTGCAAACTGTGAGACTTGAATTAGAAAAGCAGGCGTCAACGTACTTTGTGATTAAGTTAGTTCAAGCATAAACAGAAAGGAATATTATGGATTTATATAATGCCTTAAAACCAGCGTTGCTATTTTTCGTAGCTTTCGCAACAGCCGGTAGAGCACTTCTTAGTTTTAGTAAAAATGACATGAAGGCAATTTGGATAACTATTATTTTGGGAGTTGCCGTATTTTACTTCGTGAATGATCCACAAGGCTTCTTAGGTTCTGGAAATGGACTTATGAATACGGTTAAGAATTGGATCTCGACATTAGGTGGATAATTACTTATGTACAATTACAGACGAGTATTTACTTCTTCGGCAAAATTTAAAACTATTTATGGGGATTTTATTTCTCCGATTTGGTTAAATACAAGAATTGTTGGTTTATTATTTATCGCAACAGCTTTATCGTCATTTATGACTTATATTTTTCATTTATGGACTTTATCTGGGGCGAGCTCAACATTAATAATAATTGTTGGCTCTAATGTTGCAGTTTATCAATTGGATAAATTGTTAAAATTGGACGATTTACCTTTTGAAGTTACCATTGGATATTTATTTAAATATGTTTTGGAATATCGTATTAAGAAAAGTCAATTGTACAAAGATGAAAACTTAAACGGTAATAATAAGGCATTTAAGATTATTTGATTGAAAAATGAATATGTAGTTGAAGTCATTTGTTATAAAAACGAGTGGCTTTTTAATTTATAGGAGATTAATTAAAAACATGCAAGTTTTAACAAAAAAGCAAGGTCGTAAACTGAAACGCAACTTTACTAAACCTGTGGCAGTGGTTATGTTGGCATTATCAATGGGAACAACCTTTACGCCGATTCTGGTAAGTGCCGACGCAACTGTTCCAACCATTTCAGAATTAAAGACCCGTTCTATTAATAATGATAAGAGCGGATTTGGTGGGCTATTGAATCAAGGTAGTGAGATTTCATATTATGAGATCGCTGATGATCCAGCCGGGCAAAAGGGTAATGGAATTGAAACTCGACATAATGCCATTAGTTATGGAAACGTGATGTTTTCATCTGCTATGTTTTATCAGGGGCAATTCGCTTACTGTCTACAAAACACTAAGGGAGATCCGACATTAACTGGTGGAACTACTTGGGATCCTAATTTGTCGGCTTATGCCAATGAATTAATGTCAGTCGTGTTGATTCTGGGTTATCCAAATGCACCAGTTGTGAATGGCGACTTGTCAGGTATGCGTTCATACTTTGCCACTCAATATGCTCTTTGGGCTGCTGAAAGTGGTGGAAACGTTGAATTGCAAGATCATTCAATGGTTTCATTAGATTCAATTAGAGACGGTGCAGGTGTTGCTGATGGAGCGCGTGCATTGTATGCCAAGGCTCAAAACATCATGAATAATGGTGGTTTAGCTTCCATGACAGCCAACACACATGATCAAAGTAAAGCTGACGCAGAAGCTAAGTTAAAAAATGAAATGACGTCTGCGGTGGACAAACAAACTACTGAATTGACAAATAAAGTGAATTCAGACTTAGCTTCTAAGTCTACGGCAAAGACTAAGGACATGACCAAGTACATGAAAGGTGTTTCTGATACTGCTTTAGGTACGGTCAAAAAGGATATGGACGAAAAAGCTAAGAATGTTTTAGCTGATTTAGTTAAGAAAATCCAAGATGACAAATCAAAGCCATTGGCTACTATGAATAGTTCGCAATTTGAGTATAACGATAAAGTAGATGGAGCGCATGTCTTTACGTTTAAGACGGAAGCACTTATGCCTAAATTAGACTTAGGAAGTACGGATATTCATACGTTGATTAAGGATAAGACAACTAAGTTAAAGACTAAGGTAAATTATTCTGGAACTATGAATACTAGTGCTTCGGGTAAGGTTGTGGCAGTAACAACTGGTGATGGCTTGAATGAAACCGGAGATAAGGTTGATACGTTGTCAATTAAGCTAGATCATGAGTTGCCTGATGGATCGTTCATTATGCAGGACGGACAAAAGATTGAAGCTAAGGATAATCAGACTTATATGATTAAACAAGGTGTCGATTTTGAAGTTCATATCCCTAAGGAAGCTGAATCTGATACAGATAAGTTGAGTTATAAGATTGTTGGGGAAACGGCATTATCATTAGCTGATTTCAAGGCGATTTCTAAGACCAATTTATCTGGTAAGGAACAAGTTAAGTCATCAGCAAGCGGTAATGCTTCGGCTTCGGTAGATTATAACTATCAAGAAGGAGCTCAAATTGATGTAATCGGAGCTGGTGTCTCGCCTGATCCAGCTAACCAAAATGTTGGTGTCTTTATCTTAAAGGCAATGCCGGTTCAAAAGTCGGATAAGGTAAATGATAGCAAGCCAGTTAAGGTTGATAAAACTAAGGACGTTAAGACGCCTTATAGTGATACTCAAACGTTGAAATTAGACGGCAAGAGTGAATCAATCCGAGACGCAGAAGCTAATAGCTCATTCTCATGGGAAAAGGCAAAGGAAGCAGTTGGACAAGCTCAACAATCAGCAGTTAAGTTAGCTGAAACTTCCGCAAAGCACCCTAAGACTGTTGCTGGTGTTGTAGCAGGCTTGGTTGCGTTGATTGGTGGATTAGGATTGTTGGTATTTAACAAACTTCACAAATCTAATTCTAATACACAAAAATAATTAGAATTATTAGTTCTCAATAAGCATAAAGGCTTCGCCGGATTCGTGACCCGGATTGAGAGTTGCTGATTGTAAATTAGCAAAATAAAAACCACTATCACTAGTGGCTATTGTTAGAACATTAAGTTGTAAAAGTGACGAACACACAATAAGAAATAAATCATGCTTAATGAACTAACAATAGTAATTGTACCAGATTTGAAGTTGTTTAGTTTGAAAATAACATGGGTAGTTTTATGGGGCGGTAAATTATGAATAAAAGTAAATTTGAATTGGTGTACGAACATGTAAAAAAAAGACAGCAACATAATTTTACATCTACCAATGATGAGTTTGATAGTATATTTATTAATCGTGAGAGTATTATATTAGAAACTATTGCAAATAAGTTTTCTTCTGATTTTTTAAGTCGTTTTAGGGGCTATGTTGTTTTTAAAAATTTAGAATTTTCGGAATTAATTTATGGTTATCCAAAATATGTTAGTTTTTCAGACATTCGTTATATTAATCGTATATTAAAACCATTAGGTTTAATTTGTAGTTATGTTGATTTAAGGGAAGAAGATGACATGATTTATTATAAAATATGGATCGAAAAAAGAAATAGACTTTATAATTGGTCATTATTACTGTTGGCTGGTATTTGTTTCTTAATGTTAATATTTCATATATTTATCAAGTAACAGTTATTAGCTTTGGCTATGTTAAAATGAAACTAAGAGAAAGCGAGGTATTACATATGATTGAGATTGATTTACCAGCAAACAAGTTGCCGTTAGATACGATAAAGGAACGTGTATCGACAGTATTTAAAAATTATGATGTTGATAAAGCATATATTTATGGATCATATGTAAACGGTGGCTTTGATTTTACAAGTGATTATGATTTATTGATTGATGGATTTAATAACTATACTGATTTTTATGAAAAGGGTAAGACTTTGCGTAAAATGCAACGTGATTTAGAAAGTTTAAATGTTTTAGATCGACAAGTTGATATTAGTTTGGTGTCGACCTTAGAACAACGGAGTATGAATAAATTAGATCAAGCATTCAAAGATAATGTAAATAGGGATAAGGTATTAATTTATGGAAAATAATAATAAAGATATACGTCATTTAATGGCAATGCTTCAATATATAGATGAAATTGAAAACATTGAAAGTAGACAGCCATTAGACAAGACTTTGGGAGATCATGATGTGGAGTTGAGTGCAATCTTAATGAAGTTGTCACAGATTGGAGAGTTAGTTGGTAGATTGAGTTTGAATACTGCTGATGATTACCCAGATGTTCCTTGGCGTAAGATTAAGAATTTGAGAAATGTAATTGCACATGATTATGAATCTATCAAATTAGATATTATTAGAGATGTTTTAACGAAGTTTTTACCAGAATTAAAACAACAATTGCCAATGATTATTGATCGAGAAACTAAACGTACACGATTTGAATATGAAAATTAAAAGTATGGTTACTGATCATGCTTTTTTATTTTGAAAGGGTTATTCATAATGAGTAAATTTTATTTAAATGATTGGTATAAAGATGATGAATCAAAAGAGAAATATATTTTTGATCCAAAAGGGACAACAAACCCAGATATTATTATGAATCCGAAAAATGAATTAATTAAACAAGTTGATGAAATAGAAACTGCTTCTTGTGCTAATGACAAGGACAGAAAAGAAAGAACATTTAATGAACGCTTTAAAAAAGAGATATTTTATGAAAATTGTAGACATATTTTAGTTATAATCATTAGCATTATACTTTTATTATTTATACTTTGTATCGAATTTGTTTTTTGATGAACTATAAACTTAATTAATAATAATGCTATAATATTTTTAGATTAAAATATTGAGAGTGGGTAATTTGGATATGGAAAAGTGGAATAAAATGAGTGCCAAGGTTAAATCTGGTGTAGTGACTGGAATTATTTTAGGAATTGCAATTATTATTGGATTATATGCCGTATCAATGAGCTCAAATAATGACACAACGGATAGTTTTGAAAGTAGCTCATCAGTTTCATCAAGTTCAAGTGAAACCAGCTCTCAATATAAAGAAGGTCGTGACTATACGATTAAGCGTTCTAACAAGGGCGTAATTAGTGATAAGCAGTTGCAAGAAGCCTTAGATAATTTTGGTGATCAATTAGAAACTTCTCAACATAAATTAGATTTGAATATGCCAGATATGGTTGAAATAACATTTTATTATGATTCAACTAATAATAGAATTATTGTTCATAATGTGAATGATAAAGATGATATGTCCTTAGTTACTTATAGTTTTGACACAAAGAAAGAAGATCCGTCTGGTGTAACGGAGTATCCACGAGCGGTTGAAGGAATGCCAGTTGTTTGGAGTTTTAAAAATAACTTATTAAAGACAAATGAATAGTTAAATATCGACACTTACAGATTGATTTGTAGGTGTTTTTATTTTATAGAAAGGGATATGATGAGTAAATTAAAATATATAGGATTGGCAGTTGTTATATTAACGACGGCTTTTTTTGTTTCTATTTCAACTGGTAATATTCACGCTGATGATCGTTTGAATACTAATAATAACGTTCAATTGAAGCCAAAGGATTTAGGTAAAAGTACCGATTTGAATAAAAAGTCAGTTAAAGATACTGATACCGATACTAAGAAGACGTTGAATAAAGATTTACAAAAGTCAGATAGTGGCATTTCAAAAGAAGATATGCAGGCGTTTTTGAAAAATCATTCTATTGATAAAATACAGAGTAATGATTTAATCGGTAATTTTAAGCCATATTACACACAGCCGGGAATGACGGATATTTCAAGTAAAATTGCTCGATCATTAGCTGATATGTTTTCAGCGTTTAATAGAGATATTGTCTATTCAATGTTTGATGTAATGATTGGTAGATTGTTTGATATGACTTCAATTCAGACTTCAGTTGATGGAGTTATGAAGGAATCGAGTGGCTTTACAATTAATATCTGGAATAATAAAGCGTTTATGTCGTTGCTATATACCGCATTTGCCGTGGGTATTGTAATGGCGTTTGTTAGTTCATTAAAAAGTGGTGGTGGTATTCGTTCATTGGCTACCATTTTTATTTTGGTTATTATCGGTGGCGCTTGGATCAATGCTGGTGGTGAAGTTCTATCAAAGGTAAACGATATAACTACTCAAATGGAAGTTATGGCATTTGACGCAACTAAAAATGATGAAAAAGCTTCATCAGTAAATAATTTTCAACAACAAATTCGTTTCCAGTTTTTTGAACAGGCTGTTGAGCGTCCATTCTACTTAGAAAACTTTAATACTATTTCTGATGATGGATTGGATACTAAGAAAATGGGTGACCCATACGACTTTATGATTGGTAAAGATGATATACCGGGTGACAATCCTATTATGTCAAAAGATGGTAAAAAAGCATGGTATCAATCAATGGTGGCATTAGTATCTATCTTTACGTCAATTGCTTATGGGATACCGTTATTAGTGATTGGGTTAATGAATTTAGCCCTACAATTAGCAGCGATATTGCTTTATATGTTAGCACCGGTTGCGTTTATAGCGTCAATGATACCGAAATTTGCAAGTAGTGCGACTAAGGTTATTGGTGGATCAATCTTAATGCTGATAGGAAAAGTATTATTGATTTTCTTAATTGTAATTTTGAATATGATTCAGGCGTTTGTTGATGGATTGATTCCACCAACTAATACCGGGAAAGTCGCTTCAAACGGATTAATTTATATTCTATTGATGTGGTTGTTCTGGAAACGTAAGGGTGATATTTTATCGGCAATTACTGGGTCAAGAATGGCAAGTAGTATGGCAGATAAATTTGGTGTTCAGAAAGGATTTAAAAAAGTTAAAGACTCTGCTGAAAAAAGCGTTCAAAAAGGTAAGAACGGAGTTAATAAGGGTAAAGAATTATATAACAAAGGGAAAGAAACTACGCAAAAGGTTCAACAAAAGCGTAAAGATAACCGTTATCGTAAGGCAGGCGTTGATCCGGAAGAAGTCCGCAAAGATGAAGAAATGCGTAAAAGTGTTCGTCAGGAACAGGAACAAACACAACGTCGAGAACGTGTTAAAAAAGAAATGGCTGGTACTGGTGAAAGTCAGGCTTTCAACCGTTCAAGAAATGCACGTAACCAGAATTTAGGACAAAATAACCAAACTAGACCTAATGTGAATAACAAGGGTGTTCAGAATAAGTATGGTCGCCATAATGCTGATATGAATGTAAATGATCTGGTGGAATTAAGTAAGAAACGTCAACAAGTCCGTTCTGATTCCTTGAATAAGGTAATGGATAATGAAAGGCGTTAATTATGAAAAAATTTATAACTAGACGGCTTACATTAATAATTGCTCCACTATTTTTATTATTAGTAGTAATAATGGCGGTAGTTGGTGGGACTAGTAACAATCAGTGTGAATCTGGAAATAGTGTTGGAACAGTTTTAAGTTCAGCAGACAAAAAGCAGACAGCTCAATCAATTGCCAATAGTTTAAAAGAGATACCTAATATAACACCAGCCGGAATATCTGCTTATTTGGGTAATGCAGAAGTTGAGAGTGGTTTAAATTCAAAAGCAGTTCAGAGTGGGGCTGTTTATGATGAAGCTAAGGCAATGAATCCGGGACTTAGTGGCTATGCGATTGGTTTTAATCAATGGGACGGATCAAGACGTGTTGATTTAATTAATTATGCTAAGTCGCAAGGTAAGTCATGGGAAGATCCAACTTTACAATTAGATTTTGCAATACATCATGACGGTGCTAATTCTGAAATTTTAAAACAGGGATTGGCAATGGATGATGTTGCTGAAGCAACAGAATATTTACGTGCTAAGTGGGAGCGTGGTGGCGTCGGTACTACTGAAAAGCGAACAAATTTTGCTAAGCAGTGGTATCTTGATCTTTCAAATGGTAATAACGATTCACCGGCACTAAGCGTTTCATCTGATAATGTCAAAGATAACAACAATCAGGATAACCAAAACGCACAAGAAGCTGGTTGTTCAACTAATGTTTCACAGGGTATGGGCTCATCTGGTGCACCTGTAACGTCAATTCCCGAACAGTATAAAGATAAGATTTCTGATACTAATTTCACAGCTACGTCACCTACAAACACATACCCGGCTAATCAATGTACTTGGTATGCGTTTAATCGTATGCAGGAATTAGGAACACCAGTAGAAAATTATTTAGGAAATGGGGCTGATTGGGGCGCAAATGCCAAGGCAAAAGGTTATAACACAGACAGTCAACCGCATGTCGGCTGGGTAATTAGTTTTACGCAGGGAGCAGGTGGAGCTGATCCTACCTATGGTCACGTAGCAGTAGTTGAAGCTATGAGTGATGATGGGTCACATTTCTTAGTTAGTGAATGTAACGTTGTTAATGGTGGTTCTGGGACGATTAGTTTTCGTGAATTGTCAGTAGGTGCTGGAATGACTTTTATTGAAGGTAGGAAGTAGTATGAAAAATGGACTAAAAATTTTATTGGCAATTAATGTGATTTTGTTGTTAGGAATAATTTTAAATTTTAATTCCATAAATCAAAATAAGTTAGAAGCAAGTAAGTTACAACGGCATAATGTTTCCAAAACGATTAATAATTCCAATGAAACGGTAGAAAATTCAAGTGTTAAAGAAAGTAGTGAAACGGTTGATGTTGCTAAAAGTAGAGTGAATGAAACTATGGGAATCATCTTAAATAGTGATCCACGTAATTTTAGTAATTCATTAAAAAGTAAGGTATCACGTAGTTTAATCAATCAGTTAAAAACAGATATGACGCCAACGGTTGTTACTGGAAAAGCCCAAACACAAAAGGTTGTTTCGATTGGTGTTAAGGACGATTTAGCCGGGTTAAAAGGCGATCCATTTGTGTTTTTAATCATTGCTAAAAATGATCTACAAAGTAATGCCTATCAAGTAACGTATGAAGATAATCAAATTACGGAATTTAACCGGGCAACTTTAAAGGGGACATACAATGAAATCAATTAAATGGATTGTAGGTGTATTTGGAGTGCTTGCGGTTATTTTAGGGGGAGTCTATATTTATACGTTTCATCTGAATAATATTGAAAAAGCACAGGTTAAGAAATATCGGTCAAAACGTACAGTGAGTAATCCGATTTCGAAAGTTGAATGTAAAAAAGACATGAAACTAGTTGAAGATAGCTCGATTAAAGACGCTAAAATAACGTTAGAAAATATCACAGATGATTATTTCACTTATGATAGTCAAGCAACATATGATAAACGACAAGCTAAAATGAGCGAATCGTTAAGTTTATCTGATGAACAAAATTCAACGTTGTTTAGTGATGGTCGAGATAGTGCCGGTGATTCAAGAATTGATAATTTGGGATTAGAAAGCAAGTACAGTGCTAGTGATATTTACGTTATTAATAATCAAGATGGCTCAATTGAATTATTGAGTGTAGCAACTATTAAGGCGGGCGATCAAGACATGGGTTTAAATAAATCTAACGTCTTGATGACGGCAAAATATGATAAAAATTTGGGAAAGGTAGTTGATTTGAGAATTAATCAAACAGCTTAAAGGTTAGTATGATGAATGATTATTTAGTATTAACAAATGATGAGATGAATAGCCTATTAAAAATTAGCTTTATGGCAACGATGATGACACCCTATGGGCTACTAGATTCCGTACTTTATGGCGATACTAGCCCAATTTTAAAGGAATGGTTTTTAGATAGTTCAAACGGTAAGTCATCAGTGAAACAGATGGCATTCTTACAGTTTATGTATCAGGGTGTGAATATTTTTAAGGTGGTAAATAATGCGAAGAGTTAGTTTATTGAAAAAGGATCGTAAGGGATCGAGTAAATCTAGTAAATCAGGAAGTGGGATTTTTTCTCGATTTAATAATTTGACAGTAGCACTAAATGGAGTAGCTGTGTTGATTGTATTGTTGATTGCTGGATATTTCTTTACTCCATATTTCTCTATGCACTTTATGAATAATCAGGCTGTCCCGGTTAGTTCAAGTAAGGTGCTTTTTTATAACTCTGATTGTGAAGCGTGTGAGCGTGTCTATCCAGTTGTATTTTGGGATAATATTTTACACAAAACAGATGTACAGACAATTAATTTAAAAGTTGCTGATAATAAACATTATGTAGATGATGATGTGATTACGTCTACACCAACTATTATTGATTTTGATAATAATAGACGGATTTCAATAACTGATAAGCAAGAGATTAAAGATTTTATTGATAATTAGTGAAAGGGGAGAGATGTGGCGAATAGAGCAAGTATTAAATATGAAAACCCGGTTATTGAATACAACGAAAATTTAGTATTAACCAGAACTGGGGAAGTGTGGGCGTACTTTAAAATTAAGCCTTTTCAAATTAATGTGGCAAACATTGAAGAGAAGCGGGCATATAAAAGTACGTTGACTGATGTTTTGGAACGTCTACAAAAATATGAAGATGTTGATTTAAAATTATTGCCAGCTGATATGGATTTGGCAGGACGGATTCAAGGAACGCATGAAGATTGGGCGAAAGATTTATCAGATGTTGCAGAGTATTATTTGGGGCAAGAAGAAGTAAATATGCTTCAAGCAGAGTTTAAACCAGCAGTGATTGATGAATTTTATATTGGGGTTAAATTACGAGCGACTGCTATTGGAGATGGAATTAAGGAACAATTTGCCAATGCTAGTGATCTGTTAGTGAAGCGTGTTGCAGATATGATGAAGTTTCAGGTTAAATTTGATGATGACTTTTTCAAAAGATATGAAGTAATGAATACGGACGTATTAGGAATATTACGACCATTAAATGCAACAAAACTAAAAGCCGAAAGTTTAGCTAAATTATTAGGTTATTCATATCATAATGAACATAGTAAGACTTTGGAAGATATGAGAGATACAATTTTTGATCCGGGACAACATGGGATTATTCAACGTGACAATGGGGAAGAAGTTGATTATGTGGCAAATTTGGTAATTAATCTACCAGATAATTTAGAGTTATTGGAATTAATCCCAGAAATTCAATCTTTCAAGTTTCCGGTTGAAGTACATTTTAAAATTAATTATCCAAAACGTGATGGTGTGTTTGGGATTAATACCAGTGCTAAGCAATCCAAAGGGAAATATAAAGATGAGCTGGTAGACGCTGAAATGACTAACGATGATAGCTCAAGTAAAAGTCAGGATAATTTTAGTTTGTCGTCAGATTTGGTTGATGTGCTGGATAGTAAAGACGCATTTATGGCTTGGACTATGATTTTAGTTGTACGAGATTATGACTTAGAAGCATTAAGGCAAAAAATCCGTTTATTAAAGACTCGGATTAATTCGTATGATCGGGGTATTTCGGTTTACCAGCCTAACTTTGAACAAGTAATGTTGTTGTATCAAATTTTACCGGGAACGAAACTTGGTGTATTTAAGCAATGGCAACAATTTACCAAAGTACCAGCTTTTGTTGAATTGATGTTTGGGATTACAAGTCAGATCGGAACACGTACAGGATTTTATGTTGGTCGAGTGCTTGACTTAAAACAATATGATTCTGTTGAAATGGCGGCCGCTGCTTCCAGAGTTTTACTATTGATGAATCCAATTATCTCTAATAAAGGGATTAAGGGGGCGAAAACAGATAGTCCCCATATCGTTATAACTGGGAATACTGGAAATGGTAAGTCATTTGCGACCAAAGATTTGATGTTTCATTTAGCTATGTTTGATATTGATATGGTTTCATTTGATCCAAAACAAGAAATCAGACGTTGGTTTAATCGAGCATTACAAAATGTTCCTAATGAATATTTCCAAAAATTGATTAAGTCATTTCACTTTATAACATTAGACAGTCGTAATTCGGAAAATAATGGGGTGCTTGATCCTTTATTGACGTTGAATGAGAACAGTACAGCTGACGACATACCAGAAATTGTGACATTGATTAAAGAAATGTTGGTTCAAATTCGATCTGTTTCATATTCATTAAAACTTGAAACTAATTTAAATGACGCAATCCGGAGCTTGTGTGAACGTCGATTAATGGGAGAGCAAATTGGAACATTAGCAATTATCGAAAAGTTGCGGGAGATGGGTGATGACGCTAGTGATTTAGCAGATTATTATCAATCAATCATTCCAAACTCAATGTTGCGCTTAGCATTTGGTGACGGTTCAAGTGATGGTTTGACTTTCGACCATCAACGGACAATTTTAGAAGTTACCGGACTTGATTTACCTAAACCAAATCAGGACGCTAGATTGTATACAGAGACAAATAAGCAGTCAATTTCCATTATGTTGGCGCTTGGTAAGTATATGGAAAAATTTGGTCGATCTAAGACTGATCGATTTAGTTTAGAGATATTGGACGAAGCGTGGATCTTTGAATCATCAGAAGCCGGGAAAAAGGTGCTTGATTCGATTAAACGTTTGGGACGATCGGAAAACAATATGTTGATTTCATCTACTCAACGTGTGGCTGATGTGAATAACGCAGACAGTACCGGACAATATGGTCAAATTTTTGCGTTTGATGATCCAGATGACAGACCAAACATTTTAAGACAGTTTGGGTTACCAGTAAATGATGACAATATTAAGATGTTGCAGGACTTGAAAAAGGGTCAATGTTTGTATCGTGATATTTACGGACGTGTTGGTAAAGTTGTAGTCCATGTGTTATTTAACGAGTGGTTAGAAGCCTTTAAGACCGTTGATAGTAACTCAAGTGCGCTTCTAGAAGGGACTTATGAATAATGTTTAAGACAATTAAATATAAAGATCAGGTACTAGCTAGGACGTTATTATTACGTTGTTTATATGTTAGTGCTTTTTTGTTGCTAATGTTATTTAGCTTTGTTTGGTGGAAGTTAAGGCAATCCTTGGTACAAGTAAATAATGTTCAATATGTAATTTCATTTTTAGTTATTTTAGCGATTGTCTTATTGGCAGAAACCATATTTTTAAAGTGGTTATATACCAGTTATTCATTAAGCCATAGGGATCGATTGGCAAATTATTTAAAGTCAATTGAATTTAGGCAAATGTTATCTTTATTGATGGTTACAAAGGGATTATTTGAAACTAAGTCAGATGATGACGGAGAGTTTGTCTCATATTTTCCAAAGGTAAGAGTTAAGTTCAAATTTGATACCGGTCAAATGGTCTTAGAAGAGCCAATTAATGGCGAACAGTTTATGGAACGTTTTGATAAAGGGGAATTTGACGCTGTGGTCGAAACGGCATTTATGGCGGATCGTCAAACTAATGTATATTTAAAAAATAAAATGATTAGTACGTTTGCGTTTGATCCAATTAAATTTAGATTGAAGTTATCAGCATTAAAACCTAAAAAAGGTTCATTAAATATTGTTAAGGGAATTGATTGGAAGTATGACAAATTCTATAACATGTTGGTTAGTGGGAACGTTGGAACAGGTAAGTCATATTTTCTATTTGCGATATTAGGTCAGTTATTAGCTATTACAAAATTTATAGTGGTATTTGATCCTAAACGTTCTGATTTAGGCGCTCTACAATATACGGACATATTAAAAGGAAAGGTATTTAGTACCAACACAGCGATTAATGAACAAATTCATATTGTTTATGAAGCAATGATGGAACGTGCCAAAAAAATGGAAAAGATTAAGGCAGAAGGCAAAATTGGGGCATACATGGAGTTTAATTTTAAACCACATTTTATGTTCTTTGATGAGTTCGGAGCGTGGAAAGAAATGAATGATAAGTTAGCCTTTGGTACGCCTGAACGTAAGGCTTATGATTTAGCGTCAGGAGATTTGAATGAAATAGCTATGATGGGACGTGAACTTGGATTTTATTTGATTGTGGGAATGCAGAGACCGTCTGCTGATTCATTGCCTATGGCTATTCGTAATCAGTTGAATTTTAGAGTGGTTATGGGAAAGCCAACACCAGAAATTCAAAAGATGTTGTTTCCTGATAGCGATAAAGAGTTACGCCCATTGTCAAATGACTTAAAAGGTTGGGGATTCTTTCAAATGGGGGACGGAGCTGTACGTGCATTTTTTGCGCCAGAAGTTGAAAAAGGATTTAATTTACATGAATTTATGGAACATATGGGTAGTCTAAGGGAGGCTGGATAAATTATTATTAGAAAAACCGTTACATTGTGAATAATATATCCTTATTATTTAGCTATATAAAATGCTGTTATTAATTTGTTTTTGCATTTTTTGAACATTTGATATACTAATAAATGTGAAATATTGTATAATTGGTTTTATATCAGGGGAGCAGGAGTATGTTATGGATAAAAAGGCTGAATTTTTAATTAAACATAATTTGATTGACGAAAATAACTATACTGAACAAGATATAAGTAAGTTTGAATTTTTTAAGGCTGATGAGTTAGATAGTTTAGGTAGAGAATTAATCGAAAATGTTGGTGGCATATCTGAATTGCCGTTAAATATGCAAGAAACACCGTTTAATTATGAGTTTTTTGCAAGAGATCATATTGAAGATGGTAGTATATTGCTGATTGATGGCGTATATGTACGTAATAATGAAAAATATATTTAGAAAAGAGCTTTAAAATTTAAAGCTCTTTTTTGTTGCCTAATTTTAAGAATGGAGAAAATAATTATGGATATTACAGGAAGTATTTTTGTAGGGGCAATGTTAGAACCAGCAAAGGGAATGTGGTTTGATTTACCTGTTTCTGGTAAAAAGGTGGTTGAACAATTAAAGCTAATGGGTGCTATTGGTGGAAATAGTGGGAATGAAGAGTATATTGTGACTGATTCAGAATTACCATTTAATAAAATGAATAGTTATAAGAGTATTGATGAGTTAAGTACACGTTTTAAGTATTTACAGACTTTGAATTATGACATTACAAAATTTAAATTATTAATTGACGCAGAATTAATTGATCCAATGAATTTTACGCAGGAGGATTTGGATAGTATTGAAATTTTTAATGCTACTTCTGAAAAAGAATTGGGATTAGAGCTTGTGGAAAATGTGGGCGGAGTATCTGAATTGCCAAGTGATAATTTAGAAACGTATTTTGATTATAATTTCTTTGCACGTGATCATATTAAAGAAGGAAGTGTAGTTGAAGAGAACGGTAAATATATTAGAGATAATCGCAATTAGAAGTTGTATTAATTTATAGCTTTTTTTGTTTGGGTTGGTAAGACAGCCCTAATTGGCATAGTTTGGTGTTAAAAATCAAAAGAAAATATGGGGATATTTAACATGGCTATTGATACAAAGAAGTTGGCTGGAATGGGTGAAGCTGCATTAGTAGAATTAAAGACATTGATGTCTTTGAGTGAATTGCCTGCTATTAATGCCTTTCGTGCAGAGTTAAAAAATATTGATGAATCAGAATTGTTTGCTGTTAGTCCAATGTTGCCAGAATATGTAGAATCAACAACTAAGAATATGAGATTCTTGGTTGGGAATTATAATTCTACTATTACTCATGCTAAAAATCGTAGTGGTGAAGTAGAAGTATTGATGGCTCAACTTACTAATCATTAATAATTAGTATAAATTAAAATAATAAATGCCAAACTATGTCAATTAGAGTTGTTTTACAGAAAAAAGTGTCGTTCAACCACCAATACAAAAACCCACTTATCCTGTTCTTGGGTAAGTGGGTTTTTGTTTGGTGGACAGCAAGCGTTAGCGCGGTAGAAAAAGAAAAGGGTAACTAGAAAAGTTTTAGTAGGTGTGGGTCGAGTGTGGCTTAAAGGCAGGGGAAGTTTGAAATTGCAATATATGTGGTGGCAGAGCCAAAGGCGTGCCAGTGTCACTACCGAACGGCGCCAGCGAAGCGGGAGCGCCTAGGTAGGCAGTTACGGATAGTGTGACCAAAGGGAGCACCCGTGACTGACACCATGCCCATATATTGCAATAAAAAAGTGTTTAACCCCCGTGCACTAACAGGGGGGTTAAAAAACAAAAAGCGCTCTGAGCGCACTAACCAAAAAGGGTGTCAGGTCGGAGTTTAGAAAGGTTTTTAACTACCTAACATCAAAAACGTTAAATGTTAGATTTTGTGTATTTTAGGGGGTTTGAAAATGATAAAGATAAATAATGAATATTTTAACTATGAATGTATCTATTTTGGGACTGTTCAACACGGATTAATGAAAAGTAACACACTGCTTATGCAAATTGGATTATTTCAATTTGATGAGCTTATCAAATCTATGTACGTCAATGTTCATGTAAATGATAATGACGTATTACCAATGATTGGAAATGAATTACAGCTAGAATCAATTAAAGGTTCTGAATTAATGGGTTATACCGGTACTTTAAAAAGTGAACATGTTTATGAATTAGGTTATGAAGTTTTTAAAAAGATTGATGACTTGGAACAACTAAAAAATATTGGAAAATATCAAATTTTGGGAGATACAGAGAAAATGTTAGAAAAAATTGAACATACACCAATAACTGGGAAAACATTTAAGACTATTCGTGAAACGCTAAAATTAACTCAATCAGAGATCGGAAATAATTTAGGTGTATCTCGTCAATTAGTAGCAAGTTTAGAAAAAGATAATAAAGAAATTAAACCAGAATACCTAGATACATTAATCAGTAAATACCCTGCATTAAGGTCTAACATTGATGTGCAGTTTGATTGGATAACGTTTAATTTTCCTGAATTAACAGGCGATGAAGTCATTAGTAAAATATTGAATGTCAAAAAAGGATTATTCTTGGCTCGTAATACGTCACAAAATTTCTATACTCGTGAATTTGTTTATGGTGGAGAGAAAAATATTTATATACAAGACTTTGAGCCAGAAGATGATGAAGTAATTGATGGTGGAATTCAAAAAGATGGTGCAAGTTTATTCATGACTGGAATTGGGGTACGTCAATTTGAAAACATATTAGCTGAACAAGGTTTAACATGGCTTCAATTTTTCAAGAAGATGTATCAATATCGGGGACATTGTACACGTTTAGACGTTGCGATTAATGATAATGCAGAAGTTTTAAATATGGACGACCTTGTTAAAGCTGTACAAGAAAAGCGCTTTTGGAGTAAAGCTAAGTCGTACGCAATTCATGGAAATGCACAACAAGGTTGGACGGTAAATTTTGGAAAGTCGCCATTTGTAATTCGAATATATGACAAGTTTAAAGAACAGGCTGGTAAAGGTAAAACAACTGATATTAATACACGTGTTGAATTAGAGTTACATAGTGATAAGGCAACTCAATTAATTGATGAGTGGTTAGGAAGTGATAATTTAGTTGGTTTTACTTTTGATATTTTGAAATCATCTTTATTGTTCGTTGATGAAAAAGTAGATGAGACCCAATTAAAAGGTCAAAATGATAAAGAAAGATATTATGATAAATTAAAACCTATGCCAGCATGGGATTTACTTACAGCGTTAGGTGGTAAGGCAAAATTTAAGACTGAAAGTAAGCCAGTTACAGTTGAACGAACCAAAAATTGGGTTGAAAATTATGTCGCACCATCATTAAAAATGTTACAACAAACAGGAAATTGGGATTTTGTGTTAGAAATTATTATGAATGCGGAATTGTCGCCGGAACAAGAAGCATTAGTTAAAACAGTAAACACATTTCAAAAGTCAGAGACGTTAGAAAGTCCAAAAACTCTAAAAATAGATCAAGGGGATTTAGAGAATGATAAAATTTAAAAGATATTGTAAGAATATATTGATTGGTCTAGCTATCGCTGGTTTCGTAGTATTAATTAGTTTAAATAATTATGTATTGATGGGAACAGTTTTAATAATTGTTCTCATTTTTTTATCTGTATTTTTATATATGCGGTGGATATTGCCGGAGTTGGAACAAGAAATCGAAATGGATTAATTTTCGTTCGAGTGAAAAAATACACAAGCGTATTAAATTATGGGAAAATGTTATTTGAAGTCAGAAGTCGTACTATCATTTGGAACACGATTCCGTTTAAAAAAATGGCTCTCTTTATAGGATAATAAATCGGTTGAAATATATTGAGCCACTATGAGCTCGTGCGTAGGAAATTGAATATACTGTAAAGAACTTCAAATAATAATTAAGGGAAGTATTTTAAATATGCGTGTAGCACTAGGGATAGATGTAAGTAAGGCAACGTTGAATTATGCGATACTGACTGATTTAGGTGAGATAAAAAAAGAAGGTAAGGTATCAAATGATTTAATTGGTTTAGAAACCATGCTATCTCTACAACAAGAATATAAAGCAGAGACTATCTTTGAAGCAACGGGTGTTTATTCAAGACGTATTCAATATTTCTTGGCGTTGAATGAAATACCATACGTAAAAATGAATCCATTGAAAGCTAAGAAAGAAATGGATACACTACGTGTTACTAAAAATGATCGGATTGATGCGATAGGATTGGCTCGATTACAGTTAGATAAAGATTATCCATATACGGTTACTGAAAAGGAAATTTATATTGAATTACGGTATCGCCATCGTTTTTATCAAGAAATCGTAACAGATAGTATTACAGCTAAGAACAGATTAAAACGAGCATTGCAGGATACATTTTCAGAACTAGAAAATTTGTATGTGGGCGATAATCCAATATTTTATGAAATTGTCAAAGTTTTCCCACACGTTAATATGGTTAAAAATAAGTCAGTTGTTGAAATAGTAGAATTACTAGAAAAAAATACAATTGGACGAGTAAATTCAATTAGGAAAAAAGCTGAACAATTAATTGAGTTAGCAGGTAAAACATCTACTAGTTGTCCTAAGGATTCATATATAGAACAAGAAGTCATTCAATGGGCTAATAAAGTTATTGAAACAGATAAAATGAAATCTGAAATTATTGAAGGCATGGTTGAATTGGCGTCGCAATTGACTGAATTTGAAATAATTAAATCAATACCGGGATTTGGGGAAACTAGTGCAGTAACTTTAATTGCTGAACTTGGAGATATACGACGATTTAGGACACCACAGAAAATAAATGCCTTTATTGGGATTGATTTAAGATTTAACGATTCGGGACAGAGAACAACATCGGGTCATATAACTAAACGTGGAAGCAATTTGGCTCGAAAAATAATGTATCAAGATGTAAAGAATATGTTGGCTACGGCAAGTAGAACAAATGATACAAGCAACTATGTGACAAATTGGTACTATCGTAGAAAAGAATTCGAACAAAATGGTAGTAAAAAGATAATAATTGGGGCAATGGATCGGACGCTTAGATTAATTCATCATTTAGTTATTAATGATGAGATGTTTGAACGTCAAGAATAGAAAAATAAACAATTAAAAATAAAAGATAATTCTAGGAAAAAAGTTGGAAAACACCTAGTCTTTTTAAATTGTGTTAAAATGTTTTGATAAAAGACTTGCATTATAGCAGGAAATGATAGTGAGAATATATAAAATGAAAATGATTGTTGGATTAGGAAATATTGGAAAAGAATATGATCAGACACGTCATAATGTTGGTTTTATGACAATTGATGCTTTTGCTCAAGAACTTAATATTAATTTTAAACAAGATGGTCCACATCGTGCTTTTGTGGCCGAAGGTTGGGTTGGAACAGATAAAGTTCTATTGGTGAAGCCAACTACCTATATGAATTTATCTGGTGAAGCAGTGGCCCCCTTGATGAAATATTATCATTTAAATTTAGCGGATCTGTTAATTGTTCAGGATGATATGGATATGGAATTAGGTCGTTTGCGATTACGTTCGAAAGGTTCAGCAGGGGGGCATAATGGAATTAAATCGATCATTAACCATCTAGGGACACAGGACTTTAATCGTTTGAAATTTGGGATTGCACATCCCAAACACGAAAAACAAGCCGTGATTAACTTTGTTTTGGGTAAATTTGATAAAAATGATGCGATTACAGTGGATCAAAGTATTCAAGTGGCAAAAAAAATGATGCAAGACTTTGTACAAGGAAAACCTGTTG
Source organism: Weissella coleopterorum (assembly GCF_011304355.1). NCBI lineage: Bacteria > Bacillati > Bacillota > Bacilli > Lactobacillales > Lactobacillaceae > Weissella > Weissella coleopterorum. Next base: position 56,399 of record NZ_CP049888.1, on the reverse strand, counting down.
ATCAAATTATGAACCAATATAATTAAGCTGTGATGTTTTTAAATTAATCGATCCTTATTGTATAGAGCAGAAATGATGAATTAAAGAGACTTTAAGATGATACTATCAGAATTTTTAACAGACAATCCAAAATATCATGAACTGGTGCAAGCAATTCAAGCTGGTGGGAACCATGTTTTGACTGGCCTAACGGGAAGTGCGCGATCGGTTTATTTAAGTGGATTGAATCAATCGTTAAAACAACCAATGTTATTGGTAACGGACAGTCAATTCCATGCCCAACAGTTGGCAGAAGACTTAATAGGTTTATTGGGCGAAGAACGCGTAATATATTTTCCGGCAGAAGAAACATTGAGTGCTCAAATTTCCCTGGCGTCTTTGGATACTATTCTTGCTCGTGTGACTGCTTTAGAGCGATTAAGAAATGACCAACAACCTATCATTGTGACGGGTTATGCGGGTGTGAATCAGTTTTTGCCAGACTTAGGTAAATTTGAGCGCGCGGCAATTAAGATTGATTTTAATCAGAGTTATCAACTCGATCAACTGCAAGCTAGTATCAATACTATGGGCTATCATCGAGTAGATGCGGTACAATCTCCGGGTGAATTTTCGATTCGAGGATCAATTATTGACATCTACCCACTAAATTACGAAAACCCAATTCGGATGGATTTTTTTGATACGGATTTAGACTCTTTGCGGACATTTGATGTTGAGACCCAGAAAAGTCTAGAACAATTAACAACGGTTCAGTTACTACCTGTGACTGATTTAATTGCGGATGAACAAGATTTAAACCAAGCACAGCTTAAATTAGAGTTAGCTCTAACTCAGGCTCGCGATCATTTGGAAGGTGCCGCAAAGAGGCATCTAACTGAAGCTGTTCAGCCATTATTGACAGCTTTAGAACAGGGAACCGTTCTACCAGAAATGCGCCAATATTTGGCATATCTATACCCCGCCCAGACGACAATACTAGATTATTTACCTCAGCAAGGGGTAGTGATTTATGATGATTACCCACGTATGTTGGAGAATGCTAAGCAGGCTCAGGCGGATAGCATGGAGTGGTGGGCCGATCGGTTGGAACAAAACCAAATTTTACCCTATGTTGAACAAGACGTTAATTTTGAACAGATTATTCAAAACGATCAACATGCCAATCTGATTTTATCGCCAATGGGGCGAGGTGTGAGTGGTTTGAAACAAAATTCCTTGACGAATTTAGTGATTCGTCCCACCCAACAGTTCTATAATCAAATGCCAATGGTTCAAGCTGAAGTAACTAGGTGGCAACGCCAAAATTATACAATTATCTTTTTGACGAATACAGCAGAACGTCAAGCGAAATTAGAACAAACACTGACTGATTTTAAAGTAGGTGTTAATACAGTGGCGCCTGATCAGTTGGTCTTAAATCGAACACAATTAACAACATTACCATTACATGAAGGCTTTGAAATTCCATTATTAAAGTTGGTTGTTTTAACTGAAAAAGAATTATTTAAGACGATCACCAAAAAAGCACCTAGGCGCCAAACCCTCAGTAATGCAGAGCGCATTAAAAGTTATAACGAATTGAAGGTTGGAGATTTTGTAGTTCATGTTAACCACGGGATTGGAATTTATGAGGGTATTACGACTTTAGAGACTAAGGGCGTTAAGCAGGATTATATAACGATTCAGTATCGAGGATCGGGAAAAGTATTTATTCCTGTCTCGCAATTGGACTTGGTTCAAAAATATGTGAGTGCTGGGGAAAAAGCACCTAAATTAAATAAACTAGGTGGAACTGAGTGGGTTAAAGCCAAACGTAAGGTGGCAGCACGTGTTGAAGACATGGCAGATGAGTTGCTACAATTATATGCAGAGCGGGAGGCGAAGCGTGGCTTTGCTTTTGCTGAAGATGATGCAGAAGTGCAGCGGTTTGAAGCGGCATTTCCTTATCCAGAAACGGCTGATCAATTACAGGCGACGCAAGAAATTAAAAAAGATATGGAAAAAATCCAACCAATGGATCGTTTATTAGTTGGTGATGTTGGATTTGGAAAAACAGAAGTGGCTTTTCGTGCGGCTTTTAAAGCGGTTCACGAGCATAAACAGGTCGCCATGTTAGTACCAACAACGATTTTGGCAGAACAGCATTTTGAATCCATGCAAGTTCGTTTTGATGGATTCGATGTTAAAATTGCCATGTTATCAAGGTTTCAATCAGCTAAAGAAGTTAAGACCATTGTGCAAGCACTACAAGATCATGAGATTGATATGATCGTTGGAACACATAAGTTGCTTGGAAAAAGTATTGAATTTGCCGATCTAGGATTATTAATTATTGATGAAGAACAGCGTTTTGGGGTGAAACATAAAGAGCGTTTGAAACAATTGAAAACTGATGTAGATGTTTTGACGTTAACGGCGACTCCCATTCCTAGAACATTAAATATGGCAATGGTAGGAGCTCGTGATTTATCGGTGTTAGAGACACCGCCAGCAAATCGTTTTCCAATCCAAACTTACGTAATGGAGCAAAATGGTCGTGAAATTGCAATGGCGATTGAACGTGAAATGGCACGTGGTGGTCAAACTTTTTATTTGCACAATCGAGTAGATGATATTGAAAAAACACGCCTTTATGTTGAAAGTTTAGTTCCAGATGCTCGGGTGGCCATCATCCATGGTCGAATGACTGAAGTGCAGTTGGAAGGAATTCTTTTTGACTTTATTCATGGCGATTATGATGTACTGGTGACAACGACAATCATTGAAACAGGGGTTGATATTCCAAATGCTAATACGTTAGTAGTTGAATCTGCGGATCGGATGGGATTGGCGCAACTGTATCAAATTCGGGGGCGGGTAGGCCGTTCAAATAATTTGGCGTATGCTTATTTTATGTATCCAGCTAATCGAACATTAACTGAGGTAAGTGAGCATCGCCTTGAAGCGATTCGTGATTTTACTGAATTAGGTTCGGGCTTTAAGATCGCAATGCGTGACCTATCCATCCGAGGGGCAGGCGATTTGCTCGGCTCTCAACAACATGGATTTATCAATACCGTTGGATACGATCTATACACCCAAATGTTGCAGGAAGCGGTGGCTGCTAAACAAGGTAAGGAAAAGGCGAAAGTGCAAACGGATGCCGAAATTAATTTAGATGTTGAGGCATATTTGCCTGAAAAATATGTTCCAGGCGGAGCATCTAAAATTGAACTTTACCAGAGAATTAGCCGAGCTAAAGTAGCAAATGACTTAGTGGAGATCGAAGAAGATTTGTTGGATCGTTATGGGGAACTACCTATGGCGGCACACTATCTTCTAGCGATCGCTGAATTAAAGCGATTAGCTGATCTGGTGGGAGTATCTAAAATTATTCGAGATAAGGTTAGAACTGAAATTATCCATGTGTTCTTTACACCGCAGGCTAATTTAAGGCAAGTTGATTGGTTGGTGGCACTCAAGCAAGGTCGATTAAGAGGCCAAGCAATTGCGATGCAACCTGCTCAAATTGATGTTGTGATTCAACCGAAAATGACCCAAGACAATTGGTTAGATGGACTAAAAATCTTTTTGGAGGCCTTTAATGCAACCCAAGAAAAAGGAGCAAAGTAATAATTTAATCGCTGGGGCAGGAATTTTAACACTAACGGGTTTAGTGGCTAAAATTTTGAGCGCACTATATCGAATTCCCTTACAGAATTTAGTGGGTAATCGTGGCTTTTATGTTTATCAGCAGGTTTACCCAATTTATGGAATTGGAGTAGTCTTGGCATTGAGTGGTTGGCCACTGGTTATTTCCAAATTAGTTAGTGAGCAGCCTGATGTGCAGCATGCTAAATTTATAGCACAAAGGTTGCATCACTTATTAACCATAGTTAGTATATTGATCTTTTTGGGATTATTCATCGGCGCCCCGATATTAGCGCGAGGAATGGGAGGAGATCCCGCCCTGGCACCGGTTATTCAAGCCGTTGCATGGATGTTTTTGTTGATGCCTTTGTTAGCAACCGCCCGGGGCTATTCACAGGGTGCGTTTGAAATACTTCCGACCGCTTTTTCACAAATGATCGAACAAATTGTTCGTGTGAGTGTAATTGTTTTCTTTGCGGTTTGGGCAAATCAGCAGCAATGGTCAATTTATAAAATGGGGACTTGGACGATGGCAGGCGCGCCAATTGCATCTTTTTTTGCCGCACTATTTATTTTCAAAAAATATCGGGAAATTTATACAGTTGATAAGGTTGAAAGAGAAAAACTTAAAAAGGCACCTCAATTTCAATGGCGCCTGCTTATTCATCGAACGTGGTCTGAAGGGGGATTGTTAGTCCTCGTGGCGGCACTTCTAGTTTTGTTCCAATTAGTTGATGCGTTTACGGTAAAACAAAATTTGGTTGTCAACGGGTTAAACGAAATTCATGCTGAAAACTTAAAAGGAGTATACGATCGTGGACAGCCGCTGGTTCAGTTAGGAATGGTACTTGCTACCAGTATTGGGGCAGCATTGATACCCAATTTGCGCCATTATTATGTGACGAACCAACAGCAACAATTCAAAAAAGATTTTGCTAGCTCTATCCGGTTATCATTGCTTTTAATTATTGCAACAACGAGTGGTATGCTAGCGGTTCTACCTCAACTCAATCAAAGTTTATTTGGTAGTCGGGAGGGGACCTTTGTATTGGGGCTTTATATCTTGTCGATGATACCTGCAACCATGATTTTAGTATTAATTACTATCCTCCAAAGTTTGGGTCGCACACAAAACTTAACAAGCGTAATTCTGATTGGTATTTCACTAAAATGGATTCTAAATGATGTATTCATGCGCTTTATCGGGTTGAGCGGAGCAAGTTTGGCGACTGTTGTGGGTTTGATCGTCATTCTAGGATACACAATTTGGTGCATTCCAAAAGAATTATGGTCCGGATTAGGTTTGCGATCACTGATCTGTAAAGGTTTGGCTTTAAGCACTGTAATGCTAAGTTTAGTTTGGATTATGATGAAGATATTTGAGCATTATTTTGGAAGCCAAAGAATCACCACGGTTTGGGGACTAATTCTAGGTGTAGTGTTTGGTATACTATTATTTGGTAGTGGCGTTGTTAAATGGCAGGTATTAACAACTAATGAAATTCGACTATTACCCAAGGGTGAGACAGTCGTTGCAAAAATGAATTTAAATGAGGTTAAGTAAATGAGAATTGATAAATTTTTGAAAGTTTCACGTTTAATTAAGCGCCGGGCGGTGGCTAAAGAAATTGCGGACCAAGGTCGAATTACGATTAATGATAAGGTGGCTAAGTCTTCATCAGATGTTAAGGTGGGGGATGAATTATCAATTAAGTTTGGTAATCGGTTGATGGTTCTAGAAATTGAGCGAATCATTGAGACGACTAAAAAAGAAGATGCGGAGCACATGTATAAAATTTTACGTGAGGATGCGCTCACAGACTCAAGTAAATAGTTTATAAAATTATTAAGATTTATTAATAATTATCGACTGTTCCGGTTAAAAATGTAATGATAACGTTACCAATCGTTTAATTTTGACCGGAGGAACTTGAGATGGTCCAACGTATTCAAAAAAATAATAACATTCAACCTTTGGATTCCGCTGGTGCTCGTTTTATTCAATATAATTCAGAGAAGCAACGAATTCATATGCGTCAAGTTCATCGTCGACGTACCAAATTAATTTATGGAATGGCGGTGGTCTTTTGTAGTGTCATTATGGTAACTGGGATTGGTAATTACTTACAGCTAAGGACTGCTGAGGCACAGAGTTTAAAAGTTGAACAACAAGTAAAAAAAGCTAAAACTGAAAATAAGCGTTTAGTCGCTTTGAAAAATAATCTTCAAAATGAAGATTATGTTGAGCAGTATGTTCGACAACATTATATGTATACTAAAGCAGGTGAAGTGGTTTTTAATTTACCTGATAAATAAATATATTCAAGGCCTGGACCTCGTCCAGCCTTTTTTATTAGATTAAAGACGGATTCGAGAGGAGAGATGTTGTGGTTCAGCCCAAAACAGTCAGAATGAAGCTAATTAAAGAATTACAAGATGCCCAGTTATTTAATGCAAATGAGCATGTCGTTGTTGCCTTATCTGGTGGGTTTGATTCATTGCATTTGGCGACTTGGTTGACGGACGGGGGATTACCCGGTAATTTACAGCCAAAAGTGAGTGTGATTTATATTAATCATCAACTTCGGGCGGATGCAGACCAAGAAGAACAATTTGTCCAAACTTGGCTTGAGGCGCATCGCCAAAGGTTTGCTCATGTTGCGATTAAACGTATTAATTGGGAAGAAGTTCCTCAACATGGAATTGAAGAACAAGCTCGAGACCGGCGTTATGCTCTTCTTAAGCAACAAGCCTTAGAATGGGGGACGCGGATTATTGTAACCGCACATCATCAAGATGATCAGGTGGAAACCATTTTATTTAAGCTCGCAAGAGGGGCGCAACTATCTCAACTAATGGGAATGCCTATGCAACAATTACGGGATGGATTAGATATTAGGCGACCATTTTTAAACTTGGCTAAAACTGATTTGCCACAATTAGTTAAGCAACCAATTTTAGAGGTAATTGAAGATAGTTCAAATTATGATCAAACGTATGCCCGTAATCGTCTGCGCCAAGGAATTATTCCTGAATTAAAACAAATTAATAAAGGTTTTTCAAAGCATCTTTTAAAAACAGTTGATCAATTAGGGGCATTATTAAACTTAGCTGAACCACTTTTAGCTAAGCAAGCCGAGCAAATGGAATTAGGCACATTTTCGTGGCAAACTACCGATTCAGATTTACAAATTTTAATTTTACAAAAGTGGATGAAGAATCAAGAACAGTATGAAGTTAAAGATCAACAGTTGTATCAAATTATGCAACTAATGAAAAATCCGAATGTTAATCGTGGTTCGGTGCAAATTTCGCATAATTTACAAGCAATTAGAAATAAACGTCAATTAACCTTACAAAAAGTCATAAATCAATCAGATTTAATTGATAATTCGTGATAAAATAAAGGGGTATATTTAAAAAATAAAATGCCTGACATGAGGGGACGATTCAATGAGTGTAAGTAAGATGGATAACGATATCGAGCGAGTCCTATACAGTCAAGAAGCAATTGCCGAGGCGGCGCAACGCGTTGGTAAGCAATTAGCCCATGACTATGAAAATAAGACCCCGATTATTTTAGTTGTTTTAAAGGGTGCCGCCCTTTGGGCAGTAGATGTAATGCGATACATGGAATATACTGAGGTTGAGTTTATTAATGTGTCTAGCTATAATGGTGGAATTACTAGTTCTGGGGATGTATCTTTGGTAACTGATATTCAAAGTGATGTTAAAAACCGAGATGTCATTATTATGGAAGATATCGTGGATACTGGTCGCTCATTAAAATTTATGAAGGAATTGCTAGTGCAACGTGGTGCAAATAGCGTTAAAACAGCAAGCCTCCTTGATAAAAAGGAAGGGCGTGTCGTTAAAGAAGATGTGGAATACATTGGATTTGATGTTCCCAAGGCTTTTGTGGTTGGATATGGTCTTGATTATAGCGTAGATGATAAAGAACTCTACCGTAATTTACCATATGTTGGTATTTTGAAGAAGGAAGTTTACGCTCCGGAACATGCCGACCTAGTAGACCATGAAATAACCCCCACGCATTAGAATGGTTAGCATCAATGCTGATTAAAAAATAAATTAATGTGGATTAAAGGAGAAACGAAGCATGAAGAATCGCCCAAGTGGTAATTTTGTTCGACAAAGCTTATTTTATGTGATTATGCTTCTAGCAGTATTAGGATTAGTTTATTGGGTGATTGGACCTAAGGATACTAATACCGTTAAGAAGATTGAGACTTCAACATTTATTAAGCAGTTGAATGATAAGAAAATTAAGTCAATTGAAATCAAGCCAGGTGCTGGCGTTTATGATATTAAAGGTGATTATCGTAATCCACAGACGGAGAAAGTCACAGCAGCTAAAGAAGGAACGTTAATGGCTAAAGTTTTGGGGAATGCTAAACCCAAAGTAACTTCATTTGAAGTTAATGCTTTGCCAAACGATTCAACAGTTAAGGCAATCAACCAAGCAGCATCGAAGACGAATACTAAGATTAGTACTCAACCTGAAGATTCAAATGTTTGGGGATCCTTACTTGTAACGGTCTTACCAATGGTCTTCATGATTGGGTTCCTATGGCTCATGATGAGTGGTATGGGACAAGGTGGCCGTGGTGGTTCCGGTGGTATGATGAATATCGGAAAATCAAAAGCTAAGCCTGCAGATCCAGAGGAAAATAAGATTCGATTTGGTGATGTGGCTGGAGCTGAAGAAGAAAAACAAGAATTGGTGGAAGTGGTCGAATTCCTACGTAGCCCAAGTAAATTCACTAAATTAGGGGCTAAAATTCCAAAAGGGGTCCTTCTTGAGGGCCCTCCTGGAACAGGTAAAACTTTGTTGGCGCGTGCCGTCGCTGGTGAAGCAGCCGTACCTTTCTTTTCAATTTCTGGTTCTGACTTTGTGGAGATGTTTGTCGGAGTTGGAGCTAGTCGAGTTCGTGATTTATTTGAAAATGCGAAGAAATCTGCCCCATCAATTATCTTTATTGATGAAATTGATGCAGTTGGACGGAAGCGTGGCTCAGGAATGGGTGGTGGTAATGACGAACGGGAACAAACATTGAATCAAATGTTGATTGAGATGGACGGTTTCTCAGGTAATGAAGGAGTGATTGTGATTGCGGCAACCAATCGTTCAGACGTCTTGGATCCCGCCTTGCTCCGCCCTGGTCGTTTTGACCGAAAGATTTTAGTGGGACAACCGGATGTCAAGGGCCGCGAAGCTATTTTAAAGGTTCACGCCAAAGACAAGCCTTTAGGTCCAGATGTGGATTTGAAGGAAGTAGCCAAGCAAACGCCTGGTTTTGTAGGAGCTGATTTAGCTAACCTTTTGAATGAAGCTGCTTTGCTCGCGGCTCGTCAGAATAAAAAGGTAATTGAAGCTGATGATGTTGATGAAGCTGAGGATCGTGTAATTGCTGGTCCAGCGAAAAAGGATCGAGTTGTTTCAGCTAAGGAACGTGAAACTGTCGCATACCATGAAGCGGGACACGCAATTGTTGGTTTGGTTTTGAATGAAGCTCGTGTTGTACACAAGGTGACGATTGTTCCACGTGGTCGCGCAGGTGGTTACGCTATTATGCTGCCACGTGAAGATCAGATGTTGATGTCAAAGGATAATGCAGAAGATCAAATCGCCGGTTTGATGGGTGGTCGTGCGGCTGAAATGGTAATGTTTAAGCAACAATCTTCTGGGGCTTCAAATGATTTTGAACAAGCAACCGGAATTGCTCGAGCTATGGTTACAGAATATGGAATGTCTGACAAATTGGGAATGGTTCAATTGGCTAAAAATGGTCAATCATTCAATAACCCGTATGGTGAGGGGGCTCCTTATTCAGAGTCCACAGCACAATTAATTGACGAAGAAGTTCGTCGATTAACAACTGAGGGATATGCGCGTGCACACGATATTATTGTACAATATCAAGATAAGCACGAGGCGATTGCAAAGGCATTGCTTGAATTTGAAACTTTGGATGAGAAGCAAATTCTCAGCTTGTATGAAACTGGAAAGATGCCAGCTACCAACGAAGTGGAATCAGATGACGATCAGCCAATGTCTTATGAAGAAGCTAAACAAGTTGCGAGCCAAAAGGTATCACAAGCAGTTGAAGAGCACAAAGAAGAACGTAAAGAATCACAAGGTGATGCTGAAACTTTGTATCCGCGTGATTAAAATTTAATTTAATGAATCACATCTAGATGAAATATCTGGGTGTGATTTTTTAGTAGAGCGAGAAATTTAACGATAAAAAAGACCATTCTCGGATCCGAGAATGGTCTGAAACATTAAGTATCATGTTAATTTTTTAAAATATCTAACATGAAATCTTGGAAGTCACGGACAAAACGTTCGTTATCAACATTGACGGCCACTTTTGTCGTGGTTGAATCTAAGAGCCTTTGTTTGTCACCAATGGTTCGACCATAGTCGCCAGATTCACGATCATACGTTACCCGTAAATTGAGATCAATGGTAGTGACATAATTTGGATCAATTGACACCGCCACTGCTAGTGGATCATGTAAAGCGGCCCCACGGTGATCGATATCAAGTGTGTCATAAGCGTCAATATAATAATCCATCATATCGGCATATTGTGTTCCGGCTAAAGTTCCTAATTCCCGCCAAGCTTTAGTATGTTCTTTAGTGAGAAGGGTTCGAAGCGTGACATCTAACCCAACCATTGTGATGTTTTTTTGATGTGTGAAAACATAGTCAGCTGCTTCGGGATCTTGATTAATGTTGGCTTCTGTAAAAGGAGTTACATTACCAGGAACGGTCAAAGCGCCCCCCATCAGAGTAGTTTGACCAATTAACTCTGCTACAGTTGGATCTTGTCGGATTGCTGCTGCGAGATTTGTTAGTGGTCCGGTTGGTAAATAAATTAAATCATAACCATATTCATGTGCAGCTTCAATTAAGAATTGTACACCAGATTGGGTTTCAATTGGCTTCGTGGCTGGTTCTAATTCAATGTTTCCAATTCCATTATCACCATGAATTGCCATCGAGATGGGCATCGTTTCAAATGATTGAGTCGTTGATGAATGATTTTCACCTAAATAAACAGGAACATCATCTGCTTGTAAGAGATGTAATAAATCTAATGAATTTTGGCCAGCAGTTTCAATTAAGGTGTTTCCGTATGAAGAAATAATTCCAATTAAGTCTACTCTGGGATCTTCGACAGCCAACGCCAGCGCTAACGCGTCGTCAATTCCCGTATCTAAATCTAAAATCATTTTTTTCGTTGCCATAAGTCGTTCCTTTCGCGTTTAAAATGCAGTATCCGAATTTATTTGATGGGATTGTCTTTCATTTGATTCATATGCGGAATTTCTGCTAAGAACCACTTTTCAAAGGCTTGAGCATCAATATCAACGGCAACATGGGCATTTAGTTGTCCGTTTGACCAACGATCTTGAGTATCAGCAATGGTACCACCAATCGCTGGACCGTCAGTAATGACGTAAATCATATGGTCTTCGAGCGTGAAAAATTCGGGGTGTAAGAGGAATAAAATGGTATTTACATCGTGCATTGGTTTACCATCATCTTCGACATCATTGTAGGCGGTCATGACACCTGAAATCATTTTACCAACTTCACCAACTTTAGCGACATCTTGAATCGATTGATTTGACAAGAGTGCCTTTAAGGTCACGTCTAGTCCGATCATGGTAATATCTAAACCGCTGTTAAAGACGATATCTGCCGCATCAGGATCAGTGAAGACGTTAAATTCGGCAACAGACGAAACGTTTCCACCTGATAATGAGCCACCCATGAGAACAAGGCGCTTAATTTTGGGTTTGATTTCAGGATGTTGATTTAGTAATAAAGCAATATTGGTATATGAACCAGTCGCTACAATTGTTAATGGCTCTGGAGCATCATTTAATACCTGGTACATTGCTTCAACGGCATCAGCCTCAATTGGTTGATGTGTGATTTCAGGGAAATCATAGCCTGGCATACCAGAGGCACCATGAATATACGAAGCATCTTTAAATTCACGTCGCAATGGGGCTTTAGCACCCATTGCGACCGGAATATCAGTTCGGTTAAAGAATTCTGCTAATTTTAATAAATTAGCTGTGGTTTTTTCAACACTGACATTCCCGGCAACTCCTGTTAATAATTTTAAATCAAATTCGGGTCGAGTTAATGCAATTGAAAGGGCAACTGCATCATCAATTCCAGGGTCCATATCTAAAATTAAAGCTTCTTTTTTCATTATCATGAGTAAAATTCCCTTCTAAATCTAATAAGTTCAATAAATCAGAAAAATAAAAAACGAGGTGAGGACATTGCATTGCTCCCAGCCCCGTTTAGTTAGTGTTTGATACAAGTTTGATTTAGTTTACCAGGCAAATAATCCGGCCATTCCCGCAGAAAGCAGTGAAACCAAAATTCCTGATACTAACATCAAAGGTACGTTTTTAGAAATCAAATCAACTTTTTCGCGAGATACCAATCCCTTGAAGGCACCAATGATCATTCCAACGGTTGAGAAGTTAGCAAATGAAGTAACAAAGACTGTTAATACGGCAACCGCATGCTTATTAGCAAACAAACCAGTTCCAGCCATAACACTCTTTGAGACCTCTCCCATCACAACGAATTCGTTAGTTACTAGCTTAGTTCCCATATATTGAGCAATTTCGAAAGCATCGTGAGGGTTGAAACCTAGTAACCATGCAAATGGGAACATTACAACACCAAAGATATTTTCAAGTGAAAGCCAGCTAAAGCCAGTTAATGAGAATAAGCGATCGATCAAGTTGGCTAATGCTACGAATGCAACAACAGATGCAAAGATAATTAAGATCAACTTACCAGCACTCAAAATTGAATCACCCAAGAATGAGAAGAAAGGTTCTTTCTTTGGACGTTCCATTTTCATGGTTCCATCAGCTTGGGCCACTTCAACGGGTTCATTAATTTCGACAACAACATCTTCTTCTGGATCCAACTTAATGGGATTCAAAATGGCAGAAATTACGATGGCACCTAAGATATTCAAAGGAACAGCCGTCAAAACGTATTGACCAGGCATCATTTGGGTATATGCACCAATGATTGAAGCAGTAACACAGCTCATTGACATCAAAGCCAAGGTTAAGTTACGAGTTCCGCTCATTTGGTTTAATTGAGCCTTAGACACAGCCAAAACTTCGGTGTTTCCTAAGAACATCATTTCAACTGAGAAAAAAGCTTCGAATTTAGGTTGACCAGTAATAAATGATAATCCCCGACCAATCCACTTAACTACCCATGGAAGGAAACCAATATAAGTTAAAATATCAAATAGTGGGACAACCAATAAGATTGGCATTAAGGCAGAAGTTACGAAATTCATTGGCCCGTCTAAAGTTCCACCGGCACCAGGAATTGTGGTAGAAACCCACTCTGGAAGAGCAAATGCGATTCCTTTGTAGGCAGTAGCAACTAACCAGTTGAAACCATTTGCAGCAGCAACAACGGCTTGACGACCAATGCTGAAGTTCACAAAGAACCAGGCTAAAAATAATTGCAATGCGGTCACAATTCCAACGGATTTCCATTGGATATTCTTTTTATCACGTGAGAAGAGGTAGGCTACTCCCAGTGTGACAAAAACCCCGACAATATTAATGAGTAAGTACATGTCATGATCCTTTCCAAAAAAAGAGAAATAAAAGAATGTTGAAACGTTTAACTGAAGACAACGATACACGATCATTTTTGAAAATGCAAGCGCTTCCAAGAATTTTTAAAAATTAAAAAAACTTGAACCTTTAGTCAACATTAAAACTTATTATGTATTATACTATATAAACGTAAATTAAAAAAACGGTTACATTAAATAAAAATAAAAGGATAAAATCATGAAAAAAGCTTCGATTAAGGATGTTGCAAAGCTTGCAGGTGTTTCCATTGCAACAGTTTCGCAAATAATAAATAATAAAAAAGAGCGCTTTTCTGATGAAACAATTCATAAAGTCATTACGGCCAGAAATGAACTAGGGTATATTCCTAACATTGCTGCTAAACGTTTAAAAGGGGGGACTAGTCCCTTAATTGGGGTCTTAATTCCCTCGTTTCGGATGCCTTTTTTTGCTGACTTGATTCAAAGTATGCAAGTAGATGGACCTGAAAACGTTGATTTGGTATTTATGGGGGCCAATGAAGAGAATTTAGAGACTTCGATTTATTCACTGATTGAACGAGGAGCTGATGCTTTAATATTTGGGCGACCGATTCCAGAGCATCAACAAGTTATTGAATTTTTAAATAAAAGAAATGTTCCATACCTTTCATTAGATCAGAGCGCGGATCTCGACGCTAAGGATCAAGTAATGGTTCGTGAATGGCAAGGCGGAAAGATGGCGGCTCGTCATTTATTAGAATTAGGACATAAAAAAATTGCTTTGTTAATGGCCGATGATATGACCGATAATATGCATCAACGGGAAGCTGGTTTTATTGCTGCATTATTGGAAGGGGGACTTCACCCGGTTGATAATATTAAGACTAATTTGTCAAAACATGGGGGAATGATGGCGGCTGAAAAAGTAATTGAGACGGGGGCCACAGCAATCTTTGCTTTAAATGATGAAATCGCAGTAGGGTTAATTAGGGGATTGTATAATCATGGAGTCAGTGTTCCTAATGATATATCAGTCGTTGGATATGATGATACGGATTATGCTGAATTTTTTGTACCAGCATTAACAACGATTCGCCAACCTGTTCAGCAAATTGGAATTGACGCATTAAATATGATTATCAATCGTTTGGCTGATCATGATTTGCCACAACAAAATGAGACGTTAGATTTGCAACTAATAGTTCGTGAATCAAGTATTCCCCCGCGGGTGATGGATTGACAAAAAGTATAAATTTAACTAAACTTAGTTTCAGCATTAAAACGTTTAACTAGCGAAAAATGATTGTCGATTTTTTAATGAAGTAATCAGGTAGCTAATATGAAGAAATGGCGAGGAGCAAAATCATGAATGCACAAGATTTAAATAAGAAAAAAGCTGCTGAATTTGCGGCACAATATATTGAAGATGGAATGACAGTAGGTCTAGGAACTGGTTCAACGGTCGCTTTTTTCTTGGATGCTTTGGCTGAAAAGAAAATTGATTTTATTGGAGTGACAACTTCAAACCGGACAGCTGCCCGCGGTGCTGAATTGGGGATGAAGATCGTTGATGTTGACGAAGTGGATCATATTGATGTCACTGTGGATGGGGCTGATGAAGTTGATACTTATTTGAATGGAATCAAGGGCGGCGGTGCTGCATTATTGATGGAAAAAATTGTTGCTAAGAATTCAAATAAAAATATTTGGATTGTTGACCAAAGTAAGGTGAAGCCTGTTTTGGGAACATTCCCATTGCCGGTTGAAGTCGTTCCTTACGGAAGTGGGCAGTTAGCTCGTAAATTTGAGCGCGAAGGATTGAATCCTACACTTCGCTTGGATCAAGCCGGGAAGACTTTAGTGACAGATGGTGGTCACTATATCTTAGATTTGCATTTAGATGGAATTGCTAGTCCAGAATGTCTTTCAGATTACTTATCAAAGGAAGTTGGGGTTGTGGATCATGGTTTGTTCTTGAACACGGCAGATATTGTAATTGTTGGTGGAGATAAAATTGAAGTTAAAGAGCGTAAAAATTAATTTTTAATAATCATTGTCAATGAGTGAGCCTTAGTTTGAACGAACTGAGGCTCTTTTATATTTAAGTAGATTATTCGGAATTATTTGGACAGTCATGTTAAAATTAATGAGACATTTTAAAAAAGATGGGAGAAATTAAATGGCTGATACCATTGTACGAGCGATTACAAAAGATAATAATTTTCGCGCCATTGCCATTGATGGGACGAAAATGTTGCAAAAAGCAGCTGTATTTCACCAAGCAACTCCGATGGGAATTAATCTACTAGGACGGGCCCTGTTAAGTTCATTATTGGTTTCAAATGCAGTTTTAAAAGGGGAAGAACGTTTAGCGGTAACTATTGAAGGAAATGGACCAGCTGGAAAGATTGTCACTGAAGCCAGTGCTACCGGATTAGTGAGAGGATACGTAACGAATCCACAAGTTAATGTTACCGATATTAGTACTGCAGTTGGAACAGAAGGCTTTTTACGTGTTACCAAAGAAATGGATGGAGAAGCGCAACCCTTTACTGGTTCGGTTGCCTTAGTAAGTGGACGTATTGATGATGATTTCACTTATTATATGCTGACATCAGAACAAATTCCTTCATTAGTGATGGTAGAAGTTAACGTCGATGAACATAAGCAGGTGCATGCTGCCGGTGGATTTATTGTTTCGGCGTTACCCGATGCTAAGCAAGAAGCGCTTGATCATTTTTATCAAGCGGTTGAAAAAATGCCAACGATTAGTCAAACTTTGAAAAAAGGACAAGGTACGTTTGGAATTTTAGAGCATATTTTTGGAAATGATAATTTGAAGCAATTATCAACTGAAGAGGTTGCCTTGTATCCGGATTTAACTAAGCGTGAATATGCAGCTATGTTGGCTACTCTACATTCAGATCAATTACAAGAAATGATCGATGATAAACAAGGTGCCGAGATTGTAGATCGTTTTACGGGAAATAAAATAAAATTTTCAACTGAAGAACTGCAGAGCATTTTAGCACAAAAATAGATTGATAAAATTATTAGGAAATGAGGACAAATTGATGGCAGGACAAGAACTATCTCTAAATGATCAAATGGTGGTACGTCGTGAAAAGATGGCGGAATTAAGGGAACAAGGAATTGATCCTTTTGGGCAACGCTTCGAAGCTTCTCATCATGCAAGTGAATTGCATCAAGCCTATGATCGAATTGATATTGATGATTTAGATCAGCAACAAATTTCAGTTACGATTGCCGGACGAATGATGACAAAACGTCGATCAGGTAAGATTACTTTTGCCAATATTAAAGATCGTACTGGTTTGATTCAAATCTTTGTACAAAAGCCTATTGTTGGAGAAGAGGCCTATGAATTACTGAAAAAATCTGATTTGGGGGATATTCTTGGTTTTTCTGGAACAATGATGAAAACCAAAGCTGGTGAGTTATCAGTAAATGTCCAGGCAATTACACACCTGACCAAAGCATTGCGTCCGCTACCTGATAAGTTTCATGGATTAAATGACGTTGAGACGCGTTATCGGAAACGGTATTTAGATTTGATTTCAAATGAGGAATCATTTAATCGATTCCAAAAACGATCAGAGATTATTTCAGCCATTCGTCGTTATATGGATGGGGATGGCTTCATTGAAGTTGAAACGCCCATCTTACAGAACTCAGCGGGTGGAGCATCGGCGCGTCCCTTTGTGACACACCATAATGCTTTAGATATTGATATGTATCTAAGAATTGCTTTGGAACTACATTTGAAGCGACTGATTGTGGGTGGAATGGAGAAAGTCTATGAAATTGGACGTGTCTTCAGAAACGAAGGAATGGATCCGAAACATAATCCTGAATTTACAACAATGGAAACATATGCTGCATATTGGGATTTTGATGATGTAATGGTTGAAGCTGAAAATATCATTAAGGCAGCCACTAAGGTCGTTTCAAATGATTTGAAAATTACATATCAAGGTACGCAATTAGACCTAGCAAAACCTTTTGCGCGGAAGCACATGGTTGATTTAATTAAGGAACAAACGGGAATTGATTTTTGGCAACCTATGTCCTTTGAAGAAGCTAAGCAATTGGCAATCGACAACCATATTAAAGTAGAAGATTTTTGGGGAGTGGGCCATATCATCAATGAATTCTTTGAGGAATTTGTAGAAAAGACGTTAATTCAACCCACTTTTGTATATGGACATCCAGTCGAAGTTTCACCATTGGCTAAAAAGAATGCGGATGATGATCGGTTTACTGACCGCTTTGAGATTTTTATTATGGGCGCCGAATATGGAAATGCCTTTACAGAATTAAATGATCCAATCGACCAAAGGGAACGTTTTGAAGCCCAGGCTGCTGAAGCAGCTCAAGGGAATGATGAGGCGGAAGGCATTGATGAAGACTTTATCGAAGCACTAGAATATGGAATGGCACCAACAGGAGGATTAGGGATTGGAATTGATCGCTTAGTCATGTTGTTAACGGATACGGATACTATTCGAGATATTTTGTTGTTCCCAACCATGCGGTAAGAATTTAAAGTAAATTTATGAAGACTAATCATGTCGGCTCCATAATATAAAAATGCAAACCCCGTTGTATCGCGATAATCGTTGATATGACGGGGTTTGTTTTTATACATGTGTTCGTAGGAGTTCAAAATCGTTCGCCGAAGTTCGAATAAAAGGGTACCTAGGTGGGTACTTTTTAGAAATTTACTAGACTGGTAAAAATATCAGCAGTAGTAGCTTTCATTTCCTCTGTAACAGCGGTATAAATTGCCAAGGTTGTTTGAACATCATCATGTCCCAATTGATATTGTAACTGTTTGATGTTCATTCCAGCTTGAGCTGAAAGTGTAGCATAAGTGTGTCTGAAGCCGTGAATTTTAATCCGGGGTAAATCTGCTTTCTTTGTGATTTTTTCGCACCACACGCGTGGATGTCGAACTGTCATATAAGATTGTAGATCATCCCCCGTGAAAATCAATCCTTTAGCCGTTAGACCGTTTTTTAAAATTAATGTAGATTGAATTGCTTGATAATGTTTCAGCACGTCAATGGTCTTTTTATCGAGTTTTACGATACGTGTGCCAGCTTTGGTCTTAGTCGTACTCAAAATAGTTCGTCCATTCTTATCAACTGAAAGAGCTTTATTAATGTCAATTGTATAATCATCAAAATTAACATCTTTCCAAGCCAAAGCCAGGGCCTCACCTTTCCGCATTCCAGAAAACGATAGAAGTCGGAAGAGAGTGTATACATGATATTTTTTATCAGCGTACAAACTTTCGGCAGTATCTAAAAATTGTTTTAGTTGATCCTTCTTATAGTAATCAACACGATCCATAAATACCGGGGCAGGTTTAGCTTTTGGGAATGTAACTTTATCAAATGGGTTCTTATTAATAACTTCTAGTGAAACCAGAGTAGTCATGACTTGCTTAAATGGATATAAGTTTTTTCGATAATTAACATTCAGTGTACTTAACTCATTAATATAAGTTTGAAGCATGACTGATGTAATTTTATCGACTTTTACCTGATCAAACCATTTTGGTGTTAAAATATGAACGTTGATAAAGTTTTCAGCTTTACGATATGTTGATGGTAAGACTTTTTGAGAGTAGCTATCTAACCAAGTTTTGAAAGCATCGTTTAAAGTCATGTTTGAACTAAACTTATCGAACTCTCCATCATCAATTTTAGTTAAGGTATCGCGTTCCCACTTCTTGGCGGCAGTGAGCGTTTTGATACCTTTTTTCTTTTTCTCGTGGCGCTTGCCAAGAGAATCGGAGTAGCGGACGCGAACAGAATATGTCCCGTCAGATTGTTTTGTATAACTCATTTTAATTTCCTTTCTTTGCATCCCGGCTTGGATTGGAAAGCTCATGAGCAAGTAGTTTAAAGACATGCTCAGGTCTGGTATAATAAATACCTGAAAGAGCTACTGCAGTTGCTTTCATTTGTTACGCATATCCTTACTTTTAGCGGAGTCAGGGATATGCGTTTTTTTATTTGGCTTATTGTTGTGTAAGTTGAATTCTATTCAAGTCTGTTGACAATACTTGACCCTTGGTGAAATTAACAGTAGTTGAAGAAATTTCATCGTCTTCAGGGTTAGTAGACAATATTTCGTTTAATTCACCATCGTCGGTCATTATATTTCCTGAACCTAAGTCCGCGTCAATCTTATAACGCCCTGGTTTTATATCTGCACCGATGATGTATTGTCCACTGATATATTTTTCAGTGCCAACGTTACCAAGTGGCTTATCTACCTGAAAATTAACATTTTGTAGTCCTTCAATTTTAATTTCTTGACCATCTGATAAAATAGCACGGTAATTAGTGACATCTAGATCAGAGTCTTCCATAGTTGACGAAAGAATTATATTAATATCATCGCTTTTAGAATTTTCGGAACTAACGTTACCTGAACCAGTAGGAGTGGTAAGGACATATATTCCTGGTTTAATATCTTTTCCAACCGTCCAAGTTCCAGCAGTGAGAGTAGTTGATTCACCGGTGGGGATACTATCTTCATCTGAAGCTGTCGAGTTAGAACTAGAAACTTTATTTACACTTGAAGTAGATTCGCTTGATGATTCGGTTGACTTATCATCGGAATCTGACCCCATATTTGCACCAATAACAATAAGAACAATAATTGCTAAGATCCAAAACCAGACGCGCTTATAGAAAGGCTTCTGTTGAACGTAAGTATTTCCGTTCTCGTCAGTGATCTTCTTACTCATATTACATACTCCTTAAAATGAACAGTTTATCGTGGATATTCAGCACGTATTTTATTCACAAATTAAATTAAACCATTTTAATTTCAGATGTAAAATGATCCTCTATCTTATTGCAGAGATGATATGGTGGATTCATAGCTTCCGTAAATCTAAGATAATCTGACGGAAGATCGTATTTATCCCATTCTTTATATAAATATTTTAATGCAAGGTCATGCGCTTCGTGCTCAGCTGGATTCAGAAAATCATATTGATCATACCTTCTTTGATGTTTCAAAAGAGCATGGAAATATTCTTCTGTGATTGAATAAATTGAGATGGTTGATTCGTTATAAAATATTATGTCATTTGAAGGGTCGGTATAAGCTGGCTTATTCATAGGCAAATTAACCAAATCAAAAGAAATATTCTTGATTAATTTGGTGACATCTTCCCATATATAGTTTTCAATTTCTTCCATTTATTCACGACCTTCAAATAGAGTATCAAGATATTGCTTAATCAATTTGGCATCATGATCTGTAACGGGCGAACCGTCATAAGAGACTAACCGTGCCTTTATTCCTTCAATTGAGTTATCCACTGGCTCGTTGGTGGTGCCTTCTTTATTAGGTAGCATTTCATCGGCGTTACCTAATAAGTAGTCAACCGAAACGCCTAAAACGTCAGCAACTTTTTTAATAGCTGTAGCACTAGGCTCTTTGGACTTCCAAGAATAAATTACATTATCCTTCATATTCGCCTTTTTATTTAATTGAGATAAACTCATTCCCTTATCACGAGATATTTTTTTAATTCTTTCGAATTTTTGTTGTTGTGTTAAGTCAGTCATATCAATAGATCTCCTGTGATTGACAGATCTAAATTTAAACTATTGTTATAAAAATAGTTGCAATATCTGTAACTATAGTTTAGAATTTAATTCATCAAGTAATTGAGTAACAAAAAACAGCCTGTAAATACGTAAACTTTGGCGAGCGAACGGTATTGTATAGGGTTTGTTTCGTGTTATTTCGTATGCATTTATATTAAACTATTGTTATAAAAAATGCAACAACTTGATGAATTAATTACAGAAAGGGGTAATAAGATGACGGAACTTGAACATGCATCTTCATCTATTAAGAGGAAATTCAAAATTGCATTATTCGATAACAATATGAAGCAAATAGAATTGGCACGCTTGTTAGATGTTAATCCGGCACAATTGTCTCGAGCGTTGGCTGGTAATGCTACACCAAAAGACATTGAGATTCAAAAACGTGCTGCACAAAAGCTTGGAATTGAACTATAAGGAGAAATAATTATGACTAATAAGGATAAACAGATTGAACTAATTAACACCATGATCGATTCATTAAATGCGCATGTTGAATCTACTATTGAACGCGCCAATTTAATGATTGATATTGCACGAGCAACTAACGATTCTGAATTGAGTGAACTTTTATTAAACAAAGCGGAGCGTGATTTATTTAAGGTGTTGAATCCGTTAAGAGAAGCAATGGATTCGATTGAAGCATCTGATCAAGAAGTTAACCACATTAACGAAAAAGTAGAACGTAGTCAAGAATTAATGGAGTGGGCGAAATCATTTGAGAACAGTGAAGAAGTTATTAATGTACTTGCTCCAGTAGCAATCAATATGTTGCTAAATTAAAAGTCATCCCGGCTTGGAGGAAAAATAATGAAAGGAATAGTTGAAGCAGTTAATAATCTTGCTGATGCCATACGTGAGAAGAATAACGACTCACCTTGGATCAAAGATGATAAGCAGGCAATCAATCATTTGCCGTTTGGTAAGACGAAGTTTTATGAGCTTAAATCTGAAATACCACATAGAACGATGGTTGATAAAGGCCACGTTATTGAGTTTTACGATAAACGTGATCTCGATGAATGGTTAGAAAAATATTCAGAAAAGGTGGGTAATCAATAATGTTTTACACATTAATAGCATTCGTATTAGGAGCATTGGTTGTACTAGGTATCCAGAATATTCCGAATGAATTAAAGGACATTATGGAAGACCAACGTTATCAAAATTCACATTAGGAGAGAAGGAATGAAACAAATGGATGAGGCATTAATCGCAGCAAAGATGGCAATGTTTGAAATTGATAATATCAGTTTTGAAACTGAAGAAGAGATGAAAGTCATCTTGGAACTAGAAGCTGCTCAACAAGGTCAAATTAACAAGCTTAAAAAGCTTAAGCGTAATACTGAACGTCAATGGAAGATTCAAGCTGCATTCGATCGTATGAACGATATTTTCTTTGAAGGTATTAGTAGTGGGAACTTTTGGCGTGATTTGGCTGTATTTGACTTAGCTCTGGAAGAGTTACGTGATTTAAATGCTGACGACACTTGGGTCACTCATTATGAATACAACCGTAATGCTTATGTAGAACGTATGAAGCCCAGAAAGGTGATGCCTAATGAACAAACGGCAAAGTAAGAAGCAAGAGTTATCTAGTCAGGTAGATGATTTGCAGAACATATCATCTCTCAATATGGAAATGAACAGCGATACAAATGTACGTATTGATAATATCGTCGATCGAACTAACACTAATTTTAAATTTGTGGCCAAAGAAATCGCTGAAACCGATAGCAACATAAATTTAATGTTAGATGCTCAAAAAAAGGAAACGTCAGAAGTTCGTAATAATAGATTTGCGATCTTAGATATGCAAAATCATATTAAATCACTTTGGAAAATTAGCATTATCCAATCACTTGCGATTATTGCGTTATCAATTGCATTGGTGTGGAAAGGATAAGTCATGAACTCACAAACACAAAAAAGACTAGCCGCCTGCAAGCATAGCTAGTCAATGTAAGAATACAGGAGAATTTTATCATGGAAAAGTTAGTTTTAAAAGCACGAGACACAAAAGACGCTAAGTATAATCCAGTTTGGATGAATGCAGAAGTTCATTCTGAATTGAAAGAATTAAGCGGTCAGCTTGGTATCCCTATGCGTGAATTAGGTACGCAACTAATTAGATTTGGAATGGAGCACATGACAGTTGAGCCGTCAGATAACGGACAAGTTCCAAATTAGGAGGCAGTCATGGATAACTTTGGATTATCAATCATTGATGAAAATGGTCAAGCTCACGGACTGCCAGAATTACTAGACGAAAAGCGTCTTCAAATGAAGTCCAATGACGAAATAGAAGACCTGGCACGAAATATTAAATACTTCGACAAGCCCAAGAAATTAATCATGGAAGAGTTGAAAACTCGGCTGGATACAGGACAACAATTTTATGGAGTTGAGTATCGTAATCGACAAACTAAGATCGTGCCGATTGATAATAATGATTTGAAAAAAATGTTTGTTGAAAAATACGGTTGGGATTCGGTTGTTTTGAAATCACATACTCAATTGAAGAAGAAATTTGGCGACGATATTTCAAACGATCTAGAACGAATTACTATTCTGGAAAACGGCAAAACAATTCATTGGAAGTAGGGTGAAAATGAAATTTTATAAGGCAGGAGAGATACCCAAAGTCGGAGATATGTACTTCATCTACGGCGATGGTGGAACTGGTAAGACCAGTTTAATCAAACAATTTACCGGTAAAAAATTATTACTAAGTTACGACGGATCAACTAATGCAATTACCGATACAGCTGATATTGATGTAGTTGCCTTTGAGGCGAGTGATGCAGCTAGAATGCAACAACTAACCATGGAAACTCTAACTAATTTTATGGGTGAGCATGAGGTTATTTTTATTGACAACGTCACGGCCCTACAAAATTGGGTACTAGAAAATATTGATGGAGCTTCTAAAGATGGTCGTCAGAATTATCAGAAGTTACAACTGTGGTTTAGAAATTTGGGAATGTGGTTAAGAAGCACAAATTTAACTATTGTCGCAACGTCACATCAAATTGACAATGGTTCATCTGGTTTAGACGGCAAAGGCCGTTTTGAACCAGATATGAATATGAAAACGTTTGACGCCTTTATGGCACCGTTTGATATTGTCGGTCGAATTTATAAAGACGGCGGGGAACGTTGGATTGATCTGGATACAGAAAACGGCAATCATGCTAAGAACAGATTAGATAGTCGCACACTAATCAAAGCAGAAGAATTAATTCAATCAAAAAATACTACAACAGAAGAACAAGAGGAGAAATAACAATGGGATTTACATTTAACTCACAAGACATTCGTAAGGGCGTAATTGATTTTGCAGGAGACTTCAACGTTGAAATTGTTGAAGCTAAGTATTTAGGGACGAACGCGATGGGAGGCGAAGGTTTTAACTTAACTTATAAAGTTCTAGATGGTTCAGAAAAGGGAAAGATGATTTTTGGTGATTATTTTAATGATGACCAAGCTCGAACTGATGGCGAAGCTCCTAGTTTTTATAAAAATATTAACGCATTATTTAATGCCATCGGTGGAGTCCAAGATGGTGCAGTAATTGAATTAAAAAACGTTAGTCAGATTTTAGTCGGTAAGCGTTTAGCTGTGAAGGTTCGAGAATTTAAGCCTAATGATTATAAACAACGTACAACTTATCGCCCAGAAGTTGCGGATTATGGAACGTTATTACCAAATGGATCAGAAGTTGATAAAACGACTCAACGTCCTCAAGCTCATGCCGCTGGTAAGAAGCCGTTGGCACAAGGAGATATGATTCAACCGGATGATAGCCAAGGATTTGACCCATTCGGTTCAACGCCAGTTGCAGCGCCCGCAAATGACCCATTCGGATAAAAAGCTATGACATATGCATTTAAAGTATCTGGGGTAGCTGGGAATTATGACACCGTGGCAGATTTCAATATCTATGAATATGCAAATAGTTTGCCTGATGAAGTGGAAATAATCAAGCACGTTGACGATTTCAAGGAATATTCAGCTCAATATTTTACACCATCTACTTTAAAGCAAGGATTAGTGCGAAATAGAAGCAATATTCAAGACGTACAAGCAATTGTTTTCGATTTAGATTTAGTGGTCGATGCAAATATATTTTTGGAAGATTTCTTTAATTTTTATACAGAGACAACCAAATTAAATGTCTTTGCATGGCAAACTCCATCTTCGTTTGGTCCGGGTAAACATGTTGGTGGATGGCGGATATACGTTCCGCTTGGTCAACCAATTATGCCAGAACTACTACCACAAGCAGTTGATGAATTGATAATACTATTTGCTAAAACTGGATTTAATCTTTTGAATTATGGACTTGATATTGGAACTGCTAAAACTGTTGGTCGTTTAAATGGACTGCCACTTAAAAAAACAGGTGTGTTTGGTCCACTTGAAGAAGAGCAAGACCGGTTCAGTTATGTCGTTAAATCAAAATATCAACCGAAAGCACCGTATAAAAAATCAAATATGAGTTCAAACGGTAGTGGTTGGGCTGGATTAGATGAACCATCAGCTGAAAATTTATCAGATTTTATTGTTGGTTATACAAACAAAAATAGAATTACTTGGAATAAAGGCGAACGTGACAACAACTTAGTTAAAGTTATTGGCGCAATTAAAGTTGCATTCCCGACTAGTGATTCAGATGAAATTTATGATGGATTTGATCAGGCAGGAATAACAGCTTACTTGGATAATCCGACAAAAGATATTGGTTTGAAATTAAAAAGGTTATTAAGGGGGTAGGAATGTCGAATGATGGACTAGCACGATTTAATGAAAATGCCATTATTCCGTGGAACATTAATGATACTCAATTAAGCCCAGCTCAATTCGTTTCTAATATCCCATGGCTTGATTGGACGACTACTGGAAAAGAAGGCGATGTTAAATACAAAGTTTCATCAGTGGAAAAATTTGCGATCTGGTATTCAGAACAAGCTGAATCGTTGATAAAGAACGAGAATGGGTACATTTGGAACGGGTCATATTGGAAACAAGTAAAGCCATCTGAAGTAATAAATAATTTGAACGTTTCAATTATTAGTATCACAGATAGGCTAAGTGTCTCTCAGACGAAAAAAAGGGAGCTTCAGAGAGATGTTAAAGAGTATTTAGTAGGATTAGGCAGAACATTCGATGATTCCATTAAAACGAAGTATGTGGCGTTTAAGAACGCAACGCTAACTCTAGAAACAGGAATGTTGGATAAGCCTGATAAAAATCAAAATATAATCGGTGGATTTGATTTTGAAGTGTCAGATGATGACCGCTTGCCCGAAACTTGGATTAAATATGTGAAGTACATGTTTGGCAACAACGATAGAATATTTTGGGCTTGGTTAGGATATGGCTTTTATAACGATATGCGGTGGTGGCAAGGAGCATTGTTTTTGCTCGATCCAGTTGGAGGTACAGGTAAAACGTACCTAGTATCAAAAATTGCCAAAGCACTGTTTGGAGAAGAACGAGTAGGAGCATTTAAACTGAAAAATTTACAAGCTGGTAACGCTCGATTTGAAACGGCTAGATTTATCGGTAAAGCCATCATGGTAGATGACGATGCAACTAAAGTTCGTTTTAAAGAAGACGATGTTTTTAAAGCCGTAACCGGTGGCGGATTGTCCCCAGTCGAACGTAAAGGGATTGATGGAACTGATTATATGATCACGGCAAAAATCATTGCAAATGTAAACGAGATGCCAATTTTCAATTCAGGTGGAGCGATCACAAGGCGATTACACATTATCAAAACAATTGCACCGATGGCTGATAAAGCTGAAATCGATAAGCGCAATCGAATGTTCCCAGAGGACGAGCTTCAAGAAGAAATACCACTACTAATTCCATACGCTGTTGAGATGTTTCAAAGAGCAATGGCAGAAGATTGGAAAATTGAAGATGACATTTCAGAAGATATGGTCGCAACCGATCCATTCGATTTATGGCACAAGACATTAGAATCAGGTGAATTTAAAGCTCATGACTTATACAACAGTTACACAGATTTTTTCGAATCATTAAACATTGGAGAAGATGCTAAACCAATGACATTAACAGCGTGGGGACGAAAGATGTCGAATTGGCATAAAAAAATAAAACACAGAAGTGGAGTTATGTACCAGTTGTAATCCAAGAGTAGGGTATGTGACGACTTAATGATGGGTAGCGTGTTGGGTTAATTCGTTGAAGTATAGCGGTTTGTGTATAGTTATTCTTATTTTCTTTATTGATTTACTAATAGTTAAAAAGTAAATAAAAAGAATATATATATAAAATAGGCGACCATTAACCCGTTGAACTGTACACATCGTTTGGGAGACAACGAGTTAGAGCTGTGTTGGGTTAAAAAAAGAGTGCACAGACCAGTCACAGGAAAGAATGAATTAAATGAAAATTTTTGAAGCAATGATCGAATTACGTGACGATATTGATTTTGGTTCGGGAAATGATTTACAACATAACACTCGAACTAATCAAGTTTATCGAGGCGCGAAATATCGAAAGTATAAAGATTATGTGATTGAAGTTTTGGAAGAGTTAGCAGATGAAACTAAATTGGCACAGATTGAAGCTGAAACAGAGTTGAAGTGTGAGCTTGCGTTTATCTTTGACAAATTGGTGTTAACTAAGCGAAACACCAGAGATTTGGATAATTTAACTAAGCCAACTAACGACGCGATTCAAGAAGCATTAAATATTGATGATGCACAGATTGTAGATTTACATGTTAAAAAAACGAACGGACCAAAGAAAGCGTTATTCGTAAGACTTTCAACGGTTGAATAGGAGGGCAAGATGGATTCAAGAGATATTGAAATCGAAAAGCGAATTCTAAAAACTAATCACCATATTATCTCGAACATGTTAGAGAAGTTAGAACTTGATATTGCTTTAAATATTGATGATCCAAAAGAATCGTCAATCGCAAATGGAATGCTTAACTCTCTAACGGTGACAAAGGGTTATTTGTTGGAACAGTTAAATCATTTGAAAAAAGTGTGACGATATGGGATTAGATACAATTACAAATCGATTTAATGAGAAGTTGTCTGATATTGATAAAAAATTCAATGGAGATTATGACACCAATCAAGATGTCACAGATATGATCGAAGATTTGTCGGATTTAAGCAAAGAGTACAACAGTGCAAAGGCTTTTCATGAACGAAAAGGTTATAACGGATAAGCTAAAAAATTTATTGGAGCAAAAAGAAGATGGATTATAAAGAGTTAGAAAAGGAAGCGAAGTTGTGGGGATATACAGATTTTAATGAATTGAAAAAATTAGAACCTGAAAAAGCTAAACAGCTTGAAAGAGAAATCAAGTACAACACAGAACCGGGGTTATGGTAATGAAATTTAGACGAAAGGCATATAACTTGATCAAGGTAATATTCTTAACGTTTTGCGTATTGGATGTGATTATCATTTCAGGAATTACGGCGGTATCAATCAGTGAATTTGCAATTGATTGGATTCAAACCGGGAACGCCTACACCGTAATGGGGATCCTGCTATTACTTATGGATTTAATTTATGCAGGATTTCTAAGTTGGTTATTTGTAAATTTATATCGGAGGTTTGGAGATGACAGCGAACATAATTCCAAGTGATCCGTTGAAATTACAGAGACAAGCTAAATTGATTGCTTCATTGCGAGATGAGAATAGAAATTTGAAAGTTGGTATCTCAGAGCGTGATGAACGGATAGCCGAGTTAGAAACTAAGTTAGACAAGATGATTATAGATAGAGGTTATTGCTGATGAATAGAATCAGAAGAATGAGAGCGGATAATAATATTTCGCTTGAATATCTTGGTTTAGTTGTAAATGAATCAAGGGCAACGATTAATAATTGGGAGCTAGGTAAAACAGAACCCAATGCAGAAATATGGCATAAATTAGCTCAATATTTCGATGTAACCATTGGTTATTTAATGGGTTATGAAGAGGAAAAAGATAATTTCATTTACTTGAATGAAGTATTCTCTGGCATCGTACGGGATATGCGAAAAAATCCTAACGCTGACGTAATGATTGTCCTAGAGGGCAAGCCTATTTATAACAATGCACAAGGATTTGTAGATGCATATCTACATCCAGAATTAGTCAAGATAACAAAATTATGAAATACGCATTTAAAAATAAAGATGGCCGCTACTTTCAAGAACACTATGAACGTGGCAAGCGGTCGTGGAAGTTTACAGATAATTTACGCAAAGCCTACAAGGAACGAAGCAACACGCCTCAATATGAACGATACATTGAGAACAAGTTTGATGGGCTGGAATATGAAAGGGTGGAGATATGAAGTTGATTCATGGAGATACTCTCGATGAGATGGCGAAGTTGCCTAATAATTCAATTGATATGATACTAGCGGATTTACCGTATGGGACAACTGCTAATAAGTGGGACGTAATTGTGCCTTTTGATGAGTTATGGAACCAATATGAAAGAATAATCAAAGAAAATGGTGCAATCATATTATTTGGTAGTCAACCTTTTACAACGAAGTTAATTGCCAGCAACATGAAACTATTTCGTTATGAATGGATTTACAGGAAAGTAGTTGGAAGTAATTTTGCGTTGGCACATAAAATACCATTAAAAGAACATGAAAACATTTTGGTTTTTTATAAAAAACAGCCAACATATAACCCTATCAAAGAACCTAGAGCCAAGAGTGGTAAATCAAGAATTAATGCGGGATTTAAGACGAATTCCGATAAAGGTAACGAGGGGTTATCAAAGATGAAAAGAAATAATACTCAGGCTGAATATGACCCTAATTTAAAATTTCCATCCAGTGTTCAAATTTTTAATAATAGAGCCAAAGGAGCTAGAGGGCTTCATCCAGCTCAAAAGCCATTGGAATTACTGGAATATCTAATTAAAACGTATACCAATGAAAATGAAATTATTTTGGATAACACAATGGGGAGTGGGTCAACCGGAGTTGCAGCAATTAGAACTAATCGTGACTTTATCGGGATTGAAATTGAACAGGAATATTTTGATATTGCGACAGACAGAATCAATAGTGAAAGGGTGGAACTGTGAACGAAAATTTAATGTTTTCATCTAAGAAACAGGATTGGGAAACGCCAGATGATTTGTTCAAAGATCTGAATAGTGAGTTTAATTTTTCATGGGACTTGGCAGCTAGAAAAGACAACACAAAGGCAAATAATTTTATAAGTCCTGAGACAAATTCATTAACAGTTGATTGGTCGAAATTAGAAGGTAATTTATTCTTAAACCCGCCGTATGGTCGTGAACTCAGCAAATGGATTAAGAAAGCCTATGAATCATCTTTGGAACGTCAAGGAAATATAGTTTTATTAATACCATCTAGGACAGACACATCTTATTGGCATAACTACATTTTTGGTAAGGCTGAGATTAGATTCCTACGGGGACGTATTAAATTTGAAAATAACGGGATAGCTGGAGATGCGGCGCCGTTCCCGTCAGCGATTGTAATTTATAACAATGATGAGCGATGGAAATCGTTTAAATAGTGGATTGATTAAAGGATTGGAGAACGAATGATGGATAAACAAATGGTAACGGTAGAAATGCCCGCAAAAGATTTTATTAAAATGCAATCAGTATTTGAGATTGTTGATGAATATGAAAGCAAAATCAAGAAGTCAATTAAAGAAGACGATGCTAGAATCGTTCACAGTTTTATTCGAGATTTATATGAGGTATTAGAAAATGACTGATAAAAATAAAGTACCGCAAGCAGTGATGGGTGATTTAAAACATTTGAGAAAAAAATATAAATATGCTCAACTAATTGTGACTGATATTATCGACGATTTAAGACCAGATAGCCCAGAAGACAAAAAGAATCCAACGGCTCTTCAAAAGTGGGTATCACAACATGAAATGAGGGAGCCAGATATTGAGGGCGAGGTATATTACGATTATCTGGGGGTAGCAAAATTAGAATTAGACATTGTCAACTTCGTTATTTATGATGCTGATAACTTTGAAGTTAAAACACCAACGTGGGTGCTAGTAGCTAAGGAAAAAAGATACACAGATCATCATTATCTTGTAACACAAAATTTTAATGGAGTTACTGCGTGGGATAGACGCTTTGGTGTCAATAGGGCTAATGCAATCGAAGAAGCCACACGTATCACAGACCCACATATCAAAGACATGTTACTGGAATTAAATAAAGACTTTGAAGCAATCGAGGTGGAGGAATAGTTATGATTTTAGAAGAAAGTGACGCACATAAAATTGTATATGCAGCCGGAAAGTTGATTGATTGTGGTTATGTTGTTAAGGATATTGGGACAAGGCAACGTGATCCAATGAGTGGTTTTGTCTATCGTGTAACCCTAGAAAAAGAGGAATAGCATGCGTGAAATTAAATTTAGAGCGTGGGACGAACAAACGAAGAAGCATTGGGCAATCGACCGCTGGCATGTCGGAGACGAATATATAGATCTAATTCCTGTTGGTGTAAGCGTTAGTGATCCTAATATTGAACGAATATGGCGTCATACACGAGATTTAATCCTAGAACAATATACCGGTGTTAAGGATGTGAACGATAATCCAGTATATGAAGGTGATGTAGTTCAAGAAGTATGGTTTACTGAAATACCTGACGGAAGTATCAATACAACTAAAATTGGTGATCCATTTGAAGTTAAAGTCGGAAATTATGTTTATGGAAAATGGATTGCCGAAGAGATCTTAAATCAAGGTTTCGGAGTAACTAACTATGTCATGCCTGATGAATTAATTATTTTAGGCAACATCCACGAGAACCCGGAATTATTGGAGGGTGAGTAAATGATTAAAGATTATATTTGGTTTATAAAAGAATCACAATCATATATGAAGGGACACAATTCTATTGTCGTATTTTTAAAATCATTGTGGCTTGGCATTGGGTTTGTTAACGCTATGAACGGAGAGCGTAAATGATCAAATTTATTAAAAAAAACGTGTGTAATATATTGTTTTTGATTGGTGTGATTAGTTATTTAATAACCCTTATTACTGATAAACATTGGTATGACTTATTTATGACTGTCTTGTTATATATCATTATTTTTGAACAAATTTATTATCAGAACCAAAGTGCAAAAATATATGAAGAGTACATTGAATTATTAGAAAAGATTATTCGTGAAAATTAAAAATAGAAAGGCGATTAAATGCATCCCCAATCAGAACAAGAAATACAGAACGCTGTGCGGGTTGCATTGTCATCTAGGGGGCACAAAGTGTTTAGGGCTAACGTCGGTAAGGTAAGGCTACCAAACGGGCGCTGGTTTGAAACTGGATTGCCTAAGGGCTTCCCTGATTTGTTCGGTTATCGCAAAACTGATGGCAAAACATTCTTTATTGAAATGAAAAACGCCAAAGGTAAACGTCGACCTGAACAGATTCAATTTGGAAATATGATGACATCGCAACCAGTTTTATATGGTGTAGCTAGAAGTGTAGACGATGCCATAAAAATAGTGGAGGAAACATTATGAAAATAGATGTTAATACTGAACAAAATTACAATGTTAGTAATATGAATCATGGAGACACATGGCTTTTAGAAGATGATGTTTATATAATCGCTTGGGTTGGTGGGGTCGCGCTCGTTAATCCGTCGCCTGGGGTCAATGAAAATGGTGCTGATAGATATAAACTTTTAATTAACTTGAAGGATGGAACGCCTTGGAACGATCCTGGCCCAATGACTAAAATTGCAGATGTATTGAAACGACACAAGGCGATTAAAATTGAAACTAAAGTGGTCTTAGCTTAATTCATGGCAAACAAAAAAAGCCAGCTCACGCCAGCCCTTAAATAGTTAATTGATAATTCTATTTTACCATGGGAGGCGCGGGGTTAGTGGACGAATTATTTGATTTATTTGATGAAGATGAACAAACTTTAAACAGGTATGAAACTTATAAAAAAGCAAAACGTTTCATGAAAAATGCAATGCCACGGATTATGTATATGGCAGGCGAAGACTTTACTGGTGCTAAGGGTCAAATCATATCGGGAATGCCCACTGGTAGCTCCGACGGTAACGCCAGAGAAGATAAGGTTGTTTTACACGTACAAGCGCAGGAAGCTTTAAACGCCATTCTGGACGCTTGTAGGAATATGCCAAATGATCATCGCACCATTCTTGAATATAGGTGTTTCAAACGAATGGATTGGAATGAAATTTATGACAATATTTATTTTGGTAAGACAAAGGCAGAAGAGATATTGATTGAAGCACTGGTAATGTTTGCGTACAACTTTGTGAATCACATGAACTTACTTGTATTCTATGAAAAAGAAGAAGAGACCGCTAAAAAATAGTGGTCTTTTTTTAAAATACAATAGCTTAAAATGATGCGACAAATTAAATATATGGACAATATTGCATTTGTGAAGTAATATTAACTCATAATAAACAGCATGAGAGGAGATTATTATGGTTAGCTATATATCTCTTGAAAGATATAGATACACACTTAACAAAAAAATAAATTTAGATGTTGATAGTGAAATAGAAAAAGAATATAAAAATAGGATATTTGGTCCATCTACAGTTAAAACTAGTATGAGACCAGTTCTTATTGATAAATATAATGTTCAACATTCTGATTACGTTATATTTTTAGTACTAACGAATGATATCCATGAATTGACTTCTAAAATATATAGGACGTCTAAAAAGATAGAAATGTTAGCGAGAAGATTACCAACCGTTGCTAAACAAAGTTTTATTCATAATTTAATAATTAATGAGCTTGAATACACTAATGATATTGAAGGTGTTAAAACAAATCGACAAGAAATAAGTACGATGATCGAAAATGTTACCAAGGATAGAAAGAGAAAGGCACGACTTAGTTCTACTGGGAAATTATACTCAGATTCAATAAAAGGAAAGCCTATAAAGATTTATAAATTAGAAGATTTTAGAAATATTTATAATACGCTATTAGATGGGGAAATTGAGAATAAATTTCTACCAGATGGTAAGTTATTTAGAGATGGTGCAGAGAATATCTGGATTGGATATGAAGATAAAAAGATTCATATTCCTCCAAAGTCTGAAGCTCAAATATCTAATGCATTGTTGACCTTAATTGATTTTATGAATATTGATAATTTAGATCCAATAATCAAAGCGATTGTTACTCATTTTATGTTTGAGAATACACACCCATTTAATGATGGTAATGGTAGAACTGGTAGATACTTATTATCTTCGTATTTATCTAGTAAGATAGATATGTATACAGGAATATCTATATCTACAGCTATACATTCTGCCGTACAAAAATATTATAAATTGTTTGAAGAAGCTGGAAAATTGGAAAACAGAGCAGATCTGACTTTATTTTTAAAAGGAATGTTGAAAATAATTTATGATGGTCAAAAGGATGTTATTAGTGATTTAGAAGAAAAAGCTTCTTTATTGGAAGTTGGAAAAGAATATATTCAAGATAAATATGCCAACTTTAACGATATGAAGAGAGAGATATTGTACACGCTATTTCAATCTGAAATATTTACTGATGGTGTTACGCCACCAATTGAGGACAGAGAGATATTCGAACATTTAAGGGGAGAATATCCTAAAACTCATTTGAAAAAAGCTATAGATGAATTGACTGAAAACGGTATAATTATGCAAACTGGTGGTAAACCCCTGAAACATAAAATTAATTTTGAAGTTTAATCAATAATGTGTTTTATTTTATAGATAATCGCTATTAGTTGGTATGTATATCAATTAATAGTCTTTTTTTGTATAAAAGTGTTGTAATTAAATAATATTCATAGTATAATATAAATATAGAAAGGAGGGAGATATGAGCAAGCGCAAAAAGAAAAAGCTTACGACCGACCGTAAGCTTCAAATAGCTTCCATTATCACACCAGTTGCAATGTGGTTGATTGATAAGTTCTGGAAGTAAATAGCAACAAGGCGACGAACAATCGCCGTCTTTGTTGTATGCTCATATTATAACAGATAATGAAAAAAATTGATTTTGCTTTAATGTTATTAGTAGTTACAACTGCCGTTTTGAATATGTTTATTAATACTGATTGGCTTATGTTGGTTGCTTACTCGTTAGTATTTATTTGGGGTGTATGGCGTTATAAAACAGATGGACACCGAGCATATTTTTGGGTTTCGATTCTAGCGTTGGTTACAGTTATTTTGGCTATTTTAGGAATTACGGGGATATTTTAATGGCGAGACCAAAGAAATATGTAGAACCATCAACCACGGCTCAAAATGAAGCCAATAAAGCATGGCAAGAAAAGAATAAAGAACATAATAAATATTTAAATTATCGTACAAGGGCAAGGACATTCATTCGTACTATGGCGACCAATGATGATATTGATGAGTTATTGGAATTAATTGATGAGCGCAAAGAAACTCTAAAAACGGGAGAATAGCGGTGTTTTAGCGGTCATCACTAGGGTGTGAATGGTGCTAGTATGTTAGTATCGAATAATTAATAAAGTTCGATTGGCAAAGGTGGATCGTAGTTAGTCCGAATGAGAGGTTATCCCTTCGTATCCTGAGCTGTATAGTAGTGGCGGAATAGGTAGACGCAATTAGCTTGATAGATTGAATTGTTTAAAGGGTCGCAACCTTTGATAGAGATGGTGAGCTTTGATGAATTGACATCAAAATTAAATATTCAATCATGTAAGGTGCAAATCCTTACCTACTATATTTTAAAACAATCTAAAAAGCCTATTGACAATATGGTATAATCGTGCATAAGGGAGTTTATTGAATAAGCTCTAAATAAAATTAAAAGGAGACATAATTATATGTCAGAAAACAAATCTATGAACTTAAGTGACTTTGAGATTAAAATGAATATTTTACAAAACAAAGTCGGTACTTTGGAAAAAGCGTACTTAGGGCCAAGTACCATAAAATTTCGCGACGAGTTATCGAACGAGATTGAAACGTTGATGGGAGAATTAGTAACTTGCTTTGTTGCATCTAACTTAGGGAAACTAGAAAAAATTGAAAATTTAAATTATAAATTTAAGCTTAATGATGATTCACACCAATATAAAAGATGGGTGGAGATATCTAAAGATTTTCGAAGGTTTAATGAAAAACCCAACTCTCTGGGCGACCCTATGATGTATGTCATTTATCAAAAGGATTATACAGCTCTTGGGCTTGAAGATGTTAGAAATGAGTCTATCCTAATTAAGGAAGATTCATTCTTCTAAAATTTAAAAAGCGTCTAACATTTGTTAGGCTTTTTTTGTAGGAGGAATTAATATGTTTAGGTTTAAATTGATCAACGTGTTATGCTTGCCCAGACGTCGGATATCGTATCTCTTTATATTAAGCACAACTCTCTTTTTAAAAAGATTCCGGCGTCAACGGACAGCCGTCCATAATGGAAAGCAACGACTTATGTTGTTGCTTTTTTGTTTGCGGTCCAAGTTGCGACTTTGTTTTAGATACGCAACTAGGCCCGAGTACATAACGGTAGCGTCTGATTAAATTCAGGCGTTTTTATTTAGGAGGAATTAAAATGATGTTTAGTTATAGGAAGAAGAGAGTCAGCGTACATGACGGTCACTTAGACGCTGAAGGTGTTTTGACAGAAGACGAAAAAGAAATGCTATCTAAAGAATTATATTCTGGCGCTTACGAAAGGACAGAGAAAGAACCCATTGAACCATTTACGGCAGATGAAGCATTGAATAAAACGATTGATGGCATGGATGAATCATTTGAATTACTGCGGAATAAAGCATTTAAAGAAATCAACGAAGCGATTAAGCGTGGTGAATATCAAACAAGACTCACTACATATTTTCACGCTCACGATATTAATGCAAAGCGCTTGTCTGATTACTTAATTGAGTTAGGATATAAAGCTGAATTAGATACCGATGGACTTTATGCTGGTCAAGAACCTGTATATCGTTTGATTGTGGATTGGGGCGATGAAGATGAGAATGCATAGATGTGCGGAGATTAGATGTACTGAATTGATACCAATGAAGTATGACTATTGTCAGAAGCATTACGAGGCACGTATGCAACGTTTTAATCAACAGCGGTTAAATAGTCAGGAGCTTTCATCAAGGACGTTACGCGGGCAACAGAAGCTACGTGAAGCAACACAGTCTTATGATGAGACAACTAGACAAGAGTTACATGATGGCTTCTATCAAAGCAAGCAATGGGAAAAGATTGCAAGCTATGTAAAGCAACGTGATGGTTATCTTGATGGCGTTGATGGCAAGGCTTGGGACAAGGGCGATCTTATCGTTGATCACGTTGTGCCTAGGCGCTTGCTTGGTCGTGATGAACAACTGAATACAGATAACCTTTGGTTATTGACTAGGTCACAACACAATCACAAGACTGCGGTTGAGAAAAAATTAAATGACAATCAATTAAAAAATATTTCTAAAAATTGGTGGATAAAAATTTTAAAAAAATAAAAATACCCCCGCCCGTTGAGTAGGAAAAGAACCGAATAACAAATGGTGGCATCTCTTTCACACGGTGCAGTTATTATTATTTTTTAAATTGGCAAAGGAGGTGATGAAATGCCGAGAAAAGCAAAAATTACAACTGACGACAAAGATAGAAAGGATCAGCGCGATCACACTGAAGCTTTGAAAAAAGTAGCTGAGAATGCTGAAAAATTATCAACTACTCCGCCAAAACATTTGACTGGGGAAGCTAAAAAGTTGTGGTCAAAGATTGTTCCAGCGTTGAACGAAACAGGTTATGTAATTCAGGTTGATCAGTCAGAAGTTGAGACGTTAGTAATTAATTATGCTATGTTGCGAGAAGCTTATGAGTCCGTTAAGAAAGATGGTGTTATTTATTCGGCGGGCGATAAATTATTTAAAAATCCAGCGGTTGCCATTATTGATTCAGCTACTAAGGTAATTAAATCAATTGGTAGTGATTTAGGATTATCGCCACAAAGTCGGGCCACGTTAATTGATATGGCGAAATCTGATGAAGAAAGTGACAACGAAACCAAGGGCGAAGACTTGGCAGGATATTTTGGGGGTAATAAATGATGAAGTATAAAGATTTATTAGCACGTTACCCAGATGATCCTGCTTTACTATATGCCGTTGGTGTTTTGGAAGGTAGAGTAATTGCAGGCGAGAAAATTAAACAAGCGTCTAAACGCCATATAAGCGATTTGAGGCGAATTGAAGATGATGATAATTTCCAATACATTTATGACGTTGAAGAAGCGCAAAAGATTAATAAGTTTGCGACTCTTTTAAAGGATGTGTCATCTGGAGAACCATTTAAGCCATCACCATATCAACAATTTATTCTATCTATGATTCAAGGTTGGCGTAATCCTGATACAAAAGGGATGCGATTTAAGAATATTTTTATTTCAATGGCGCGGACGAATGGGAAAACGCAAGTTCTATCAGCGTATTCTTTATATAATTTCTTGTTTGGGCAGCCTAACATGAATAGACAACTTGCAGTCAGTTCGATAGATATTTCGCACACCAAACCTTTATACGAATACATGAAGGGAAATTGGATTAAATTAAAAGATGGTGTCTTTAAAAAGATTGGCAAAGATTGGCAAATTGAATATAACAGAAATGAAATGCGGATCAATTCTCAATCAACATCAATGAAACGATTGTCGGCGCAATCAAGTGATTCTGACGGAGATCATTACACTACCGGCATTGTTGACGAATACCATTTATTTGGGCAAGGCCAACGTGATTTTATTAGTGCTATGACTTCTGGAATGGTTCAAAATCCATTGGCTCAAATGTTTTATATTTCAACAGCTGGTCTTGATCCAAATACACCGATGTTTGAAGATTATAAACGTTATTCCAAATATATTGAAAATGAAAATTGGAACGAAATTGATAAAGATTTAGTTTTAATTTGGGAACAAGATGATAAAGATGAGACGTTTGATCCAGAAACATGGCAAAAGAGTAACCCATTAATGGAATTGCCACTTAAGCGAAAACAATTGATTGAAGGAATGGTTACCGAACGTGAAGCTAAAGCATCACAAGGTCTTTTATCAGAGTTTATTGTTAAGAATATGAATATGTGGCAGAACGCCAAAGAAAATGCATTTTTGCCGTTAGACTTAATTCAGGCATCAATCATTGATGATTTTAAAATGTTCGGCCGTGATGTTTTTATTGGCTTTGACTTTTCCCAAACAAACGACGATACGTCGGTCGCTTTTGTATTTCCGTATTTGGACGCACAAGGCAATCAAAAATATCATTTGTATCAGCATTCATGGATTCCATTATCAAAAGCCGGATCAATTGAAGCAAAGGAACAACGCGACAATATTAATTATCGTGATGTTCAGGCAAAAGGATTTGCGACAATAACGCGTGATCGTTTCGGTTTGATTGATGAAGATGAAGTATTTAATTGGATGCTTAACTTTATTGAAATGAACGAGTTAAACGTTAAGGGCATTTTGTACGATCAATGGGGTACAGGCGGTTTTATTAGACGATTAGACGAAGTTAAAGAAGAGTATCTGATTATTCCAGTTCGCCAAGGTATTAAGTCGTTAAATGAACCAACCAAGTTTTTACAAAATATGTTTATCAAGCACAATATTACAATGTTTGATGACCAAGCAATGCAACAAGCTTTGGTTAATGCTGTGATTGTTTCTGATAATAATGGAATTAAGATAGATAAAAATACTAATACACAAAAGATTGACGTTGCTGACGCAATTGTGAATGCTTTGTTTGAAGGTCAATTTTACTATACTGATTTTACTAACGTTGAAGAAAAGGCAACCAAATCGCCGTTTGGGAATATGTCAAACGATGAAATTAATGATTATTTCCTTAACGGCTTTAGTTTTTAAGAAAGGAGAAACGATGAAAATTTTAAATAAAATACCGTGGTCGTTTGTACTGTTGGTTGCTGGATTTGTATTTCTAGCGATTGGCAGTTTTTTTATTGCCCCGGTAATTACGTGGTTTGTGATTGCAATTGAATTGATTGTATTGTCTTATCTAGTCGTTCCTAATGGTGGCAATCATGAGCTTAAGTAATCCGTTTGAACGATTAGAAATTAGATCGGTGGCCGGTGTTGCTTCATTTAATCCGTCATTCATTGCCAATGGTTCGTCAATTGTTCCGACCGGATTAGTAAGTGCAGATGACGCATTAAAAAATAGTGATTTGTATTCGGTTACTAGTTTGATCAGCTCTGATATTGCGGGAGCTGATTTTAAGACTGAAAACACAGCTCATGGTGAGTTGTTAAATAATCCATCAACGTTTAATAATAGCTACAATTTTTGGCAAACTATTTTGTTGAATCTACTACTTAACGGAAATGCATTTGTTAAGATTGATCGATTAAAAAATAAGCTGCGGCTAATTCCGACTGGGGCGGTCACTCTTAATTTAACAAGTAATAAACTAACGTACGAGGTTATTGGATATGACGAATATCCAGCAGAAACCGTACAGCAAGAAGACATGTTTCATTTTAAGATTATGGCTTATTCAAACGAATATATCCGTAATTTAATTGGTCATTCGCCGTTGGAATCTTTGGTTAACGAGCTGGCACAGCAAAAACAAGCCAATCGATTATCACTTTCAACTTTGAAAAACGCAATCAATCCAACAAGTAAAATTCAGATTCCAGAAGGTACGTTGAGTGAAGAAGCAAAAGACGCTGTGAGAAAAGAATTTGAAAAAGCGAACGCTGGATCGAATGCAGGACGAGTTATGGTTCTTGATCAGTCAGCAGATTTCTCTACAATTGCGATTAATGCAGATGTTGCTAAATACCTACAAAATTTGGATTGGAATAGAACACAGATTGCTAAGGCATTTGGCGTTCCTGATTCATATTTGAACGGAGATGGGGATGCGCAATCTTCACTAGAAATGATTAGTCAGCTATACATTAGTGGATTAAATCGCTACATTGAGCCGATTATTTCGGAAATAAATTATAAGTTAGATGCAAAAGATATTCGACTAGATATGTCAGATATTATGGATTATTCGGGAGCAACTTATAAACAAGATATTAAAGATTATGTAGACAAAGGCATTCTCACACCAGAGAGTGCTTTTAATTTGCTCTCGGAAAGGAGGTTGATTTGAAAGAATTTGATAGTAGAATTGTAGATTTTTCAGAATTAGAAAT
Source organism: Weissella coleopterorum (assembly GCF_011304355.1). Lineage (NCBI taxonomy): Bacteria > Bacillati > Bacillota > Bacilli > Lactobacillales > Lactobacillaceae > Weissella > Weissella coleopterorum. The sequence goes on along the minus strand of NZ_CP049888.1, from coordinate 15,212 downwards.
CAGAGATGGTAATGAAAAATCAGAATTTATTGGGCAAATTGCAGGTTACCCAGTCGTGTTTAATAGCCCAAGTATTTCGGCAGGTCCATATCTTGAATACATTAATCCATCAGCACTAGATAATGTTGATTTAAGCAATGTTTTGGCGCTATACGGGCATGATTATTCAAACGTTTTGGGGCGTGTGTCAGCAGGAACATTGCGCTTGAGCGTTGATGATAAAGGGCTTTACTTTGAGTTAGATGTTCCAGATACCAGTTTAGGTCGCGACATCTATACACAAATTAAATTAGGTAATTTGCAAGGTATGAGCTTTGGAATGATAGTTGCGGAAGGAGGCGATAAATGGGTCTATGAAGACGGTAAACCGGTTCGAACGGTTACACAGATTGATAAATTGAAGGAAATATCAGTTGTATCAGTTCCAGCGTATGAAGCTTCAACTGTACAAGCCACAAGATCACTTGATACATGGAAAAACGAAAAATCGTATTTAGAAAAAGTATCTATTTATTTGAAAGGAAATGTCGATGACAAAAATTGAAAAATTAACTAAGAAAATTGCCGAAGATGAAAAGAAAGCTGGTGAATTAAAGTTAGAAATTCGTTCAGCTATTGATGACGACAAGGCAACAACAGAAGACGTTAAGGAAAAGATGGGCAATTTAGATGCTCTTAATGAAGGAATCAAGAAAGATAAAGATGATTTGTCTATTCTTCAAAAGGCGGATGAATCTACTCAAGAATCCAAAAAGGATGACGCAAAAGTTTCAGAGGTTAAGCCAAGTGATAAAAAAATCGAGAACGATTCTGGTAATGAAAAGCAAACAGAAAAACGTGACGATGAAGAAGATGTTGAAGAACGTGATTTGAAAGGACTAAAAATGACAAAGGCCAAGGTAACAGAGACAGCAGAAGCAAAGGGCGTTAAGGCGTTCGAAGAGTTTTTAAAGACTGGTGAAACACGAGATGTAACCGGATTGCAATTGACTGATGGAGCAGTAATTATTCCTGAAGCTATTTTGCCCGTTGAAAAAGAAACTTATCAATTCCCACGTTTGGGATCATTAGTTCGTACAGTTTCAGTTGCGACAACCACTGGTAAATTGCCAGTATTTATGAATTCAACTGATTCATTGAATGAACATACTGAATATGCACCAACAGCACCGAATGCAAAGCCAGATATTAAGCCTATTCTTTGGGACTTAAAGTCATATACTGGTGCGTATTTGTTTAGCCAAGAATTGATTTCTGACTCATCTTATAATTGGGAAGCTGAATTACAAGGACGTTTAACTGAATTACGTGATAACACTGACGATAAGTTGATTATGTCAGCGTTGACTGATGGTGTTACGCCTGTTTCATCAAAAGATATTATCGCGGACTTAAAGACTGCACTTAACGTCACGTTGAAGCCAAATGATTCAGCCGAAGCTTCAATTGTATTGTCACAATCAGCTTACAATGAGTTGGATCAATTAAAGGACGGCGAAGGTCGCCCAATGTTGCAACCATCAATTACCAATGCTTCAGGAATGATGTTGTTAGGAAAGCAAGTGGTTGTTATTGAAGATACATTGTTCCCTAATGCCAAGATGGGAGATACTAATATCATTGTTGCCCCATTGAAGAAGGCTGTAATTAATTTCAAGTTAACTGAAATTACAGGACAATTCCAAGACACTTATGACATCTGGTATAAGCAATTGGGAATCTTTTTGCGTGAAGATGTAATTCAAGCTCGTAAGGATTTGATCATTAATATCAAGGCAACCGAAGCACCAGTTGAAACGAAATCAAAGACCAAGTAGGCGACCTTATGGCAGATGAAGTTAAATTATTAGAACCAGAAACGTTAATGAATGAGCTTCATATCGATGTTACTGATGAAGAAAAAAATACTATTAAGGCGCTAATTAACGACGCGAGTGTTATTATTCGTGGGTCAATTAAAGATGACTTAACGGAATCACAAATTTTAAAGAGTAACGGCTTACTATTTAATCGTCTTATTTCCGCTTTGGCAACTCAATTGTATTATGATCGTTCACTTTCAACTGGATACAGTGCAGGAGTTCAAATTATGATTAATCAGTTGCGGGCCCGCGTGTTAGGGGGCGAAGATGAAACCAAGTGACTTTAATAAAAAGGCTAAGTTTGGAATGATTAAAACTGTGAAAAACGAAAACACTGGATCATCGAAAAAAGAATTTGTAGCGACATGTGAGTTGTGGTTTGCGCCTAAAACTAGATCGTTGGCTATGCAATATAAATTGCAAGGTACAGATTTAGAGTCTACCCGTGAAATCATTGTTAGGCATAATAGTTCTGTTGATAATTCAATGGTGGTTCAAATTGGAGATGATCGATATGATGTCGTAAATATTTCGTCTGATGACACTAATCAGACAATCAGTTATGACTACATTACGCTAAAAAAAGTGGGTGGTTAAATGGATTCTTTGGAAGACATTTTAAATAGCTTTGTGCAGGAAGTTGAAGACAACACAATTAATTTACCAATTGAAGATAAAGCTAAAATTACTAAGGCGGGTGCTGAAGTATTTAAGGCTGAATTGGAAACTGTCACTCGTGATAAACACTATCGTGAACGTAAAACTGGTAAAAAGCCACACCTTGCGGATAGTATTTTGATTGATAATAAAAACATCGACAGCATTAAGGATGGAAGCTCGGTTGTTGGTTGGGATTATTCAGAATCAAGAGTGGGTCATATAATTGAGAATGGAACAAAACGACCTATGTACACTAAACTTGGGCATAAATACAAGCACGGTGGTGAAACTCATGTTCATGCTGATCACTTTGTTCGCGATTTAAGAGAATCGTCAGATGTTCGAGCCAAAATGTTAGAAGCTGAAGCACAAGAATATGGAAAAATATTACGAAAAAGGAGTGGTGATTAATGATTAGACCAGTGAACATGGTAGAAAATATTATCAATACTTCTGGATTGAATGTTGATGATGTATTCACAGATGAAATACCTGAAGAGAATTTAAAAAATGATGATCTAAGCAGAACGCAAATATTGATTACCGAAGCTCGTTCTACTCCTGCTACTTGGGGTAATGGGACTTTTTATGATTTAGACGTCGCTATTGATATACAAATATTTTATAGCGTTGATTTTAATGAAGATATGACGGTATTTGAAGTTAAATTAATGAAATTTTTTGAGAAGAACGGGTGGCGAATTGCAGACAGTCAACCACACTATCCGGACATCAGTTCATCGAGTGAAGTTCATCAAATAATTAAAAATATGGCAATTACAAAAAATATAGGAATCGAGGACTAGCAAATAATTTGTTGGTCCTTTTTTAATGGAGGAAAAAAATATGGCACAAGTAGGATTGAAGCTAGTTACTTTAGGCTTAAAGGATAAAAACACGGGGAAAGCGTTGATTGGAAAAGATGGATTGAGCGAAAGCGGTCTGTTCCCCGTTACCACAAGAATGTTAGGGGCAAAAACTGCTAATATTACTAATATCGCAGCCGCAGGAACGGCAATTTATGGAAATAATGCCAAGGTGGATCAAACACAAACAAAGGGTGAGCCATCGGTTGCACTTAATTTTAACGATCTGCCATTTGAGGCAAAACAAAAGCTATTAGGCCGTATTTCTGATGGAAAGGGTGGTTATTTGCAAGAAGATCGACCACAAGTCGCAATGTTGATTGAGTCTGAAACATTGGATCATAAATATTCAATTTATTACGGATTCCCTAACGGTGAGTTACAAGAACCGTCTGTCAACACACAAACCGACACCAATGCTGAAGTGCGAGTTGATGATGCGCTAACGTTGACATCATTTGGTGTTGAAGAATGGAACAACGAAGCTATGAAAGTTTATTATTCTGGCGCTGAAGACTTTGATTATGACGCAATGATTTTGGACGTATTCGGGGTAACCACTTCAACTGAAACTCCCGGCGGTGGAACTGGTAGCGAAGGTGGACAGGATAAATCGACCAAGTCAAAGAAGTAGTTGCTTATTTACCACAGTCTGGTTATAGGCTCAAACGGGGTGGGAAGCCCATTTACATAGAAAGGAATAATTAATAATGAATATCAAGATTAAAGAATTACGATCAAAGCCATACGCCGTTAAAGCAAGCATTAAAAACCTTAAAAAGGCTTACGGCTTTCAATACGCGGTGGCAACGTTGCAAGACAATGACGGAACTCAAACAGAAGCTGAAAGCATCAAGCAAATTATTGATCTGCAAAACACAGTCATCAATTTTGTTATTGAAATTTTAAATCTTAAAGAAAAAGAACAGGGCGAATTAGAAGAATTAGAGTTTGAAACCGTTACTAATATCGCAATGTATATTTCAATGCGAATTAGTGGCATGTCTGATGAAGAAATCAACGGAACTAAGAGTGATGAGGATGAGGGTTTACAATAACATCGGCCGAACAAGTAATCAGATTCCACAATTTATTACTTGATTTACGTCTGTTTGAAAAAGATGCTATGCAAAATTTGCATTGGGATTTAAATACTATTGAAGATCAGGACTATGCGGAACTTATGGAAGTTCTAGCTGCTAATAGCGAAAGTAAAATGGTATCGCCTGAAGAAATGATGAAGCAATGGAATTCACTAAATTAGAGGAAAGGAGGATAATATGGCAAAAGAAAAAATTGCAGGATTAATGGCGACTGGTATTGGCTTAAATGCCAATGGAGCTGTTGAATCATTAGGGAAGTTGAAGTCAGCCGTTAAAGATTCCACAAACGAGTGGAAGCAAATGGAATCACAGATGAAACAATCTGGTGATGTAGTGGGCGCTGCTAAAGCAAAATATGAAGGATTGAATAAAAGCGTCGCAGAGCAACGTGACGTATTGGCAAAAGCCAAAGCAGAACAAGCTGAAATCAACCGTAGTACAAATGACGGAGAAAAGGCATACCAAAAATATGCAACTGAAATTACGTCAGCTGAACGTAAGTTGACGTCACTTATTTCTCAATCTGAAAAAGCTAAACAGTCTTATCAATATCAGGAAAGCGGACTGGCCAAGTTAGATGAAGAGTTAAAACGGTCTAATGATTTAACTGATGCTAAGGTTAAAAAATTAGAAGCTGAAGGGAGAACCGAAGAAGCTAATAAAGCTAAATTAGCGGGTTTGACTGAACAGCAAAGCATCTATACCAAAAAGCTTGAAATTCAAAAAACTGAATTAGATAAAATAGGCGAATCGGGAGAAAAAAACTCAAAGACTTATAAGCAACAGGAATTACGAGTAGAACAAATGGGCGCAAAGTTAGCCCAAACTACCGGTAAAATTAAAAATTTTAATCACACAGAAGTTAAACCTGAAACAACAGGACTAACCAAGGCAAAAACTCAATTAGAACATTTTGATGGTTTGATTAGTAAGTCAAATAATCATTTTAAAAGTTTCTTAATGGGGAATGTTGTTGCTACTGGAATTACTAGCGCTTTGAGTGATATTAAAAGCAAGTTTACCGGGGCGCTAAAAGCTGGAGTTGAATACAATAAAGAAATTCAGTCTTTAACTATTTCAATGGATAATTTCACTAACGGAAATACTAAGTTAAAGAAAGAGCTGGTTGAAAACGTACAAAAGATTCACGAAGAATCTGGATACGCAATCGATACAGTTTCACTTTTAACTAAGAAGACTTATGGGTTAACCGGTTCTGCTGATGGAGCAAAAGATTTATCAATGGCGTTTGTCAATTTAGGACGTGCTACTGGTCAATCTGATGATTCTATGAAAGGTATTATCAAACGTTTTTCTCAAATGAATGCATCAGGCGAAATAACAACTGGTTCATTAACGAAAATGGAAAAGTCGTTGCCCGGATTCAATAAAGCTCTTAGTGATAGCATGGGCAAAAGCCGAGATGAGATTAAAAAGCTTGCTAGTGATGGTAAGTTGTCGATGGAAGACATGTCAAAAGCAATTGAGACAATGTCCAATGCTAAGCCAAAAGGATTAGAAAATTACTATAAGACTTTAGATGGTTTTAGCGGTCATCTTGAAGAACGATATAAAAGCCTGTCGGGTAAAATTACCGGTGGTTTTTTTCAATCAAATAATGACTTTTTGGCTAAGATGTCTAAATCATTGGACGGAAAAGATGTTGATAAAGCCTTTAATCATGTAGGAGATTCAGCAAACAAAGCGGTAAATACTGTTTCAGAAGCCTTTAGTTCAACATTTAAATCTGGTAAAAATCCCGTTGCTGGTTTTGCAGATGAATCCGCTAAACAAATTGAAAAATTAGGTAATTTCGTCGCTGATCATTCAAAAGATATTAAAAACTTTTTCCAAATGACGAAAGACATCGGTGGAGCTGGTTTTAAATTAATCGGCGATACTTTAAAGGTTGCTTTACCGTTGCTTGAAAAAGTAGGCGATTTCGCTTCAAAACACCCCAAAGACATTAAATTAATGGCTGAGATGTACCTTGGACTTAACTTGGCATTAAAGGGAACATTTGGCGCGATGAATACAGTTGATAAATTTAGTAAGCTTGTTTTCAAACCGAAAGTCGACGGTTCTGATGCAAAACGTGAATTAACTTGGTTAGGACAAAAAGCAAAAGATGCCGGCGGGTTAATGAAAAAAGGTTTGAATGCTACTGCTAGGGTCGCAACCAAGGCGGCGACCAAAAGTTTTGAACTGTTGAAAAAAGGTGCAAAAGCGAGCGGTAAAGCAATGGGTAAGGCGTTATCTGTAACGGCAAAAGTTGCAACTAAAGCGGCTAAATTAGCATTAAAGGGATTGCTTGTTGCTGCAAAGACAACCGGAAAAGGAATGAAACTGGCATTCAATTTCTTGAAAGCTAATCCGTTGGGTATTCTAATCATTGCAATTACTGCCGTTATCGCTGGTTTTGTCGCGCTTTATAAGCACTCTAAGAAGTTTAGAAAGTTCATTGATGGAATTGTTAAAGCGGTGAAAAACTTTGCCAAGGCATTTACTAAGGGGTTCTCTGGTGCTTGGAGTTCGGTTACTAAAGGTCTCGGAAAGTTTACAAAAAGCTTTTCGAAAACTTGGAATAAGTTTGGAGATAATACCCATAAGGCTTGGGATAAAACTACTGGAAAACTAAAAAATTCTACTAGTAAATATTTTGATGTAGAGAAAAAAGGTGTTAAGTTATTTGCCGATTTCTTTACTGGAAAATGGGACAACTTAGGCAAGGACTTGCGAAAAATTTGGGACGCACTGTGGGACTTTTTGGAATCTATTTTTGGTAAGAAAATCAGGAATATTAAAACCGGAATAGAAGACTTTGGTAAACGCATTGCCGAGATCTTTAATGACATTAAGAAAAAGGTAAGCGATACATGGCAAGGTTTATGGGACGGCATGAAAGACATTGTTAAAAACGGAATCAATGCTGTAATAGACATTGTTAATTCTGGGATTGGTGGTATTAATTCTGTTATCCATACATTTGGTGGTAAAAAAGATGCGATCGGTAAAATCAGTCACATTAAAAAATTCGCCAAAGGAACAAAGGGTGCACCAAAAGGACTAGCAATGGTCAACGATGCACCAGGAGAACATTTTCAGGAAGCTATTGTCGATAATTCAGGACAAACTCACGTTTTGGAAGGTCGCAATCGTTTAGTCAACTTTAGTGGTGGCGAAACAGTCATTCCAGCTCATGCAATTCCAAAGTTTGCTGAAGGAACTGATAACTGGCTTGGTTCGATTGGAAACTGGTTTAAAGATAAGTGGGAAGGCTTAACTGAAATTATTAAGCACCCACTAGATTCTCTTAAAAAAGTTATGGGTAAGGCTGTATCAGGAATGATCGGCAACCAAAACGAATTAGTGAAAAACCTTGCTCCGGCTCTCGGTAATGGATTGGTTGGCGGTATCGTTGATCCAATCAAAAAGATGTTTGAGAACTTAAAAAAGAAGCATGAAGATGAAGACGGCGGAGGCGGTCGTGGTGCGCCCAGTGGTGCTGGTGTTCAACGTTGGAAGCAACAAGTAATCGATGCTTTGAAAGCGAACGGACTTAGCACGTCAGATGACATGGTTAATAAAGTGTTACGTCAGATTGCCACTGAGTCGGGCGGAAATGAAAAAGCAGTTCAGGGTGATATTGGCGATGTTAATAATGCATCTGGTGATTTAGCCAAAGGATTGATGCAGACCATTTCTGCTACTTTCAACGCTTACAAATTTCCCGGACACGGCAATATTTTTAATGGTTATGATAATTTGTTAGCTGCATTAAAATATGCAAAAAATCGATATGGAAGTAATCTATCATTCTTGGGTAATGGTCATGGATATGAGAATGGAGGCATTGTTTCACGTCACGGTTTGTATGAAGTGGCGGAACGCAATATGCCAGAGATGATTATTCCACTGTCCGCTGACAAACGAAGTAAGGCTGTGCCGTTGTTGCAAGAAGCAAATAAGCGTATCAATGGTTCACAAAATGCCGTGTCATCTACTACTGATTTATCAAGTATTGAGAATGGTATGGACCAGATGATTACTTTGATGAGTATGTTATTAGGTGTTAGCAAAGAACAACTTACAGCGTTAAGCAATCGCAAAAGTGTTTCTATGAATGATCTATATTCAAAAATGGCAACGGATAGCAACTTACGTAATTCAACTACCATTTAGAAAGGAATAAATATGTACGGAAAATTATATTTAATGTATCCGGGTCAGAAAGAATTTGACCTAAATGTTAGATTACCTTCAGTCAGACTGTTGGATTTAAAAAGTGCTGCTCCTGCAATTACGGGTAATTGGTTAGTTATTCCGGGATCAGACGGACAAAGACTACAATCAACAACGTTTGGAGCAACTACGGTTACTGCGAGCGTTTTTATTAATGCTAAGAATATGGCTGATTTCAGAATTATCAAACGTCAATTACAAAGTCTTTTGTATAACCGTACTCTGATACGATTGCGAAGCTCATTTGAACCAGATAAAGTCTATTGGGTGCAAGCTAATCCAACAGAAATAACACCTATTCAAGCAAGTTCCCAAAGTTTGGTAGATTTAGTATTTACTAATCCAAGTGGTATGGCTCAATCAACAATGAGATCAGATCAACTACCAGCACAAATTGATCAAATGGGATTCGGATTGAATGTTCCAATAAATGATTTGAATTATCATTTTAATTCATCCGCTTTTCATGTAGAAAATATTAGCGATGTAACTATTGATCCTTATGTGCAACATCATGATTTAAAAATCACGATCAAGGGCATTGGAGCAAGCTTCACATTAAAAAACGAAACTAACGGAACGTCTATTAATGTAAAAACTTCTATGAAAAGTGACGATACATTTGTGATTAACGGTGTAATGTCATATTTAAATGGTAAAACTGACGTAGAAACTGATTATGGGTACATTAAATTAGATAAGGGAATAAATCAATTGCAGTTGTCTGGCCTAACTAACATTGATATTGTTTTCAGTTTTCCGTTTTTGTACTTCTAATGGAATTGAAAAAAGTAATTATTAAATCGCACGACGGCCAGAGTCAACAAATGTTAGCTGCGATTAAATGGGACACATTCCAAACGGTGTGGTCAAAAAATGAAAGTTATCAATTAACGTTTACCGCGTATGATGATACCTCGTTAAGCTTTAATTTGTTGAGTGTTGAAAATAGTGTAATTTATGACGGGCAAGAGTATGTTATCAAACAGATAGTGGACGATTACAACGGCGGAGAACACAGCGTTCAGGTCACGGCAACACACGTCATGTATAATTTAAATTCTGTATACCAATATGATTTAAAGACAGGCGATAACAACTTCACTTTGTCTGAAGCGTTATCGTTTTTATTTAAAAATGTTAAAAATTATAGCTATATAGTCCACGGTACATTCAATAGCTCTAAAAAATTAACTGATTTTGGTAACACTTCGATTACTGAAGGCTTATCCACGTTGAAAGAAACCTTTAAAATTTATGCCATAATTCCAGATGGTCATGTAATTAATTTGTACAGTGAAAAAGAGTACGTAATTAAAACTAACAAGGTGTTTCGTTATCGACATGATACGACAGAAGTTCAATTGCAATACGATAGCGTTAGCATGGTCAATCAAGTGCAGGCGATCTCTACTGCTGAAAAACCATTGTTTAGTCCGTTTTTGGTGTCTAACGATGAATCAATTAAGCAGTGGGGTGTTAGGCAAGGCGCGCGTGTTGAAAGTGACACGATAAGCGATACAAATCAGATGAAGACGTTGGCTAGTCAATCATTTGTGTTGCAACCTACTATCTCATTAACGTTAACATCGGCTGAAAATCAGTCAGTAAAAATGGGCGAAATATGGGCAGTGCAGATATTAGAAACTGGATTACTTACTAAGGTTGAAGTTGTAACGATCACTCGAACGCCGTTTTCTGATGTCGCACCAATACAAATTGAATTAAATAACTCACGAGCTAATTATTTAGATGCACAAAAGGCACAAAATAAAATTATTAAGAATATCAAAACTTCAAGTGGTGGCGATAATTCGCTTAATATGTGGGTTGTGGGAAACGTGGAGGAATAAAAATGTCGCTAAATGGAATAGATATATCAAGCTATCAATCCGGTATAAATATCGCTAATGTTCCTGCTGATTTTGTAATTGTAAAAGCTACACAGGGTGTTAATTATGTAAGTCCGGATTGTGATAATCAAGTTCAACAAGTGATTAAATCTAATAAATTATTAGGCGTCTATCACTTTGCGGACGGAAGTGGTGCAGAGGCAGAAGCAACGTACTTTTTAGCTAATATTCAAGGGTATTTAGGTAAAGCGGTTTTATTCTTAGACTGGGAAGCTAGCGTCGTAAATAATGGTGTAGCCTATGCTAAAACATTTATGGACTATGTTTATAATCAAACTGGAATCAGACCGATTATTTATATGTCAAAAAGTGTGACAGCTCAATTTGACTGGTCTTCGGTCTCTAAGGATTACGCATTATGGTTTGCACAATATGCTAATAATAATGAGACGGGTTATCAAAGCGATCCTTGGACGGACAGCAATGGATTTGGTAGTTGGATACAGCCAGCCATGCAACAATATTCGTCGCACGGTAAATTATCTGGATATGATGGAAATTTGGATTTAGATATTTTCTATGGTGATAGTAAGGCATGGGCTAACTTTGCAAAATCAGATAATGTTATTCCAACTGTTAAAACGCCAATTGTTCAATATCCCGATCCGGATGGCAACCCTTCATACGCATTGACACATTGGAACGCAGTTAAAGGTAAGCCATTTACTAGCAAAAACGAACTATTATTAACTAGTCCAAATGGTACAAAATTCACTTTGGCAGTTACTGATAGCGGGGAATTAAAGGCGGTGAAAACATAATATGAACGATATTATTAATAATTTAATGAAAGCGGACGTTAATGTAATTCAATTATATTCAGCATTAAAACAAGCTGCATTGATTGACGAAGTACCGCCTGCAATTAAAAAACCAGTCATTAGTGAATATGATGAAAAAGCGCATCTCAATCTAGGGAACGCTTTTTTGTTACTAAAAAATAAAATTAATGACTTATTAAAAGTTTTATATAAGTACGATTTGGTTGATATGTACGGGAACGGCGTTGTTGGAATTGAATATTGGTTGATCAACGCCTTGGATTTTAAAACATTAAAGTCTACCTATAATAACCAACTAAGCGTATGCAATAAAACAATTACTAAAATACAAGAAATCGTAATCCTTAATGGATTAATGGAAAGGAAGTAAACATGGGAATTCCAGCAAAAAATCAAGGTAAGTTCGCCATCGTAAATACATTGTTAAATACGACTGATAGTACTGTTTTGGAACAGTTGAATGGTCGTCAAGGTGACAATGGACGGGTAGCGTATTTTGCCATGAAAGATGGTAATTTACCGCACGACATTTCAAATCAAACAGTTGTTATTACTGTTAAAGATGCAGCAGGTAAAATCAAACGTATTTCCGGGGTAACTGATGTTATTTCAGCAACTGGTGGATTGTTTGAAATGACAATTCCATCCGAATTATATCAAGCAGCGGGCGATACCGAAGAAGCATATATGAGCGTTGAAGATAACACAGGGGTAGTTATTTCATCCATTCCAATTCAATTTAACGTTCTTGAAAATAATATTATTTTCACTGCGAATGGGTCAAAAGACTACATCGATAGCGTTCAAGAAATGATCGATAAAATTGAAGCCATGCTTAAGCCGTTAGCCGACAAGATCGGAATTGAAGACAAAACGCTCGAATTATTAAAAAAAGAATTAGCAGATTTAGAAGCAAAAATTGATTCAAAAGATGTGGCCATGCTTCATGAAAATAATGAATTCACCAAAAATAATAGTTTTGGTCCTAATGGCATTCATATTAAAGCGGGTGAGTTGGATGTTGTAACGTTCCCTTTCCAAGTTTATGGTGGGGCTGATGGAGTATCACATGCACCTATCAGAACATACAAGAAGTTGATAACTGATGATGCTATGTATGGATTTGGAGCGGGCGGGTTAAATATTTTTGGATCTGGGGAATCAGCTGGAAGTTATACAGTAAGGGTTCAACAAGGTAAAATTCCAGAAGGTCTACCCGCAAGTGGTAATCAAGAAGATACGATATTGGCTTCTGATCAGAATGTTTGGATTATTCCAAATATGCAAAATCCTGATACGGGCTTAACATCGAATGCTCCATATTTCTTTAACAGAGACGGAGTTTTCGGAAAACGTGTAGATGGTAAAAATAAAAATCTAATTGATGCCAAGGGGAACTGGGTATCTAGTGCGACGCTTATTGCTGCTAATACTGATTTAAATAACATGCGTACACCGGGTGTTTATGATAGCGGGGCAAACGCCAACGCAGCAACAATCAAGAATGGAATCACTAACCCAAGTACGGAAAAGGGAAAGTCATTTATTTTAACCGTTGCGGTAAATTCTGGTGGGACAATTGTTCAACAGGATTTAAAAACTTATGAAGGCTGGGCATTCACACGTACCTTGTATCTTGCCGGATCATCACCAGTTGTAACGCCTTGGATTGCATATGCTGGGAAAATGAGTACAACTGTTAAAGGTCCGGCTGGTTCTACTATTAAATTGAACAGAACGGCTAATGATGTTAATACCACCATTTCTGGTATGACTGGAAAGGTAGCTGGTGGAGCAACGACAACAGAAAAAATTCCAGCTGATTATTTACCAACATCTTTGGTTTCTTCGGCCGGTACTTCTAATATGCCTGATGCCATTATTAGTAGCCGATATGATGATCAAGTTTTAATTTTGATTAGTACAGGACAACTTAAAAACTTTGGTGCTGGGGAATATACCGCAACCGGAGACGGAATTTGGCCCGTAATTCGATCTTAATATATAGGAGGTAAAACAATGCATTATTTATATGACAAAGTTACAAAAGAATATACCGGGATGACGTCATTACAGCCAAACGATGAGTATTATACTCAATCAAAACCATTTGACCCAGATATGAATATGTCACAATTTATTTCAATCTATCGTCCAGAAACGGATGATTGGCGAGATTGGGATAAAACAGAATATTTGAAATGGTTGGATAGTCAAAAGCCAACACAAGATCAAATGACACAGGCACAGATGATGTTTTCAATCGCGCAATTGACTAAGCAAGTTAAAGAGCAAGGTGTTTTGATTGAGAAACAAAATAAGATTATTGACGAGCTGAAAGGAGATAAAGATGTTTCCAACAATTAAACAATATTTTGAAATGGGATTATATAAGGAAGATGATATTAAATTATTTTTAGATACAGAAATGATTACGCAAGATGAATATGATCAAATTATTGTTCCAGAAAACGAAACGGTAGAGCCAAATAACGATTTAGTGCCAATTGATAAACCAGAGGAGGACACAGTAGATGAGTGATAAGGTAGCTATTGCTTTGTTCGGCTTAGTTACTGGAATAATTGGATATTTGGCTAAAAAAGTTAGTACAGAGGACAACCATGATGATCGAGTGTTTGATCAGATGGCAAAAGTACAATTATTAAACGAAGAATTAATCAAAACAAATGGCGAATTAGTAAAGCAAAACGCTGAATTACAAACAGCTTTAAAGGTGGCTACTGAATCAGTGGACAAACTACAAATTCAGATTACGGAACTAGAGGCTCGTATGAAAGGAGTAACAGTTTAATGGATGAAGCAATTAAATTAGTAGCGGCACTGTGGGATACAGGTATCTTATCAGCGGTCGCTTTTTTTGTAGCCAAATATATTGGAGCGCACACCAAAGACAAGAATTTACAACTCATGTCTCAATGGGCGTTACAAGCAGTGCAGTATGCAGAAACATACGCACAAGTTGGTGGGGAACAGAAGAAACGTACAGCACTTATGTTCTTAACTAATAGATTGAACGCAAATAAGCTTGGATACAAATTTAGTACCAAACAAATTGATGCAGCTATTGAATTAGCAGTGAAAGAATTGAAAGGAAGTAACTAATTATGGCAATTAATAAAAATGCAATTCCAGCGTGGTTTGAACAACGACGTGGAACTATTACCTATTCTATGGAAGGATCGCGTAATGGATCGGATGGAACAGGTGACTGTTCTGGAACTGTGACGCAAGCAGTATACGAGGCGGGAGCATCTAAGCCCAGCTTCTTATTTTCAACTGTAACACTTGGTGGATATTTAGCGGCGAATGGCTTTGTACGTATTTCAGCTAATGAAGATTGGAATGCAGAACGTGGAGATGTGATTCTAATGTCATGGTCGCCTGATATGTCTGGTTCTGGTGGAGCTGGTGGTCATACCGGTGTGATGATGGATGGATCAAATTTTATTTCGTGTGACTATTCAACTGACGGACAGTATAATACTGCCATTACATCATGGAACTGGAACGACTATTATAACCGTTCAGTGCCGATGTATATTGAAGTGTGGCGTTATGAAGGCGAACAACCTGATAATCCAGCGCCACTTGATCCACCTACTAATTCAGTGAGTGCAATTGAACGTTTTAAGCAAGCTGGAAATGAATATACATTGTACAATTCAATTCGAGTTGATGAAGTTACATTTGAAAATGGACTTTGGCAAGCAATCAATTATGATCTAGCTGGTGGAAAAGACTTTAACGTAAAGGATAATGGAT